>NZ_FPBI01000005.1:0-312424 GCF_900116595.1 Mesorhizobium sp. YR577 | reverse complement strand
ACCGGCCGACTTCGGGACAGACACCGAGACGGGCGGTCGAAAGATCGCAGAAAAATACAAAAGATGAGCGAGATTTCGGCCGCCCGTCTTTCCCGGCTCTTTGACAATGGCCAGATGCGAAAGCAGGCGTGGCGATGAACAGGTGCGTCCTTCGAGGCTCGCTAACGCTCGCACCTCAGGATGAGGGAGGTTGGCGATGATGAAGCGCGCCTCACCTTCTCCCCTTGTGGGAGAAGGAAGAGATGCCGTTAAGCCACCATCGGCTCCAGCGCCAGCCGGCGGCGTCCGCCGGGTGCTCGCAGCGGTCCGAGAGAGGAGCGCGGTACGACGAGATCCATGCCGCGCGCGACAGCGGAGGCGACCGAATTGCTGTTCTGGGTCAGGAAGGAATAGCGCAGGCCCGAGGCGGCGATGCGGTTCACCGTCCTCATGCCCCGCGCCCAGCGCGCCGCGACCTCGCGATGAGGCGCTTCCAGCAACAGCACGGTGCGCGACGTCGGGCGGATATGGAATTCCGGGCAGTATGCCAGATTGCTGTGCGCATAGTCGGTTTCCACGGCGGTCAGCCGGCCGAAGATAGAAAAATAATTGAAGGTGCCGTCAGGATTGCTCGCCCCGCCATTGATCTCGTAGAGCGGCTTCCCGTCGGGATCGACCCAGACGATGAAATTGTGGCTCGGCACCCCGGCAAAGCGCGGAATCGGATACGATCCGAACAGGATTCGGTGCTTCATGGCGCGACGGGTTTTCAACGGAATTCTGGTTCAGATTCCTGTTTATTCGTTTCGCCGTCTAATGCAATCGATAGGCCGATCAAGCTTTGTTTATTGCAGTTTGATGACGCGAGGCCGGCTAAAAAATACATTTTGGTGCGTGAGCACCGGAAGCGCATAAAATCGCCATTTGCAGCCCGCCATCACCTGAATGTCGATACACCCTAGCCGCGCCGCGCGACCAATATTCCGGCAAGGACGATGATCCCGCCGACGGCCTGCATGATGCCGATGGTCTCGCTGAGCAGAAGCCAGGCCAATATGGTCGCCACCACCGGCTGGATCAGCAGCGTCAGCGACGAGAAGGCCGCCGGCAGCCAGGCCAGTGCGAAGATGATCAGCCCCTGCCCGCCAGCGTGCGACAGCCAGGCAAGCCCGATCAGGATCGCCCAGCCGAACAGCGTATAGGGCCAGAAGCCGGCCTCGAAAAACAGCGCCAGCGGCAGCATGCAGATGGCTGCCGAGCCGGTCGTCCACAGCATCACGGTCAGCGTCGAATAGCGGCTGCGCACCTTTCCGAGCGACAGGATGTAGCCTGCATAGAAGACCGCGGCGATGATTGCGATGACATCGCCCTTGATGTCTCCGCCGCCAAGGGCCGCCGGCCCGCCCTTGAGGATGACGACGCCGGCCAGCGCCAGCGCGAGCCCGGTGAGGAAAATCCGGCTGATTTTCGTGCGGAAAAGCAGCCAGCCGCCCAGCGTCACGAAGATCGGCGCCATGTTGGCGAGCAGCGTCGCATTGGCCACCGACGTCAGGTGAAGCGAGATGTGCCAGGCGACGAGGTCGCCGGCCAGCATGACGCCGGGCACGCAAAGGGCGATGTAATCGGAAAGTCCGGCGGGCCGTGTATCGGCCTCACCGCGCGCGGGGCTGGCGGCCTGCCAGGCGAGAAGCGGCAGCATTCCCAGCGCCACGCGCCAGAACGCCGTGGTCATCGGCCCGACTTCGGAAAGCCGCACGAAGATCGGCGAACAGCCGATGACGATGCCGCCAAGCAGCAGCGCGGCCAACGCCCAGCGTTGCGATCTGAGGATCGCCGGCGCGGATATGGAAGTGCTGCTCATGAACAAGGAACTCTGGCGGCCGAAAGGACTATGCGCGCATCCATAGACCCTTGCGGCCACCAAAATCACAGCCAGCGCGGCTTAAGCGGCGGTCCAGCGACCAGAGCGGAGATTGTTGGACAACCCACCCTGCCGCGTCAGATGGCCGGCAAGGTAGAGTTAGGAAACGATCTCTCAGTAGTCGATGACGCCGTCGAGGGCATAGTGCTTCACCGTCTTGCGGTTGGCGATCAGCTCGTCGGCGGTCGGCTTGCCGGTCATGGCGCGCGAGATGGCGATCTTGGTCGCCTCGTAGTTGGTGCGATAGAGATCCTTCTTATCGAGGTTCTCATCCTCGGCGCAGCGCGGATCGAGCCAGATCATGATGATCATGCAGAGCTCGTCGGCCTCGTCCTTCGGCAGGATGCCCTCGGCAAGGCAATCGACGATGGCGTCGCCGGTGGCGGCCTGCACGACGCCGCCAAGCAGCTCGGCATAGGCCATGTTCTTGATGGTGACCTTTGTCGTCATCATCGTCGCCGGCTTCACCTGCTGGTTCAGGTCGCGCACCACGAACATGCGGGTGTGGCCCTTCACCTGCCCCATCATCGAGGCGAAGGCCTGCCCCACCGGCCCGCGTACCGAGCCGATCAGAACCTCGGGCATCGCATCCGTCGCCTGTCCTTCGGCTGCAAGCACCGTCGCCTCGCCCGTGCGGAACCAGATATCAGTCATGATTTTTTCCTCTCGCGAATATGGCCCGCAACTTATCGAGCGGGCCCGGGCCGGTCCACTGGCCAGAACGTCACAATCTGTCGTTCAGGGGCACGGATTGCCGACACGCTGATGAATATCGTCGACGGCCTTCTGCATCTCGTCGGTCCAGGTCACGTCGGCCGCCGCCAGCGCCGTTTCAAGTTGCGGGATCGACGTCGCGCCGATGATGTTGGAGGTCACGAACCAGCGGCTGGTCACATAGGCGCTGGCGAACAGCGCCGGCTCCATGCCGAAGTTTTTCGCAAGCTCGTTGTAAGCGAGCAGCGCTTCAGCGGCATAGGGCGTCTCGTAGCGCTGACCGCGGTTGAACAGCGTCGAACGCGCACCTTCCGGCTTTGCGCCATGGTCGTATTTTCCGGTCAGATAGCCCTGCGCCAGCGGCGAACAGGCAAGCAGGCTGACATCCTCGCGCTCGCAGACTTCGGCCAGATTGACCTCGAAGGTGCGGTTGACGAGGTTGTAGGCGTTCTGCACCGAAGCGACCCGCGGGCCGATGCCCTTGTCGCTCTCGGTGAGAAAGCGCATCACGCCCCAGGAGCTTTCGTTGGACAGGCCGAGATGCCTGATCTTGCCTGCCTTCACCAACTCGTCAAACACGGCGAGCGTCTCGGCGATCGGCGTTTCATCCTCGGCGCGCTTGCCCGGCACGGTGCCGATGCGCGTCGGGTTGGAGCCCCAGGGGATAAGCCGGTCCGGAAAATGGATCTGGTAGAGATCGAGATAATCGGTCTGCAGCCTTTTCAGCGATTTCTCGATCGCATCGAAGATGTCGGTGCGCACCAGCTTCGACGGTCGCCCTCCCCGGAACCATTCATTAGAGGTGCGGCCGACCACCTTGGAGGCGAGGATGACGCGGTCGCGATTGCCACGCGCCTTCATCCAGTTGCCGACGATGGTTTCGGTGCTTCCCTGCGTCTCGGGCTTTGGCGGGATCGAATAGAGTTCGGCCGTGTCGAGAAAATTCACGCCGCGCGAGAAAGCGAGGTCCATCTGGGCATGACCTTCGGCCTCGGTGTTCTGTTGCCCCCATGTCATCGTGCCAAGGCAGATCTTGGAAACGGAAAGGTCGGTGCGGCCAATGCGGCGCTGCTGCATGGAAAATCTCCGGAACTGGAAGGGTATTTTGCGTGGTCACGCTGGGAAGGAGGCCTCAGCATAAACCGGAGACAGCCCCGTCGCCAAGCAGCGGGAGGCCAAATTTCCTCGCCGACAGGGAAAATGCTTTCCTCACCGTCCGGGCAAATGCGTAAAAATCTGGGCGTTAGCGTTTGGTCGGCTTGGCGGCGCGCCGCTTGGCGTCGTCGATCAGCATGTTGGCAACCTGCATGCGCACCATGGCGCGCTGGCGCAGATGAGGGGCCACGCGGTCGGGATGATTGTGGAAGGCAAAACTCCGGCGAAGCCGTCCGAAATCGGCACTCGCTTTTGCCGCCGCCAATCCAAGTTCCTTGGCAATCGCCTCGGGATCAATCGGCGGCAGCTTTTCGATCTCGGCCACCTCGTCCGCTGCCAATCGATCGAGATTTGAGAGCAACGCGGCAAAGCCTGCCTCGAAATTCTCGGAAGCGTCGCGATATTCGGCGGTAGCCGTCTCAGTCGAGACTTTGATACGACCGGAATGAAGCTCATCGGCAACGGACATATAGTCGAACGGAACCGATGGTGGAGGAGATGCCTCCTCGAATGGCGCCGGGTTGACGAAAAGATCGTCAAGCAGCGAGGCGAAATCGCGGTTGGTGTTCGTTCCCAAGACAGCCTCCTCTGCCGTCAACGCGCGACTGGCCATTTCGCTCCCGACCATAGGACAGCGCTCGTTAAAAATAGCTTGGCGTGATGAGGAGAAATTTAGGTGCAGTCCGTTTCATGCAAACAGCACCTGCCAAAAAATGGGCCACACCGAAGTGCAGCCCGAATTCGTCTTACGACGAGGAAAAAACCGGCTTTCGGCCGGCATAGGAAAATACGAGCCGCGCGGAAGAAAGTTTCAGCTGGAATTCGTCGAAACACATGGCAGCCATGCAAATGCTGCCCTGCACAAGGAATATAAATCGATTATATTGATCGTGGGAGGACCAACCAAGGGTCCTGATCATGAAGTTCCTGACTGAAATGTTCACTAGCCGGCGTCACCGGGAAAACAACCGCTATCGCGCCGCGTTCCAGATGCTCGACGCGATGAGCAATGCAGACCGTGCCGACATCGGCGTGAAGCCTGCCGATTTTCCACGTATCGCTCGCGAGATGGCTCTCAAATAACAGCTAATAGTTTCCGGCGCCTCGCGCCGGGACGACTTTTGCTACAGATGCTTGGCCGTCACGACCGCGCCGCATTCCGTGGCCGATACTATCCGCCGAATGGGAGATTCGCGGATGAAACGAATAGTGCTCGCCGCCCTTGCTTCGTGTCTGGCTGCCGCTTCGGCGATGGCGGCCGAGCCAACCTATCTCGACGACCGTTCGGATGCCGCCTCTCTTATCAAGTCACTGTACAATGCAGTGAACCGCCAGGAATATTCCCGCGCCTGGGACTATTTCGGCGATACCAAGCCTGCGAAAGATTATGAGGCCTTCGTCAAGGGTTACGAGAACACCGAAGAGGTGCAGGTCGTCACTGGCGAAGCCAGCGCCGAAGGGGCCGCCGGCAGCACCTATTTCAGCATTCCCGCCGCGGTCCTTGCCCGCAAGAAAGACGGCAGCGAGGCCGTGTTCGCCGGTTGCTACACCGCGCGTCTCGTGAACCCTCAGTTACAGGAACAGACCTTTACCGGCCTGCGCATAGAAAAAGGCGATCTGAAGCCGAGCGACAAGCCGCTGGAGGAAGCCCTGCCCGCATCTTGCGGCGACGGGCCAGCGCCCACGCCGAAGGATGCAGTTCTGGAAGAGGCCAGGAACGCATTTGCCGCGACCCACTCAAAACAATGCACCTCGCTCGCGCCCGGCCAGCCTGACGACGCGATAAAGCCCGAGGAGCACACAATCTCGTTTCATCCCGCCGGCAGCGCCGAAAGCGACCCTGAACAGAAGGCGCGGCTTTTCCGCTTTTTCTGCCTGGCCGGCGCCTATAATGAAATCCACGTCTACTATCTGGCCGACGAGACGAACGGCGTGCGCGAACTGCATTTTGCGACGCCCGAACTCGACATCCATTACGAAGGCGGGAACAGCGAAGGCAAGGTCGAGGCGATCAACGTCATCGGTTACCGCAGCGAAAACCAGCTCATCAACTCATCCTACGACGAAGCCACGAAAACCATCATGTCGAATGGAAAATGGCGCGGCGTGGGCGACGCATCATCAAACGGCACATGGCTGTTCCGCAACGGCGATTTCACGCTCGTGCAATACGATGTCGATGCTTCCTATGACGGTGAAATCAACCCAGAGTCGGTCGTCGACTACAATACGGCCCCTTAATTCGCGCTTCAAAAATGAACGCGAAACAATGGGATAGCGTCATCGCTTGAGAGAAAGCATCCAATTCAAAACCTCGCGCCAGTCCGTCATGCGGATTGGCGTGCCATGCGTGCCGGTCTCGAAACGGACAAAGCGGGTTGGATAGCCGGGCGACTTGGCGGAAATAGACCGGAAGAATGCCTCCTGGCTGTCGATGGGAAATACCGGGTCCTTGCTGCCCTGCCCGAAGAAAACCGGCACCTTGCGCTTGAACGCCGGGCTCGACAAAAAGCCGTCATCCCAGAGCGAGCCAAGCAGCAGCAGCCCGGATATCCGGGGCGCGATAGCTTTGTCACCTGCAAGCTTCCAGCATAAAGCACCGCCCATCGAACCGCAGGCCACGAACACCGGCGCGCCGGGCGATTGATCGGCGTAATGCGCGATCAGCGCGGAAATCTGCGCGGCACCCTTGTCGCCGAAATCCGGGAAATCGGGCGAAAGATACAGGCCGCCATTTGCGGCCATCAGGTTCTTCACCCGGTTGAAATTGCCGCCGAAGGTAAAATCATCCACGCCCTGCTTACGGCTGCCGCCCTGCCCGTGCAGATAGACAGTAATCAGCTTGGCATTCTGGAGGCTACCCACCGCGACGTGCCGGATGTCGCCGCTGTCGGTCTTCAGCACCAGATCCTTCTGGACCTTGCGAACGCCGGTGGAGACATATTTGCCGCGCACGCGCCGTTCGGGAATCTCGTCGCGCTCGTTGATGTCTCGCATCTCCCGATAGTCGACCACCGTATAGGCGCCGCCCTGCCCGGTGGAGAGAACCCCGGGGTAGGCAAACAGCTCGTCCTTGAAGGGAGAAAGCGTAACACCGTCGGCAAAGGCAAGCGACGGCGCAGCCGCCAGAAACAGCGCGGACACCAGCGCTCCGCGCAACAGGGTGTTGAAAATCATGAGCCTCGCTTCTCAGGTTTCCTGCAGGATGCCGCCAGCTTCCACCATGGCGTCGCGCGTGTCGACGTCGATCGCGGCACCTGCGCCGATTTCGACATCGATGACGTCGGCCCCCTCAGCTTCGACGATATGGCGCGCGCCGGTATCGCCCTGCAATGTCGCCACCGCAGGGAAAAGCGCACGCGGCAGAAGGACCGGATTTCCACGCTTGCCGTCATGGGTGGCCCGGACGATCGATTGCGCCCCGGACCGCCTGAACGCCGCGACCATATGATCAAGATCGGCAGCCGTTACCGCCGGCATGTCGCCCAACACCACCAGCGCGCCGGCCGCATCGTCCGGCAAGGCTGCGATACCGGCTTTCAGCGACGAGGAAAGCCCTGATGCGAAATCCGCATTGTGGATGAGCTTCGTGCCGAGCCCGGCAAGCGTTCTTTCAATCCGGTCGGCCTGATGGCCGGTGACGACTATCGTCCCAGCAGTGCGTGATGCGATCGCACGTTCAGCACTTTGCCGGATAAGCGGCTTCTGGTCGAACAGCGCCATCAGCTTGTTCGGCCCGCCCATGCGGCTTGACCTGCCGGCGGCAAGCAGCACGACGTAAACCTTCGGGTTGCGCGGTTTCTCGCCTATCTCGCGCGGCTGCGGGCGTGTCGGGATTTCCATCAGCAGGCCACCGACACCCATGCCGGCAATGTCCATGTCGGTGACTGGCAGACCCGCAATCACGCGATCCAGCACCCAGTCGAAACCGTTTTCCTTGGGGCTGCGGGCACAGCCTGGGGCACCTATAACCGGCTTGCCGCCGACCTCGCCGAGCACGAGCAGATTGCCGGGATCGACCGGCATGCCCGCGCGAACGACCTTGCCGCCGGCCTGGACGATCGCTGCTGGAATGACATCCTCGAAATCGCTCATTGCGGATGCGCCGAAGACGACGACCATGTCGTTTTCGACCAACAACTCTTCGACGGCCTGCTTCACCGCACCGGTTTCGTGCGGCGTGCGCCGCTCCTGCGTGATCCGGCTTTGCGACCGGGCAAAGCGCGCGGCCGTAATGTTCGCCGTCTTGTTCAGCACGCTTTCCTTCAGGCCGGGAAGCATGGTCTGGACAAGCCCGATGCGCCTCGGCCGAAATGGATGGACCGCAAAGACTTCGCTCGATTTCACCAGCCGGGTGACCTGCTCGACCAGATCGCTCGAGACCGCAAACGGAATGATCTTGATGGTCGCAACCATCTGGCCCTTCTCGACCTCGGCATATTGGGCAACGGTTGCGATCGTGATTGCGGGATCGACGGCATTGATCGCATCGATCGTCGCCTTGTCGACGGTAAAGACGCCGGAAGCCTCGGCGTGAAGATTGACACGGCCGGTAGCCGCCGGCTTGGTCTCGATGTTGTCGGCCGAGAGCTTTTTGGCGATGCGATCGGCCGCCTGGTCCTCGCCGAGGTCGCCCGGATCGAGCCTTGCAACGACGAGTTCGCGAACCCCGGCTGCAGTCAGCGCGGCGATATCTTCGGCCGACAGCACATGCGCCTTGCGCAAACGCCTTTCACCCACGGAGACAGAATGCGCCAGTATGGCGCCTTTTGCGTCTTCGGTGCGGATCGCCCCGAACTTCACGCCGCCTGGCCCTTTGGCAACCTTGCCGTCCCGCGCGAACGGAAGGCGCGAATGACTTCCGCCAGCACGGCAACGGCGATTTCAGCTGGGCTGGCCGAGCCTATGTCGAGCCCGATCGGCGCGTGGATTTTTTCGATACCCTCGTTCGGCGCGCCCATGGCCATCAGCCGTTCGACTCGCTTTGCATGGGTTTTGCGGCTGCCCAACGCGCCGATATAGAAGCAATCGGCGTCGAGTGCAGCCTTTAGTGCAAAGTCATCGATCTTCGGGTCATGCGTCAGCGCTGCCAAAGCCGTGTAGCTGTCGAGCGGGTGCGTCTTCAGAACATCTTCCGGCCATTCGGCAAACAGCGTCACGCTGGGAAAGCGATCGTCGGTCGCGAAGGCCGTGCGCGGATCGATGATTTCAAGCGGATAACCGGCAATCTGCGCCATCGGTGCCAATGCCTGGCTGATATGGACCGCTCCGATCACCACCAGCCGGGGCTGTGGCAGATGGACGTTCAGGAAAAAATTCCGGCCTTCGGCCACGACCGAACCGGAATTGCCGCTGCGAAACGCCTTTGCAATCGCCTCGCCAAGTTCGCCCGCAACCGTGTCGCCCTCGCGCACGATGCGGTCGCGGCCATCGCCCAGATCGGTGACAAGGATCGCGGCACGGCGCGCCCGGCGCTCAGTGTTCAGCTTTTTCAGATGCAGCGGGTCCATGCGCCGTTATCCCAGTCGCTCGACATAGACTTTGATGCGCCCACCGCAGGAAAGCCCTACCTGCCAGGCGGTCTCGTCGGCAACGCCGAATTCGAGCATGCGCGGCTTGCCGCCCTCGATCACATCCGCAGCCTCAGACACGACCGCGCCTTCGACGCAACCGCCCGACACCGAGCCGTGAAAATTGCCTTCTGCGTCGATGACCAGATGACTGCCGACCGGACGCGGCGCCGAGCCCCAGGTTTCGACAACGGTGGCGATGGCGACATCCTTGCCGTCCTTCATCCAGCCTTCCGCGATAATCAGCGGGTCGCGGCTTTCATCGAGATGCGCTGTGTTTTGCATGACGCTCCCTCAGATTCTCATTGAACACGGTCTTTTCCGAAACCGTCAGACGACAAATATGGTCATGCTGCATGCGGTCTGCCAATCCCCATCCAACGGCGGGGATCAACATCGCGTGTCGTCGCCTTGTCCAGCGATGCGCAGAGGTCGGACAGCGCGTTGAGATTATGCACCGGTCGAAACTCGTCGACATGCGGCAGCATCGCCTTAACGCCACGGGCGCGGGCCTCGAAACCGTCGAAGCGCAACAGCGGATTGAGCCATATCAGCCGCCGGCAGGATTTTTTCAGCCGCTCCATTTCCTCGCTCAGGCCAGCAACGTCGTCCCGTTCCAACCCGTCGGTAATCAGCAGCACCACAGCACCTTGCCCGAGCACGCGGCGCGACCACAGCCGGTTGAACTCATGCAGCGTATCGCCAATGCGCGTGCCGCCGGACCAGTCCTGAACGGCAGCCGAACTGTCCGCCAGCGCCTCGTCGGGATCGCGATGCCGCATCTGGCGGGTCAGATTGGTCAGCCGCGTGCCAAAGACGAAAGTGTGAACACGCCGGCGCTTTTCGGTCAGCGCATGCAGGAAATGCAAGAAAATCCGCGTGTACTGGCTCATCGAGCCGGAAATATCGGCCAGAACCACCAGCGGCGGATGAACCTCGCGCGCCGAGCGGAATTTGGGCAGAATAAGCTCGCCGCCGGTGCGGGCGGCCGCCCGCATCATGGCGCGCGGATCGACACGACCGCGTGTGTCGGGCCGGAAGCGCCGTGTCGTGACCATATCGAAAGGCAGTTGCAAAGCGGCGATGGCGCGCTTGGCATCGCTTATCTCGGCAGCGCTCATCTGCGCGAAATCCTTGCCGCGCAGCATCTCGTTGCCCGACACGGTGAAGCGCGCATCGATCTCAATTTCCGGAATCTCGCGCGGCGGCTGGTTCTTCTCGTGGCCCTCGAACATCGCCTGGCTGACACGGTTTTCGGCAGTGCGCGGCTTCTGCTTCTCGCGCTTGTCGGGTGCGACCGGCGAGAACATGGCGATCATCTTTTCGATCAGTTCGCGCGATTTCCAGAACAGCCGAAAGGCCTCGTCAAATGTCGCGTGGTCTTCGTGCCGCGAGACCAGCACGGCATGCAGGGTCCAGTAAAAGTCGTCGCGGCTGCCGATGCCTGCCACCAGCACCGCCTCTATCGCATCCTTGACCGAAGCCGGCCCGACGCGCATGCCGGCCTTGCGCAGGGCGCGGGCGAAGTAGACGATGTTGTCGGCAATGCGCCCTTCGGGCTTGGCGGTTTTCGGAGTGGAACGAAAATTGTCCATCACCCGCCGTCTACTCTGCCGCCGAAAGCTCCGCCTTCACCTCATTGAGGATGCGGCGGCCTTCGCCCTGCTCGATGCGCGCTATGTCGTCCTGGTATTTCAACAGCACGCCGATCGTGTCGGAAATGGTTTCGGGATCGAGCGCGACCTTGTCGAGTTCGGTCAAAGCGCTCGCCCAGTCGATGGTCTCCGCAACGCCGGGCACCTTGAACAATTCGATTTCGCGCAATTTCTGGATGAAGCGCACGACCTCGGCCGAAAGCCGCTCATTGGCCTGCGGCACCTTTCGGTTCACGATTTCCAGTTCGCGCTCTGCATCGGGATAATCGACCCAATGATAGAGGCAGCGCCGCTTCAGCGCGTCATGGATTTCGCGCGTGCGATTGGTGGTGATGATGACGATCGGCGGTTCTTCCGCCTTGATCGTGCCCAGCTCCGGCACCGTCACCTGGAAATCGGAAAGGATTTCGAGAAGGAACGCCTCGAACGCTTCGTCAGTACGGTCGAGTTCGTCGATAAGGAACACCGGCGCTGCGCCATCCTTGCCGGTCAGCGCTTCGAGGATTGGCCTGCGGATCAGGTATTTTTCGGAGAAGACGTTGCGTTCCATGTCGGAGCGGTCGACCTTGCCGGCGGCTTCCTCCATGCGGATTTCGATCATCTGCGCGGCATAGTTCCATTCGTAGACGGCCGAGGAAACGTCGAGCCCCTCATAGCATTGCAGCCGGATCAACCGGCGGCCGAGCGCTTGTGCCAGAACCTTGGCGATTTCAGTCTTGCCGACGCCCGCCTCGCCTTCCAGGAAAAGTGGCCGCTTCATGCGCAGGCTGAGGAACAGCACCGTCGCCAGCGCCCGGTCGGCGACATAGTTCGCCCCGGTCAGCATATCGAGTGTTTCGTCGATCGATTGGGGGACCGGGCGTGGCGTCGCTTCGTTCATTGCGTCTCCATGGGCCTTATCGGCCAAGGACGTGATAGCCGCGGTCGTGATAGACGAGCGGCTCCAAATTATCGCCGATGCGCAAGCCTGTCACCTTGCCAAAAAGCACACGATGGGTCGCGAGATCCTTGGTATCGACCAGTTCGCAATCGAAAACCGCCAGCGCATCGGCAAGCGTCGGCGCGCCGCTGGAAATCGTGTTCCATTGCGCGAGCGCGAAACGTTCGTCGGCCGACAGCTTCGTGATGCCCGAAAACCCTGCCGCCACGTGTTGATGATGGGAAGACAGCGTGTTCAACGCGAAATTGCCGTTCTCGACAAACAGCTGATTTTTGGGATTTTCGCGGTTCAGGCAGACGAGAATCATCGGCGGCGTATCCGATACCGAACAGGCCGCAATCACGGTCGCGCCGCGCCTACCGGCGGCCCCATCCGTAGTCACGACATGGACGGCTCCGGCAAAATGGCTCATCGCATCCCGGTAGGCCTGCGGCTCGATATCGTTTTTCTTCAACACTCGGTAAACCCCAAGACAATCAGTTGTCCGGTATATATGGCCAAGGACATAACGCCACAAGCAATGCGACTTGGGCCACCCTTGAATTAGCGTGTTGCGCTATCAAGGGGCAGCCTTTACCTCTTGGCCGGAAAATGATGCCGGCTATGCCCTTGCCGGCATTGGGGGAAACGTTGAAACCTATGCGGATTGCAGGCTTTGTCATTGGCGCACTGTTCGCGCTGGCGCTCGCCGGCGGCCCGGCTCGGGCGGAGGCAATGCGCATCGGCGTGGCCGCGCCGCTCAGCGGCCCTTCCCAGCTTCTCGGCGAGCAGATCCGCAACGGCGCACTCGAAGCAGCAAGCGCGCCCGACATCACACTTGAAGTCGCCGACGACACCTGCACGGGCGAAGGCGGCGTGAATGCCGCCCAGCGATTTGTCGACGCAAAGGTACAGATTGTCGTCGGCTTTTTGTGCACGGAGTCCATCGAAGCCGCCTTGCCGATCCTGAAGCAGGCAAACATCCCCGTCATCACGGTTGGCGTGCGCACCGACAGCCGCGAAAAAACCGGCTGGCCGGTGTTTCGCCTGGGACCACGCGCCGACAGCGAGCGCGAGGCAGCCGGGCGTCTGCTGACCCGGCTTTGGCGCGACGAGCTTTTTGCGGTCATCGATGACGGCACGATCTACGGCCGCGAACTGGCCGAGAGTTTTCGAACGGTGGCTGAGCAAAGCGGCCTAAAGCCCGTATTTACTGATACATTTCGCCCGCAGCTGGACAACCAGATCGGTCTGGTCGGCAGGTTGCGCAAGGCCGAAGCGACGCATGTCTTCGTCGGCGGCGACCGCGACGACATAGCCATAATGGCCCGCGACGCAAAAAAGATCGGCACCGACATCATCTTTGCCGGCGGCGAGAATTTGCGGTCTGCACCGGGAGACGTGCCGCTCGCCCAAGGCACGTTGATGGTCGCCCTTTCTGAATGGTCCGACATGGCCACGCCAGCCGCCATCTCGAAGCTTGGCGCCAAGGGAATAGTCCCCGAGGGCTACGTGCTGCCGGCTTACGCAGCCACCGAAATCGCCATAGCCGCCGTGACCGAAACCACTGATACGAGAAAACCTCTGGCTGAGACGCTGGACAGCCGCGAGTTCTCCACCTCGATCGGCCCCGTGCGTTTCAATGACAAGGGCGATCTTTCGGCAAACCCATATCGCCTGTTCCGCTTCGACGGCTCACGCTTTCTCCCATTGGACGTGCAATGACCTTCAGGACCGGACCGCGCAATCTGATCACCGATGTCGCCGGCTTGCGCGTCGGCAATGCGGACGATGCAAAGCTCAAATCCGGCGTTTCCGTGGTTCTCTGCGATGAGCCGGCGGTGGCGGGCGTGCAGGTGTTGGGCGGAGCGCCTGGAACGCGCGAGACCGACCTCCTTGAGGCACACAATTCGGTCGAAACCATCAACGCGGTGGTGCTGTCCGGCGGCTCGGCGTTCGGACTCGACGCAGCGTCCGGGGTGCAGGCGGCACTGCGCGAAAAGGGCATCGGCTTTGCGGCGCGCGATTTTCGAATCCCGATCGTGCCGGCTGCGATCCTTTTCGACCTGCCGAACGGCGGCGACAAGGATTGGGGGCTTTATCCGCCGTACCGCGAACTCGGTTACGAGGCCGTGCAGAACGCCTCGCTGGATTTTTCAATCGGCACCGCTGGTGCCGGAACAGGCGCGTTGAGCGCCGGATTGAAAGGCGGCCTCGGCTCAGCCTCGACGCTGCTGCCCAATGGCGTCACCATCGGCGCGCTGGTCGCCGCAAACCCGACCGGGTCTGTTACTGTTGGCAACAGCCGTCATTTCTGGGCCGCCCCCTGGGAGATAGGCGACGAGTTCGGCGGGCTTGGCTTTCCGGCGCCTCTGCCCGCGGATGCCCAGGACGTTCGTCTCAAATTCCGGGATGGCATGAAAGCCGGCGAAAACACCACCATCGCCATAATCGCGACCGATGCGGTCATGACCAAGGCGGCTGCCAAGCGGCTTGCAATCGCTGCGCATGACGGCTTTGCCCGCGCCATCTGGCCGACGCACACGCCCGTCGACGGCGATCTGGTGTTTGCACTCGCAACCGGCCGCAGCGGGAAGACGCTGGAACTGAACGACGCCATCGACCTTTATGCCGCCGCAGGCGCGACCATGGCGCGGGCCATCGCGCGCGCCATATTTGCCGCGACCCCTGCCGAGAACGATCTGTTTCCGGTCTGGTCGTCGCGCTAGGAGCCTACAGGAGACTATTTCCCGTCGGCTTCTTCCTCGAAGGTCACCGCGACATCCGCATTTGCCGAGAGGCGAACTTTGTTGCCTTCCAGTTCAGCGACAAGGCTGGTGGAGATATAATGATGATGGCCTTTGTGGGCGCCCATGCCGCTGTCATTCCTTGTCAGTTTGATGCGATGACCTTCGACCTTGTCCACGGTGCCGACGTGAACGCCGTCTGCCCCGATGACTTCCATATGTTCCCTAATCTGGTTGACGTTCGCCACGGCAATATCTCCTTGTTATAGACAACCAAGGTGAACGCGCGGGTGCCGGTTTGGATGCATACGCCGTGTTAGGACCTTCGACCTTATGGTTCGGGAAAACTTCGAGCCGAAACCGGAGCAGAACATGAACGTGAAGGCTGTATTTGCAGCGGCCTGCCTTGCTGCCTTGGCGACTGTCCCGGCAGCCCGAGCCGGCGACGTCGCCAATCTGGAAGTCATGGGCTTTAGCGCCGACGGCGGCATCTTCGTTTTCGAGGAATATGGCGTGCAGGATGGATCAGGGTTTCCCTATTCCAACCGCTATTACATCGACACCGCGACCGACAAATTCCTGCCCGGCTCGCCGGTGCGCGTCAGGCTCGACGATGAGAGCGCAAATCTTGAAGCGGCTCGAAAACAGTCTTCCGAACTCGGCGACAAGATCGTCAAGGGAGCAGGCCTGAATCGCGGCATTGCCGCCGGCTCCAACGCGGTAACCCAACTGAACGCCGACCCACATCGCATGGTCGTCAATCCGCGCCCGGTCTTCCCACCCATTGACGATCCGCTGGAGGTTCGGCTCGAGGAAATCCCTCTGCCCGCAGCCAGTTGCGAGGGCATGGGCGAGACATCCGGCTTCCGCCTGCTTCGCATCGATGCACACGACGGCGGCCAGACGCGTACGCTGCATGAGGACAAGACAATCCCGCAGAGCCGTGGCTGTCCGCTCGGATATAGCATCGGCGGCATCCAGACCTTTTTTGGCGAAGGCGGCAAGCCAGCCTATGCGGTGCTGATCGCCATACGTGGCGTCGGCTTCGAAGGTCCGGATTACCGCTGGATCGCTGTGACGGGTCGATTGTGAGCGCGTCCGACATCACAGCCGTTGCAGGCAATCAAGGCATCAGGCGTCTGCTCGCACGCCTTCGCCGTACCCGTCCATCAGTTCGCGTCGCGTCGATAGGCGCGGCACTTTGGGCCGTCGCGATGGCTGGCAGTGCCCTTTTCAATCTCATGCTCGATGCCTGGGAAACGCCGGAAAAGATGCGGACCGTGACAACACTGTTCGCAGCCGGGGGATTTTTAGCCTTTCCGCTCGGACTATGGGGGGCCGCCTTTCTTTCACAGGGCAAACGCGCCGAAACGGCATTTGCCGCCGCATTCGTTTCCTTCGCCGTCGCGACGATAGGCGTTACGGCTGTGCTTTATGCCATTCAGTATCGCCTCTACTACGCGCAATGGCACGCCGACGCATTCACCGTGATCTGGGCATTCCAGATCGTTTTCACGGGGCTGGCCGCACTCTATCAATTCACGGTGCTGGGAATTCGCCTGTTCTTCCCGGTTGGCTTCGTCGTCCTGTTTATAGCTGCTTTGTGGTTTGCGCGCCGTCCGCATTGAGCAATGCGCCCTCCTCTGTTAGGACGCCGCTGAACAATGCTCACATGGATGCCCTGACATGATCCCTCGCTATTCGCGCCCGGAAATGGTTGCCATCTGGTCGCCGGAAACGCGCTTCCGCATCTGGTTCGAGATCGAGGCCTATGCCTGCGACGCACTGGCCGAGATCGGCGTTATTCCGAAGGAAGCCGCAAAGACGATCTGGGAAAAAGGCGGCGCGGCGAAGTTCGACGTCGCCCGCATCGACGAGATCGAGGCCGTCACCAAGCACGACGTCATCGCCTTCCTCACCCACCTTGGCGAATTCATCGGACCCGACGCGCGTTTCGTCCACCAGGGCATGACCTCTTCCGACGTGCTCGACACAACGCTGAACATCCAGCTGGTGCGCGCGGCAGACCTTCTGCTGGCCGACCTCGATCGTGTTCTCGCCGCCCTGAAGACGCGTGCTTTCGAGCATAAGAACACCATTCGCATCGGCCGCAGCCACGGCATCCATGCCGAGCCGACGACTATGGGCCTGACCTTCGCCCGCTTCTATGCCGAGATGACACGCAACCGGGCACGTCTGGTGGCAGCGCGCGCGGAAATCGCCACGGGCGCCATTTCGGGCGCGGTCGGCACCTTCGCCAACATCGATCCGTCGGTGGAAGAATATGTATGCGAGAAGCTTGGCCTCGTGCCGGAGCCTGTCTCGACACAGGTCATACCGCGCGATCGTCACGCCATGTTCTTCGCCACGCTCGGCGTCATCGCCTCGTCTATCGAAAACGTCGCCATCGAAATCCGCCATATGCAGCGCACCGAAGTGCTGGAAGCGGAAGAGTTCTTCTCGCCCGGCCAGAAGGGCTCGTCGGCCATGCCGCACAAGCGCAACCCGGTCTTGACGGAAAACCTGACCGGCCTTGCCCGCCTCGTGCGCATGTCGGTTACGCCGGCACTCGAAAACGTGGCACTGTGGCATGAGCGCGATATCTCGCATTCGAGCGTCGAGCGCGCCATCGGGCCGGACACGACCATCACCCTCGATTTCGCGCTGAACCGCCTCGCCAGCGTCGTCGAGAAGCTGGTCATCTATCCCGAAAACATGCTGAAGAACCTCAACAAGTTCCGCGGTCTGGTCCATTCGCAGCGCGTGCTTCTGGCACTGACGCAGGCAGGCGTGTCACGCGAAGACTCATACCGGCTAGTCCAGCGCAACGCCATGAAGGTCTGGGAACAGGGTGCTGATTTTCTTGAGGAATTGCTTTCCGACAAGGAAGTGACGGCGGCCTTGTCCGAGCAGGAAATCCGCGAAAAATTCGACCTTGGCTATCATACCAAGCACGTCGACACGATCTTCAAGCGGGTATTCGGCCAAAGCTAAGACGGAACCGAATGCAGTCGCCATCGTTGTAACTGCATACGACCTCCCATCAAAAAAGGGCCTGCGCATTCCCTGCAGCAGGCCCTTTTTCATTTGTCGTTTTGCGCGCTTCAGGCCTTGTCCGGCACCGTCCTGATAACCGTGCCCCACGGGTCCTCGCGCGTTTCTTCCGCCTTGGCGGCGGCCGAGCGCATCTCGACCCAGGTCAGGCCGGTCTGGCCACTTTCACGCTTTCCGGCACCCGGGCTCTGCCAGGAATTAGCGCCGATGTGATGGTGGTAGCCGCCGGAAGACAGAAAGACGGCGCTGCCGCCATATTTGGCAACCGTGTCGAAGCCGAATTCCGAGTTCCACCAATCTTCAGCCTCGGCGGGCTTGCCAACACGAAGATGGACGTGGCCGATCACGCTGTTTTCCGGCGCGCTCTTCCATTCAGGGCTGCCGGCCGGCACGGAGGCGACGATGCCGGGGATATCGAGCGCCGCCGTCGCCATTTCGACCTGCGCACCATTCCATTTCCAGCTTTCGTGCGGGCGGTCAGCATAGATTTCTATGCCGTTGCCTTCCGGGTCGGTGAGATAAAGCGCCTCGCTGACCAGATGGTCGGAGGCACCGTCAACGGCGATGTTGCTGGCGATCGCGTGCTTTATCCAGCGCCCAAGATCGGCGCGGGATGGCAGCAGAAACGCGGTGTGGAAGAGGCCGGCGCTGCGTGGGTCTTCCTGGCGTGCGGCAGCATCGTTTTCGATCTCCATCAAAGGACGGCCGCTGGCGCCCAGCGTGATCACAGATCCATCGCGTGACAGTTCTTCAAGACCGACCACCGCCCGATAATAGGCGGCGAGGTTTTCGGCGTTCTTCGCCTTCAGGCCGATGCGGGAAACGCTGACCGGCGTGGTGGCGGCAAATGGCAATTCGCTCATGTCTGGCTCCGTTCGGCCAGTGCCCGTCCCTGCCCCAAAAGCGAGCAGACCGGCGCCGCCGACAAAATTACGCCGTGTGAGTTGCAAAAGCCCATCCCCTGAAAATCAACGACGTTTCGTTGCTGGTAACATCGGGGCCCAAGGTCTGGTGCACAAGCTGCAAATCAGGAAACACGCTGTTCAGCATTGCGACAGCAAAGCAAAGAGTTGCACGCACAGCCTGCCATCGCTACATGCGCGGCATGAAGGTAAAAGACGCAGATATTCTCATCGTCCCCGGCTACACCAACTCAGGCCCGGACCATTGGCAGACGCGCTGGGAGCAGAAGCTTTCCACCGCGCGGCGCGTGGAACAGGCGGAATGGTCGAAGCCGGTCGTCGAGGACTGGACGGCTGCTGTCGTGAAAGCGGTGAACGAGGCGCAAAAGCCGGTGGTGTTCATCGCTCATTCGCTTGGCGTGCCGACTGTCATCCAGGCCATCCCGCAATTCAAAAAGCCTGTCGCGGGTGCTTTCTTCGTGGCTCCCCCCGATGTCGCAAACCCCGAAATCAGGCCGAAGCACCTGATGACCTTTGGTCCCTACCCGCGCGATCCGCTGCCCTTCCCGTCGGTCGTCGTCTCCAGCAGCAACGATCCATTCTGCTCGCAGGAGATTGCGGAAGACATCGCGGCTGCCTGGGGCTCGAGGTTCATTCATGCCGGTGAAGCCGGCCACATCAATGCGGATGCCGGTTATGGGCCGTGGCCGGAAGGCACGATGGCCTTCGCAAACTTTCTCAGCAACCTGCCGGGTTAGCGGAATATCTCTAGCGCAGGGAACCGCGCGCCGTCTTAAGCAGCGCTTCCGCACCCATGGCGATGTATCGATGCTCGGTGCCGAGAGCCAGGAAACGATAGCCCATATCGACGAAGCGACCGCTCATGGCTGCATCGACGACAAAAATGCCAGCATGCTTGCCCGCAGCCCTGACTTTGGCGGCAATATTCTCCACCGTTTCCATCATGTCTTCCAAGGTCGCATCGACCGTAGCACCATTGGTCCACGCGATGGAGAAATCGGCGGGGCCGACGAAAATGCCGTCGATGCCCGGCGTTTCCAGAATGCCGTCAAGGGCTGCCAGAGCAGCGCGCGTTTCGATCATCGCGAAGGATACCGTCTTCGCGTTGCTTTCCTTCAGCCAGGCCTTCATGTCGCTGCCGCCGGCGCGTGGCAGCGCGAAGGACGGCCCCCACGACCTTTCGCCGACCGGCGGATATTTCATCGCCGCAGCAAAGCGCTGCGCATCCTCCACCGAGTTCACCATCGGCGCGATGACCGCTTCCGCACCGAAATCCAGCGCCCGGCTCGCCATGTCGAAACGGCCGACCGGGATGCGCACCACCGGATGCTTGTTCGCCCGCAACACGGGAACGATGCCGCGCAGGACGCTGTCTTCGTGATGACCGCCATGCTGCATGTCGAGCGTCACCGCGTCAAAACCCTGCGCGGCGACGATCTCGACCGTGAGCGCATCCGGAATGCCGGACCATGCGGTTATCAGCGTCTCGCCAGCGGCCAGTCGGGATGAAAATGTCATGAAGCGGCTCCTCGAAATTTCCCGGATCATCTCACCCGGAAACTTCCGCCAAGGCAAAGAAAAACCGCCCGTCATGCGGGCGGTTCATTTGGGCCAACGCCGGGAAGACGTCAGGAATTCATGATCTGCTCGGCCGCAGTCGCCAGCAATTCGTCCATGGTGCGGCGGATCTGGTGGTCGGACTGCTCGACGCCGGCGGCATCGAAATCCTTGCGTATCTTGCGGAACACGTCGTGATCGCCTGCTTCCTCGATATCGGAAATTACCACTTCCTTGGCATAGGCGTCCGCATCAGCACCGGTCTTGCCAAGCTTCTCGGCGGCCCACAGGCCCAGCAGCTTATTGCGCCGTGCAGTCGCCTTGAACCGCAGTTCTTCGTCCATCGCGAACTTCTTTTCGAAGCCTTCTTCGCGGTCCTTCATGCTGCTCATGGCAAATCCTCCGGATCTGATATCGATTCGTGATGTTGAATATGGGTTGTACCAGCACAAACCAAAAGGCGGCGTCCGGGTCAATATGCGCTGTTATAGCCTGCGGTGCGGCATTTCGTATGGGAAAGCGGTTGATTGAGAGGATTTGCTGATTGAGCAATGGCTGCGTTTGAGATAGAGACCGCATGAAACCCACAACCGCCGCGTTTCGCGCGCGATATGAAGGGACCGGTTACGTGCCGACAGCCCTTGAATCCAGAGAAAAATAAGATGAAAAATCGCCGCCGCATATATGAAGGCAAGGCCAAGATCCTCTATGAGGGCCCTGAGCCGGGGACGCTTATCCAGTTTTTCAAGGACGACGCCACCGCCTTCAACAAGAAGAAGCATGAAGTGGTGGACGGCAAGGGCGTGCTCAACAACCGTATTTCCGAGCACATCTTCACCCATCTGAACCGCATGGGCATCCCGACGCACTTCATCCGCCGGCTCAACATGCGCGAGCAGCTGATCCGCGAAGTCGAGATCATCCCGCTGGAAGTCGTGGTGCGCAACATCGCAGCCGGCTCGCTGGCCAAGCGCCTCGGCATCGAGGAAGGCACCGTCCTGCCCCGCTCGATCATCGAATTCTACTACAAGGCCGACGCGCTCGACGATCCGATGGTCTCGGAAGAGCACATCACCGCTTTCGGCTGGGCGAGCCCGCAGGAAATCGACGACATCATGGCACTCGCCATTCGCGTCAACGACTTCCTCTCCGGCCTCTTCCTCGGCGTCGGCATCCAGCTCGTCGATTTCAAGATCGAATGCGGCCGCCTCTACGAAGGCGACATGATGCGCATCGTCGTTGCCGACGAGATTTCGCCGGACAGCTGCCGCCTGTGGGACGTGAATACCCAGGAAAAGATGGACAAGGACCGTTTCCGCCGCGACATGGGCGGACTGGTCGAGGCTTACCAGGAAGTCGCCCGCCGTCTCGGCATCATGAACGAAAACGAGACGCCGCGCCCGACCGGCCCGGTTCTTGTAAAACACTGAGCATATCGGCGCGAAAGCCAGCTTTCGCGCCGCATCATTTCCACGCAAATATCCGGAGACAAGCGGCCGTGATCAAAGCCCGTGTAACCGTTACACTCAAGAATGGCGTTCTGGACCCGCAGGGCAAGGCGATCGAACATGCGCTCGACGCACTCGGCTTCGGCGGCGTCGGCTCGGTCCGCCAAGGCAAGGTCTTCGACATAGAGGTCGACGGAACCGACAAGGCGAAGGTGGAAGCCGACCTCAACGCCATGTGCGACAAGCTTCTGGCCAATACCGTGATCGAGAACTACGCGGTGGAACTGCGGTAGATGAAGGCGCGGCTGGCGATAGGAACGCGCATCCTGGCGAAGCTGTCAGCTGCAGCGTTTGTTGCCCTATTGGCGGGTGCGCAATCCGCAAGTGCCGACATGCTGCTGTCCGATCTTCGCAAGGTCGACGTTGGCGCATTCCCGGCCGGCGAATGGTCAGTCAAGAAAGAGCGCGACCGCCTCACGATCGCCTGCGAGAAATGCGACGGTTTCGTCGCCATGGATTTGCAGCTTTCCCGCGGCCCGGCCGGCACGGAGAGCAACATCAGAAGCGGCAAGACGACCGCCAAGACGATGCTCGATATCTGCAAGCAGAACGCAGTTTCGCGCGGCAGCAGTTGCTACAGCATCAAACCCGCCAACCTCAAGGGTGCCGTGGGCTTCGTCAGCGACGTCAAGATAGCCGATAGCACCTATGCGGCAACCTACACCATCTATCAGGACGGCAAGCTGCTTCTGATGCGTAATATTGCCGGCAGCCGCAAGGAAGCTGCACGCGTCGGCAAGCTCGCCTTCAAACACATCGCTCCACAAATCGTTCGGTAGCTCCAATCATGAAATCAGCCGTCGTCGTCCTCCCCGGCCTCAATCGTGACCGCGACATGATCGCGGCGCTGACCAAGATTTCGGGCAAAGCGCCCGTCACCGTCTGGCAGACCGACACCGAAATTCCGGATGTCGACCTGATCGCCATTCCCGGCGGCTTCTCCTATGGCGACTATCTGCGGTGTGGCGCCATTGCCGCGCGCATGCCGGTCATGCGCGCTATCGCCGACAAGGCAGCCAAGGGCGTTACGGTCATCGGCGTCTGCAACGGTTTTCAGATTCTCGTAGAGGCAGGCATGTTGCCCGGCGCATTGATGCGCAACGCATCGCTGAAATTCGTCTGCCGCGAGGTCAAGCTTCAGGTCGCCAATGCCAACACGGCCTTCACCCGTGGCTACAAGCCAAACCAGATCATCCGCAGCCCCGTAGCGCATCACGACGGCAACTACTTTGCCGATGCAGACACGCTTGCCCGCATAGAAGGCGAAGGCCAGGTCGTCTTCCGCTACGCAGAAGGCACGAACCCGAACGGCTCGATCAACGACATCGCCGGCATCGTCAATGACCGGGGCAACGTGCTCGGCCTGATGCCGCATCCCGAAAACCTGATCGAGGCAGCCCATGGCGGCAGCGATGGCCGGGCGCTGTTCGAGAGCGCCTTGCGCGGGTCGTCAAGCCAGCCAGCGTTGGCCGACGCTTGAGAACCCAGCGTAGAGTTCTTCGTTTCTTCCTGTATCTTACTGATCAAAATCAACGATTCGAAACGGCGGGCGTCGGCGCATGAAGAATTTTCGCATTCTGACGGTAGCTCTTTCATCGCTGCTGGTGCTCTCTGCCTGCCAGTCCGGATCTAAGCCGTCGACGCCATCAGTTGGCTCCGGCAAGAGCGCGTCCCTGCTGGCAATGGAAACGGTCGCAATCGCCGCCCACAAATGCTGGTTCGCCAGCAAGGACCCGGCTTTCAAATCCTATCGTCTCGCCAACGAGCTCAATGCTTTCGGCGGCACACCGCGCTTCCTGCTGGTGCCGGCCAAGAATTATGGCGGACTTCCCCTGCTCGTCGTGCAGGCGCGCGGCAATTCGAGCCGGGTCGAATCCTTCGGCCCGCTGATGTCGGAGCCCATCGGAGCGCGCATCCACGCCGATCTGACGCGCTGGTCGAGCGGCAACAATGCCTGCGGCAGCACGGCCTGACCCTACGTAAGAAACCTACGTCCCCCGGCCGCGATTCAGTCGAGGAACGAGCGGATTCCTTCGCGATAGGCTTCGCCTCTTGAAATGCCGATATCGGCAAGCTGCGCGTCGGTCAGTTCCATAAGCGCCAGCCTGCTACGCCGCTTTTCCAAGCGCATTTCCAGCCAATCGATGAACCGAAGCACAGTTGTGCTGAACCTGCGGAGATAATCCGACTTCCCGGCTGAGGATTCCCGAAGGGATGAGCCACTCCGAATTGTATCTATTGTACTCATAATTTCGCTCAAAGAGTCTCGTTAATAGATACAATTCAACTGCATTGACTCGATTCAAAAGACAATGTAGAAAATTGTCACCATGACAAATTGGCTCCCCAATCTCTCCGAAGGTTCTGGCCCGCTCTATCTGCGCCTGGCCGACAGGATCGAATCCGACATTGGTGCCGGCACATTGCCCGCCGGCGAAAAACTGCCGCCCCAGAGAAATCTCGCCTACGACATCGGTGTCACCATCGGCACCGTGGGCCGCGCTTATGCGCTTTTGCGCGAGCGTGGCCTTGTCAGCGGAGAGGTCGGGCGTGGAACATATGTGCTGGGGCGTGGCCTGGATGCGAACGACAACATCGAGATACCTGCCGTCGCGCCAAGGGAGGGCACGCGCCTCGCAGAGCCGCCGATCGGAAAACTGCGCTTCGACAGCACCGCTGCCCCGGATGTCGGACAGGGCAAGATAATCGAGACGATCCTGTCGGCAATCACCCGCGATCACCCGCAGGAGGTCGCCAGCTATACGAGATCATTCCCCGACCACTGGTTCGAAGCAGGACGGCGCTGGCTGTCGCGCAATGGCTTCAATCCGCAGGCGGACAGCATCGTGCCGACGCTCGGCGCCCATGCAGCGGTGATTTCGGCCATATCGGCCCTCACCTCTCCTGGCGATTACATACTTTTCGAACACGTGACCTACACGCAGATCGCAAGGAGCGCCGGGCTTGTCGGCCGACGCATGGCCCTGGTGGAATCGGATGAGAACGGCGTCGACCCGGACGATTTCGAGCGCGTCTGCGCGCAGAAGCATCCGGCCATGGCCTTTCTGATGCCGACGGGCCAGAACCCTACCGGCGCTATCATGCCCAGGGAAAGGCGCGCGGCGATCGCCGATATCGCGCGGCGATACAATGTCCTTCTGATCGAAGACGATCTCTACGGTGCCTTGACCGACGACCCGACGCCGCTTCTTGCCGAATTCGCGCCGGAACGCACTTTCGTGGTTGGCGGCCTTTCGAAGTCGGTCGCGGCGGGCGTTCGTGGCGGCTGGATCTCCTGCCCACCCAATTACCGGCATCGCGTCCGCGTCGCGCACAAGATGACGACCGGTGGAATGCCGTTTCTGCTCGCAGAGCTCTGCGCGCAGCTGGTCCTGTCCGGCGAGGCTGCCGCAATCCGCGCACGGTCGCTGGCGGAAATCAATGCGCGCCTGGCGATAGCCCGCTCTACGCTTACCGGCCATGATTTCACCTCCAATGATGGCGTGCCCTTCTTCTGGCTGTCCGTGCCGGAGCCATGGCATTCTGGAACGTTCAAGAACGCCGCTTACGAGCAGGGCGTGCTCATAGACGATGAGGACGAGTTCAAGGCCGGGCGCTCCGACCGCGTCTTTCACCGTGTTCGCGTCGGCATTTCGGCCCCGCAAAACCGTCAGGACGTCGCTGACGGACTGGCGGCAATCCGTCGCCTTCTCGATGAAGGCCGCGCGGGTTATGACAGCTTTGGCTAAAGCTCCATCTTCCCGGTGAATTTTCGGCCTTTTGCGGTATATCCCGGCGGCGGCTTGCGCTATTGAGCTATTTTTCGACGCCCCAAGGAATCCGCTGGCCATCATGACCATCTCCAACGACGTGAAAATCACCGACGAGCTGATCGCATCGCACGGGCTGAAGCCCGACGAGTATCAGCGGATACTGGATCTGGTCGGGCGCGAGCCGACTTTCACGGAGCTCGGCATATTTTCCGCGATGTGGAACGAGCACTGCTCATACAAATCTTCGAAGAAGTGGCTGCGCACCCTGCCCACCAAGGGCGATGTCGTGATCCAGGGACCGGGTGAGAATGCCGGCGTGGTCGATATCGGCGACGGCGATTGCGTGGTCTTCAAGATGGAGAGCCACAACCACCCCTCCTACATCGAGCCCTATCAGGGTGCGGCGACCGGCGTCGGCGGCATCCTGCGCGACGTCTTCACCATGGGCGCGCGGCCGATTGCGGCTATGAACGCGTTGCGCTTCGGTGCGCCGGATCATCCCAAGACGAAACATCTGGTGGCAGGCGTCGTTTCCGGCGTCGGTGGCTACGGCAATTCCTTCGGCGTGCCGACCGTCGGTGGCGAGGTCAATTTCGACGCGCGCTACAACGGCAACATCCTCGTCAACGCCTTCGCCGCAGGCTTGGCCAAGACCGACGCTATCTTCCTGTCGGAGGCCAAGGGCGTCGGGCTGCCGGTCGTCTATCTCGGCGCCAAGACCGGCCGCGATGGCGTCGGCGGCGCGACCATGGCGTCTGCCGAATTCGACGACAAGATCGACGAGAAGCGCCCGACCGTTCAGGTCGGCGATCCCTTCACCGAAAAATGCCTGCTCGAGGCCTGCCTCGAGCTGATGGCATCTGGTGCCGTCATCGCCATTCAGGACATGGGCGCTGCCGGCCTCACCTGCTCGGCCGTCGAAATGGGCGCCAAGGGCGACCTCGGCATTGAACTCGACCTCGACAAGGTGCCGGTGCGCGAGGAGCGCATGTCGGCCTATGAAATGATGCTCTCGGAGAGCCAGGAGCGCATGCTGATGGTGCTGCGCCCGGAAAAGGAAGAAGAAGCCGAGGCTATCTTCCGCAAATGGGGGCTTGATTTCGCCATCGTCGGCAAGACGACCGACGACCTGCGCTTCCGCATCATCCATCAGGGCGACGAGGTCGCAAACCTGCCGATCAAGGACCTCGGCGACCAGGCGCCCGAATACGACCGCCCATGGGTCGAGCCCGCCAAGCGCGCACCTCTCGCTGCTGACGATATTCCGCAGGCCGATGTGGCAGACGCACTGCTGAAACTGCTCGGCAGTGCCAATCTTTCGAGCCGCCGCTGGGTCTGGGAACAGTATGACACGCTGATCCAAGGCAATTCGCTGCAGCTACCCGGCGGCGATGCCGGCGTGGTGCGCGTCGAAGGCCATGCCACCAAGGCACTCGCCTTCTCTTCGGATGTCACCCCGCGCTATTGCGAAGCCGATCCATATGAGGGCGGCAAACAGGCGGTCGCCGAATGCTGGCGCAATCTCACGGCAACCGGAGCAGAACCCCTCGCCGCCACCGACAACCTGAATTTCGGCAATCCGGAACGCCCTGAGATCATGGGTCAGTTGGTGAAAGCCGTCGGCGGCATCGGCGAAGCCTGTCGCGTCCTTGGTTTTCCGATCGTCTCCGGCAATGTCTCGCTCTACAACGAAACCAACGGCCAGGGCATCCTGCCGACGCCGACCATCGGCGGTGTAGGCCTTATCCGCGATTGGTCGAAGATGGCGCGGATAGGTTTTGCCGCAGAGGACGAGGCGATCCTGCTCGTCGGCGCGCCGTCGGCCTGGGGCACGCATCTGGCTCAGTCGGTCTATATGCGCGATATCCACAACCGTACCGACGGCCCGCCGCCGCCGGTCGATCTCGCACACGAGAAGAAAGTCGGCGACTTCGTTCGCGCGCTGATCGCGGACGGCATCGTCACTGCCGTGCACGACCTTTCCGACGGCGGCCTTGCCGTCGCAGTTGCCGAAATGGCCATGGCCTCCGGCATCGGCGCGACTGTCAATCAATTGAAGGGCTTGTCGCCGATACCTACGTTCTTCGGCGAAGATCAGGGGCGTTATCTCGTGACGATCCCGCGCGACAAGGTCGACTGGTTCTTCGAGGAACGCGTTAAGGATACCGGCATTTTCGCGCCGTGGATCGGCACCACCGGCGGGAGCGAAGTGAAACTCGGCGAGGCTCGCGCGATTGCGGTTTCGGAACTGACCGACGCGCATGAAGGCTGGTTCCCGAAATTCATGGACGCATGATCCCCGCTGTTGGCGCCGGCAGCTGTTGCCAGGTTTGTTCCACGACGCCCATGGCATAGGGCGAAACGATTGACCTTCACTGCCCCAGCCGCCATATCTGACGGGGACAGACGTATTGGGAGACCGCCTTATGGCAATGGACGCACACGACATCGAAAAACTCATCAAGGACGGCATTCCCGATGCCAAGGTGACGATTCGCGACCTGGCCGGCGATGGCGATCACTACGCGGCGGAAGTCGTGGCCGAGAGCTTTCGCGGCAAGAGCCGCGTCCAGCAGCACCAGATGGTCTATGACGCCCTGAAGGGAAACATGGGCGGTGTGCTACACGCGCTTGCCCTGCAGACCAGCATTCCTGAATGATTTCAATGTCGGACGCGTTCGGGCATTGAACGCTAGCGTGTTCTCGACACCGCCAGAATTGGCCCCGCCGGATCGATCTTCCCAACGAGAAGCTTGCTGCCGTTCGAAAAGGCAGAGATGAAACCGTCGAAATAGAGCGCGTTGCGGCATTTCAACTCGTCACTGAACAGCCGCGCAAACGAGCCGAAACTGACAGGCGAACGGGCGATGACGAAAATCGCCTTGCCGTCGGCACTGACGCCGACGCCGTTACGGACATTGCGTGAACTTCCATTCGGCTCGAAGCGAGCATGAATGACGCCATCAATCACAAGCATTGGCCCTGACTGGGTAGCCAGGCGCACGTCCGGCCGCGCGGCAGCAGCATAGGCTTCCGACTCCATCACCAACGCTTCGCCTGTTTTCGTCACCGCGAACACGCCATTCGGCTTCATGAAGAAATTACCGTCGCCATCCGAAAGATTGAGCGGCGTGGTCATGTGTCCGCCCTCGACATATAGCCCGACCGGCGAAAGATCCCGATGATACATGCCGGCATTCATGGCGAGCAGCACAGGCGTGCCTTGCTCCTTCATTGCCGCAGTGAAGGCACCCACTGATCCAAATGGTTTTCCGTCCGCTCCATCATGAAACAGCCCGACATCGTAAGCATGCGGATCAACCGCACACACGATGTAACCGACCCCCTCGAAATCCTGCTCCCGGCATGGCTCGGGCAGTTCCTGGCTTTGAAAAACCGGAGGCACGGCTGGAGATTCGGGTCGCCTCCAGACGAGCATCGCCAGGGCCGCAAGCCCAGCGATAAGCAGAATTGCAGCAAGAGCGCGTTTCATGAACCTCAAAAAGTCCTGCGGATGCGATTAGGAATCGGCACGATCTTGCTCTTTTCTAAAGCAAAATTGACCGATTTCCGCCCATGGCCCATAGAATCACGGCAACTGCCGGTCTTGTTTCGGGCTGCCTATCGGTTTATTTGATTCATATGATTTGAGCCTGGCTCCCACAGGCGTGAAAGGATACCCGATGAGCGGAATCAACGATTACATCGCCAATGAGGTCAAGACCAACGACGTCGTGCTGTTCATGAAGGGCACGCCCGGTTTCCCGCAGTGCGGCTTTTCCGGACAGGTCGTGCAGATTCTTGATTACATCGGCGTCGACTACAAGGGCGTGGATGTGCTGACCTCCAACGAACTGCGTCAGGGCATCAAGGAATATTCCAACTGGCCGACCATCCCGCAGCTTTACGTCAAGGGCGAGTTTGTCGGCGGTTGCGATATCATCCGCGAGATGTTCCAGGCCGGCGAGCTGCAGGCTCTCTTTGAAGGCAAGGGCGTCACCACCAAGGCCGCCTGAGACCATATCTACCGGGGGTAGCCCCGCCTCGGTAAATATCCATCTCCCGCGAATGCGGGATCTGTGCAACGAGTGCGCCGGCCCACGGCGCATTTTCGTTTTTGACTGACGGATTTTACCATGGACCAACATGTTTCGCCGGCTCCGGAAGCCGAAAAACTTTCTATTCCGCGATGGGAATTCATCGCCCTTGCCGCGGCACTGATGGCGCTGAACGCACTTGCCATCGATATCATGCTGCCCGGACTTCAGCAGATCGGCGCAAGCCTCGGTGTCGACAATGAAAACCACCGGCAATATGTGATCTCGGCCTATTTCGGCGGCATGGCGCTGGGCCTGCTCGGCTACGGCCCCGCTTCCGACCGGTTCGGGCGACGCGGCCCTTTGCTTTTCGGCCTTGGAATTTACGTCATTGCCGCACTTGCCGCCGCCATCGCGCCCAATTTCGAAACGCTTCTTGCACTGCGCGTGATCCAGGGTTTTGGCGCCGCCTCGACGCGCGTGATTGCCGTGTCCATGGTTCGCGACCGCTTCGGTGGCAGGGCCATGGCCGAGATCATGTCGCTCATTTTCATGGTCTTCATGGTCATCCCGGTCGTGGCACCGAGCATCGGCCAGTTGATCATGCTGTTCGCCAACTGGCACATGATCTTCGTCTGCATGGGCGTGGGGGCGCTGTTCATCTCGCTGTGGGCATTCTTCCGCCTCCCCGAAACGCTTCACCCCGAGGATCGTCGTCCGTTCACGATCTCGGCGATCGGACAGGCATTTGCCATCGTGCTCACCAACCGCATCTCGCTCTGGTACACGCTGGCATCGACGATCATCTTTTCTGCGCTGTTCGGCTTCATCAATTCCGCGCAGCAGGTCTATGTCGGCATTTATGGCCTGGGCGTCTGGTTCCCGGTGATATTCGCCGCGATCGCCGGCATGATGGCGATTTCCTCGTTCCTGAATTCCCGGCTGGTCATGCGCGTCGGCATGCGCCGGCTATCGCATGGTGCGCTGATCGGATTTCTGACCGTCAGCACGATCTGGTTCGTCTGGTCGCTATTCGGCCAGGTACCGCTGGTTGGCTTCGTCCTGCTATTTGCGGCGGCGATGTTCCAGTTCGGCTGGATCGGCTCGAACTTCAACGCGCTGTCGATGGAACCGGTCGGTCACATCGCCGGGTCGGCCGCCTCGGTCCAGGGCTTCATGCAAACTCTGGGCGGCGGAATAATCGGCGCGGCAATCGGCCAGTCCTTCGACGGCACGACGACGCCTCTTGCGGCAGGCTTCTGCGGCGTTGCCGCGATTGCATTGATAATGGTGCTGATTGCTGAAAAAGGCCGGTTGTTCCAGCCTCATCACAAGCCCGCTTAGTTATCCCTCGGCGGAAGGCGCTCCTGCGCCTTGCGTCGCTTCCAAGCCAGCAAAGTCGAAAAGCTTGCGGTCGAGCAGATGGCTCGGCCGTGTATTGGCGAGTGCGCGGATCATCGTGTCCTTGCGCCCCGGCATGCGCTTTTCGATATCGTCCAGCATCGCCTTCATCAGATTGCGCTGCAGCCCTTCCTGGCTGCCGCAGAGATCGCAAGGGATGATCGGGAACTTCATGCTGTCGGAAAATTTCTGGAGATCCGTCTCGGCGCAGTAGCTGAGCGGCCGCAGCAGCATCACGTCGCCATCGTCGTTCAACAATTTCGGCGGCATCGCAGCCAACCTACCGCCATGGAACAGGTTCATGAAGAAGGTTTCGAGGATGTCTTCGCGGTGATGCCCGAGCACCAGTGATGAACACCCCTCCTCGCGGGCTATGCGATAAAGATGCCCGCGCCGAAGCCGCGAACACAGCGAGCAGTAGGTGCTGCCCTCGCTCAGCTTCTCGGTGACGATGGAATAGGTGTCGCGATATTCGATGCGATGCTTGATGCCATGGCGATCGAGATATTCCGGCAGAATGTGCTTGGGAAAATTAGGCTGGCCCTGATCGAGATTGCAGGCGATCAGCTCGACGGGCAGCATACCGCGCCATTTGAGATCGAGCAGGATGGCAAGCAGCCCGTAGGAATCCTTGCCGCCCGAAAGCGCCACCAGCCAGCGATCGCCAGGTTTGACCATGGCGAAATCGTCTATCGCCTGCCGGGTCTGCCGCAGCAGCCGTTTACGCAGCTTGTTGAACTCTACGGACGACGGCGTGTCGCGGAACATGGCGTGACAGGCTTCCCCGTCGAGATCGGAGATGGGCTCCGGCATCATGTTCATGGCGATGGCTTCCGCAGCTTTTACAGTTCAGACCGGATTAAAGGACCGGGCAGATAAAGAAAAGGCCGCCCGAAGGCGGCCTTTTCGCAAATTCGAAGAAATCGAACCGAAATCAGCGCGAATAGAATTCGACGACCAGGTTCGGTTCCATCTGGACGGCGAACGGAACGTCGGCCAGACCCGGAACGCGGGCGAAGGTCGCAACCATCTTGTTGTGATCGACTTCGATGTAGTCCGGGACGTCACGCTCTGCGAGCTGCACCGATTCCAGCACGATGACGAGCTGCTTCGACTTCTCGCGCACTTCAACGACGTCGCCAGCCTTGCAGCGATACGAGCCGACATTGACGCGGCGACCGTTGACCTTGACGTGGCCGTGGTTGACGAACTGGCGCGCAGCGAAAATCGTCGGAACGAACTTCGCGCGGTAGACGACCGCGTCGAGACGCGACTCGAGAAGACCGATCAGGTTTTCCGGCGTATCGCCCTTGCGGCGGTTCGCTTCCTCATAGGTCTTGCGGAACTGCTTTTCCGAAATGTCGCCATAGTGGCCCTTCAGCTTCTGCTTGGCGCGCAGCTGCAGACCAAAGTCCGAGAGCTTGCCCTTGCGGCGCTGGCCATGCTGGCCGGGACCATATTCGCGCTTGTTGACCGGGGACTTCGGACGGCCCCAGATATTTTCGCCGAGACGGCGGTCGATCTTGTACTTTGCGGATTCGCGCTTGCTCATCGCATTCCCTTTCAAAACATTGCACCCGAAACCTCGTGTTTCGAGTGAAGGAAACGCGCCCTCCTCTGGCCTCCGTTTTCGAGACCTGACAGGATATTCCCGCTAAGCTTGCCGGAAAAATCCACGGGACACGTCAATTTGCAGGGCGGGGAAATTCACCAGAGGCTAAAAGCCCAACCTTGCGGCATAAAAGTCAACACCGGGCGTTGCGGCCCGGTGCTGGCGGGTGATTAGGCGAAGTTTTCCCAGAAGTCAACGCGTCAGACGTTTTCGGCGTCGAATCTTGCCCTTGCCTGCACCAGAAGATCGCGATTTTGCGCTGCCCAAAGACCAAGCGCACCAATCGGCACCGCAATCGACTGTCCAACCTCGGTCAGCGCATATTCCACCTCCGGCGGCGTCGTCGGCTTGACCGTGCGTCGAACAAGGCCGTCGCGCTCCAGCGAGCGCAATGTCACCGTCAGCATGCGCTGCGATATGCCTTCGATCGAACGCTTCAGCGCATTGAAGCGCACCGGGCGTTCCTGAAGATTGATGATGACGAGCAGGCTCCAGCTGTCTCCGATACGGTCCAGCACATCGCGCATGGGGCAGCTGCCGCGCTCGTCGCGGTCGAAACCGGGATGAGCCTGCAGCAGCGGTACGCGCTCCTCCGTTCTTGTGCGGGCGTTCACGTGGTTCTCTCCATGTAACCTGGGCACCAAATCATGCGTTCTTTTCCTGCCCTGCGATCACAGCTATATAGTTATCGTTAGTAACCTGATTACAGATCATACCCGCCTTTGCCAATCCGGCGAGAGTGGGCGGAAAGGAAAATCATGAAGATCGCACTCATCGGCGCCTCCGGCTTCGTCGGCAAAGCCGTTCTCAAGGAAGCTTCATCGCGCGGCCACACAGTAACGGCGCTCGTGCGCAATCCGGACAAGGTGGAAAAGCTTGCCGGCGTCACCGCAAAGCAGGTTGACGTGACCGACACCAAAGCGCTCGCGCAGGCAATCATCGGTCAGGATGTTGTGATTTCCGCCTTCAACGGCGGCTGGGGTGACCCCGACATCTACAACAAACATCTGAATGGCTCTAAGGCGATTGCCGATGCGGCAAAAGCCGCAAAGGTCCGCGTGATCGTGGTCGGCGGCGCAGGCAGCCTGCTCGCACCCGATGGCAGCCAGTTCGTGGACTCACCGGACTTCCCGGCAGCCTACAAGGACGGCGCTCTAGCCGCCCGCGACGCACTCAAGGCGCTCCGCAGCGAAACCGGGCTGGAGTGGTCGTTCCTGTCACCGGCCTTCGTCCTTTCGCCCGGCGAACGCACCGGAAAATTCCGCTATGGCGGCGATCAGCCGGTTTTCGACGCCAACAACGAAAGCAAGATTTCGGTTGAAGATCTCGCCGTCGTCCTGGTCGACGAGGCCGAAACGGCCAAGCATACCGGCAAGCGCTTCACCGTCGGATATTGATCAGATCGCAGCCTGCCGGATTAGGTCTTGGATTTCTTTTCCGGCAGGCCCTTTCGCTTCGTTTCCGCAAAATCCTCGAGCTGCTTTTCGCTCATGGATTCATACATCTCTTTCGATGCGCCTTTGAGCTCGCTCTTCTTCGTTTCGCCGCGTTTGGCCGAAAGGGCGGCGCCCGCTGCCATCTGCTGGGCTTTCGATGTTGCTGGCATCTCGATATCTCCCTTGAGGATTGATGTCGGATAACGCCACCTCAATGCGGTGGTTCCCATGGTTTTCCATGCCCATGCTCTGCATACCTGGCCTAACACATTGGAATCATTCTAACTTCAACGAGAAGTGATCCGCGCTATACTTGACGGCGTACATCACCTTTATATTCTGCCATCCCTCGGCCGCCGCCTTCCCCTCGTCCTGCGCTATCCGAGCGGTCCTGGAGGGACCTCGATATGAAGCTTTCCCGTTTGCTTGCCCTATCCCTGGGTGCCACTGCCCTTGTCTCGTTAGCCGCAAGTGCTTCCGCCGCAACCGATCAGCAATCCTTCACCATTACGATCAAGGACCATCGTTTTACGCCCGCCACGCTGAAAGTGCCGGCGGGCGCGGAATTCGACCTTGTCGTGGTGAACGCCGATCCGACAGCCGAGGAATTCGAGAGCCAGGATTTCCACGTCGAAAAGGTCATCCAGGGCGGCAAGCAGGCGACATTCCATGTCGGCCCGCTGACGGCAGGCTCCTATGGCTTCTTCGGCGAGCGCCATGAAGACACGGCCCTCGGCAACATGTTTGCCGAATAAGCCATGATCTCCACCTTCATCATCGTTTTTCGCGAGACGCTGGAAGCAGCGTTGATCGTTGCAATCGTGCTTGCCGCCAGTGCCGGCATAGCCGGTCGCACCCGTTGGGTAGCAACGGGAATAGTTGCCGGTCTCGCCGGGGCCGGACTGCTGGCCCTGTTTGCAGGCAGTCTTGCCGACATGTTCGAAGGCAACGGCACCGAGATCTTCAACGCTGTCGTTCTGCTTCTCGCAGTCGTCATGCTCGGCTGGCACCAGATATGGATGAGCACCCATGGCGCGGAGCTGGCCAGCGAAAGTAAGTCCGTCGGCCAGGATGTCCGCGAAGGGCTGCGTCCGCTCTCAGCGCTCGCCCTCATCTGCGCCGTTGCCGTCCTGAGAGAAGGTTCCGAAACAGTGCTCTTCCTCTATGGCATTGCCATTGACGGAGAACTCGACGCCACGTCGATGCTGCAAGGCGGGGCGCTGGGCGTGGTGGCAGCGGCGCTCATGGGGGCATTGTTCTATGGCGGGCTGCTTCGCATTCCCTTGAAACATGTCTTCAAGGTAACAGGCGCTATCCTGCTCCTCATTGCCGCCGGTCTGGCGGCGCAGGCTGCGGCCTTCCTCGTGCAGGCAGGCGTTCTGCCGCCGCTCGGCTACGACATCTGGAACACGTCAGCCATTCTGCCGCAAACCAACCCCGTCGGTTTCCTGCTGCATATTCTGGTCGGCTACGTCGCCCGTCCCGAAGGCATCCAGATCGTCGCCTATGTCGCAACGCTTGCGATCATCCTCGCCGCATCCGGTTTGGTGCGGCGCATGCACCGGGAAGCCTCGGTCAGACCGGCTTAAGCCCAAAACCCTGCATCAGCCGGCGGGTCGGAAAATCCGGCTTCGCCGAGGTGAAGATGGCGCAGTCCGGTTCGTGCTCGACAGCGTTGCTTGATGTCCCGTCGAGCAGCGACAGCGCCCGGCGCGCGATCGCTTCGGCTGGATCGAGCCAGTCGACCGGCCAGGGCGCCAGCCGCCGGAAAACATTCGCCAGAAACGGATAATGCGTGCAGGCAAGCACGACGATGTCGGTGCGCTTGCCGTCTTCCTCCACGAAGCAGGGTTCTATTTCGGCACGGATCGCCGCGTCGTCCATCGTCTCGCCGCGAATATGCGCCTCGGCCATGCGTGCCAGGTTCTGGCTGCCGACGAGGCGTACATGGCACTGCGCCGCGAATGACTGGATCAGGTCACGCGTATATGCGCGCTTGACCGTGCCCGGCGTCGCCAGCACCGAGACGAAACCCGAGCGCGTGCGCTCGGCCGCCGGCTTTATCGCCGGAACCGTGCCGACAAACGGCGTCTTCGGATATGCCGCACGCAACTCCGCCATCACCAGCGTGGAAGCCGTGTTGCAGGCGATGACGGCGATCTCGGGCCGATGCTCCTCGATGAGGCGGCCGAACAGCTCGACGATCCGCCGCTTGAGCGCCTCCTCCTCCCACTCGCCGTAGGGAAAGCCGGCGTCGTCAGCGACATAGACGAAACGCCGATCCGGCATCAGCACGCGCGCCTCGCGTAGCACCGTCAGTCCACCGATACCCGAATCGAACATCAGCACCGGGCGGTCAGTCATCGCGCGCCTTTTCTACTTTCTGCGTTGCGGGATGCGTGGCGCGATCGGCCTCTGCCTTGCGCTCGGGATAGCCGGCACCGCGCGGGACCTTCGGCGAGAAATAATCGAGCGAGGAAATGACCCCGCGCAACAGCTTGATCTCTTCCAGCGTGAAGGCGGCGCGCGTGAACACGGCGCGCATATTGTCCAGCATCTTCGGCTTCTTGGCCAGCGGCCGGAAGTACCCGCGCGCATCAAGCGCTGCTTCCAGATGGCCGAGCATGCCGTTCAGATGGGTCTTGCTGGCCGGCGTCTGTGCCGGGCTTGTGAATGGCGTCGCATCAAGATCCTCGAGGCCCGATTTCATCCACTCATAGGACATCAGCAGCACGGCCTGCGCGATGTTCAGCGAGGCAAAGGCCGGATTGACCGGAAAGGTCACGATCTCGTCGGCCATAGCCACTTCTTCGTTGGACAGGCCGAAGCGTTCGCGTCCGAAGAGTATGCCGGTGCGCTCGCCCGCAACGAAGCGGCTGCGCAGCATCCTGCCTGCCTCCACCGGTCCGCGCACATGCTTGAAGCCGTCGCGCTCCCGCGCGGTGGTGGCAAAAAGGAAATTGAGGTCGGCGACCGCCGATTCCAGATCGTCGAAGACGACGACGCCGTCGATCACATGGTCAGCCTTGCTTGCGGCCGCCCGCGCCTTTTCGCTTGGCCAGCCATCGCGCGGCTTAACCAGCCGCAGTTCGGACAGGCCAAAATTTGCCATGGCGCGCGCGACCATGCCGATATTCTCGCCGAGCTGCGGCTCGACAAGAATGATCGCCGGGCCTTCGGCAATCAGTGGTTTTTCGCGATCAGTGCCTGCCATATCTGAAACCGGTTTGTTTTCGGCCTCTCTCGCACAGTTTCGGTCGAAACGAAACCTTGCAAGGGGACGGCGCGCAAACCGTTTTCAGCCGAACATCTTGACCCAATGATGGTGGCTTTTGACATCATTGGCAAACGAGCGAACGTTTCCCGATGTAGCGTTTGCGCAGCCAACGGTGCTTTGCTATACGGGCCGCAACCCTTCGCGAAGCCCTTGGAACAACTCTGTTCCTCTCCCAGAAAGAGGCATTTCTCAATGACGAAAATCAAGGTGGACAATCCGGTCGTCGAGCTCGATGGCGACGAGATGACCCGCATCATCTGGCAGTTCATCAAGGACAAGCTGATCCACCCCTATCTCGACATCGATCTGAAATATTTCGATCTCGGCGTGGAGCATCGCGATGCGACCGACGACCAGGTGACGATCGATGCAGCGAACGCGATCAAGAAATACGGCGTCGGCGTAAAATGCGCCACGATCACGCCGGACGAGCAGCGCGTCGAGGAATTCAAGCTGAAGAAGATGTGGAAGTCGCCCAACGGCACCATCCGCAACATCCTGGGCGGCACCATCTTCCGCGAGCCGATCATCATGAAGAACGTCCCTCGGCTGGTTCCGGGTTGGACGAAGCCGATCATCGTCGGCCGTCATGCTTTCGGCGACCAGTACCGCGCCACCGATTTCAGGTTCCCGGGCAAGGGCAAGCTGACGATCAAGTTCGTCGGTGAAGACGGCCAGACGATCGAGCATGAGGTGTTCGACGCGCCTGGCTCCGGCGTTGCCATGGCCATGTACAATCTGGACGAGTCGATCCGCGAATTCGCGCGCGCCTCGCTGAACTACGGCTTGCTGCGCGGCTATCCGGTCTATCTGTCGACCAAGAATACGATTCTCAAGGCCTATGACGGCCGCTTCAAGGACATCTTCCAGGAAGTCTACGAGCAGGAGTTCGAGGCGCAGTTCAAGGAAAAGAAGATATGGTACGAACACCGCCTGATCGACGACATGGTCGCCTCGAGCCTGAAGTGGTCGGGCGGCTATGTCTGGGCCTGCAAGAACTATGACGGCGACGTCCAGTCCGACACGGTCGCACAAGGCTTCGGCTCGCTCGGCCTGATGACCTCGGTGCTGATGACGCCGGACGGCAAGACCGTCGAGGCCGAAGCCGCCCACGGCACGGTCACGCGCCACTATCGCCAGCACCAGAAGGGCGAAGAGACCTCGACCAACTCCATCGCCTCGATCTTCGCCTGGACGCGCGGCCTCGCCCATCGCGCCAAGCTCGACGACAACGTGGAACTGAAGAAGTTCGCCGACACGCTGGAGCGCGTCTGCATCCAGACCGTCGAAGCCGGCTACATGACCAAGGATCTTTCGCTGCTGATCGGTCCCGACCAGCCCTGGCTTTCGACCACCGGCTTCCTCGACAAGATCGACGAGAACCTCAAGAAGGCAATGGCCGCCTGAGCTTTCGACCGTACCGGGCGTGAAAACGCCCGGTACGCTCCACCCTCAAACAAAAAGGCCCGCGGCATCTGCCGCGGGCCTTTTTGATTCCGAATGAAAGTTGCGTCAGGTGCCGGCCAGTGCTGCCCTGACGGCTGCGATGGCCTCGGACGCCTTGCTGCCGTCCGGCCCACCGGCCTGAGCCATGTCGGCGCGGCCACCACCGCCCTGCCCGCCGAGTGCGGCAGATGCAACGCGCACCAGATCAACCGCGCTGAAGCGCGCGGTCAGATCATCCGTGACGCCAACAACGACGCTGGCCTTGCCGTCATCGCCGGAGCCGACGAAAACGACAACGCCCGAACCCAGCGTGCTTTTTCCGGCATCGGCCAGCGGCTTGAGATCCTTCGGCGTCACGCCGGACACGGACTTGCCGAGGAAGCCGACGCCGGCCACGATCTCGCGTTCTTCGGCGGCGCCATTGGCTGAGGAACCACCAAGGGCGAGCTTCTTGCGCGCTTCGGTCAGTTCACGCTCCAGCTTCTTGCGCTCATCCAGCAGCGCCTCCACGCGCGCAGGCACGTCGCCCGGCGCGACTTTGAGGGTTGCTGCCGCAGCCTTCAGCCGCCTGTCCTGCTCGTCGAGATGGCGGCGTGCCGCCTCGCCCGTCAGCGCCTCGATGCGGCGCACGCCGGCAGCGACCGCACTGTCCGCCACGATGCGCACAAGGCCGATGTCACCGGTCGACCTGACATGCGTGCCACCGCAGAGCTCTACCGAATAAGGCCGATTCGCTTTGGCGCCGGAAACACCGGTGCCCATCGAAACGACCCTGACCTCGTCGCCGTATTTTTCGCCGAACAGCGCCATCGCGCCTTCGGCAATCGCATCGTCCACGGACATCAGCCGCGTGGTGACCGGGCTGTTCTGCACGACGATTTCGTTCGCCATGCGCTCGACCTCTTCGAGCTCCTCCGAAGCAATCGGCTTGTTATGCGAAATGTCGAAGCGCAGCCGCTCGGGCGCGACCAGCGAGCCCTTCTGCGCAACATGGGTGCCCAGCACCTCACGCAACGCCTCGTGGATGAGATGCGTTGCCGAATGGTTGGCGCGCAACCTGGAGCGACGCGCATGGTCGACCTTCAGTTCGACGGCAGCGCCTGTCTTCACCACGCCCTTCGTCACGTTGCCGTTGTGGACGAACAGGCCGTCGGCCTTCCTCTGCGTATCCGAAACCTCGATCGAAAAGCCTTCACCGGAGATAATCCCGGTGTCGCCCATCTGGCCGCCAGACTCGCCGTAGAACGGCGTCTGGTTGACAATGACGGCGACCTGCTCGCCCTCCTTGGCCGCGTCCACGACCGCGCCGTCCTTCACCAGCGACAGCACGATGCCTTCGGCCTGCTCGGTCTCGTAGCCGAGGAATTCCGTTGCGCCCGCCTTTTCGCGGACCGAGAACCAGACGGTCTCGGTCGCCGCTTCGCCGGAGCCGGCCCAGTTGGCGCGCGCCTCGGCCTTCTGCCGCTCCATCGCCTCGGTGAAGCCGGCCAGGTTCACCGAGATGTTCCGCTGGCGCAGCGCATCCTGCGTCAGATCGAGCGGGAAACCGTAGGTGTCATAGAGCTTGAACGCCGTCTCGCCGTCCAGCATGTCGCCGTCGTGAAGCGTCTCGGTCGCGTCGGCGAGCAGTCCGAGGCCGCGTGCGAGCGTCTTCCCGAAACGCGTCTCTTCAAGTTTCAGCGTCTCTGTGATCAGCGCCTCACCGCGGCTAAGTTCAGGATAGGCCTGGCCCATCTCGCGCACCAGTGCCGGCACCAGCTTCCACATCAGCGGCTCGTTCGCACCGAGCAACTGCGCATGGCGCATGGCCCGGCGCATGATGCGCCGCAGCACATAACCGCGGCCCTCGTTCGAGGGCAGCACGCCGTCAGCGACGAGGAAAGAGGACGAGCGCAAATGGTCGGCGATCACGCGGAACGACGCAACGGTGTCCGCATCGGGAGCGCGGCCGAGAGCGGAAGCCGTCACGTCGATCAGATGGCGGAACAGGTCCGTCTCGAAGACGCTCTCCACACCCTGGAGGATCGAGGCCATGCGTTCCAGCCCCATGCCGGTGTCGATCGAGGGACGCGGCAGCGCGACGCGCTCCTCCTTCGTCACCTGCTCGTACTGCATGAAGACGAGGTTCCAGAACTCAAGGAAGCGATCACCGTCCTCCTCCGGGCTGCCGGGAGGGCCGCCCCAGATGTGCTCGCCGCGGTCGATGAATATTTCCGAGCATGGCCCGCACGGCCCGGTATCGCCCATCGCCCAGAAATTGTCCGAGGTCGCGATGCGGATGATGCGGTCGTCGGAGAAGCCGGCGATCTTCTTCCAATAGCCCACCGCTTCATCATCCGTGTGGTAAACGGTGACGAGCAGCTTGTCCTTGGAAAGTCCGAAGTCCTTCGTGATCAGGTTCCAGGCGAGCTCGATCGCACGCTCCTTGAAATAGTCGCCAAAGGAAAAGTTGCCAAGCATCTCGAAGAAGGTGAGATGGCGCGCGGTATAGCCGACATTGTCGAGGTCGTTATGCTTGCCGCCGGCGCGCACGCTCTTCTGGGCGGTCGTGGCGCGCGAATAGGAGCGCGTCTCCAGACCGGTGAACACATTCTTGAACTGAACCATGCCGGCATTGACGAACATGAGCGTCGGGTCGTTGCGCGGCACGAGCGGGCTCGACGGAACGACCTCGTGCCCGTTCTTTCGGAAATAGTCGAGAAAAGTCGACCGGATTTCGTTTACGCCACTCATGTCTTTGCCTTTGTGAGAATTCCGCCCGTGCTGAAGGCGGAAAATGGACATGGCCTTTTAGCCTTCGCACCCACCCCTGTCCAGAACGCCAAAGTACCGTAAATCCGCATCCGCGAAAGGTTACTTCCGCTCAAAATAAAACCGCCGGCGCAAAGGCCGGCGGCTTGTCGAAACAGCTGAGCGCAAGAAGCCTTATGCTTCGTTGGCTTCGCCAGCATCATCCTCGAAATCGGCTTCCGGTCCACCCTCAAGGAATTTCTCGGCGATCAATCCTGCATTCTGCCTCAAGAGCAGTTCGATCTCGCGAGCGGTGTCGGGATTGTCGCGCAGAAACAGCTTTGCGTTTTCACGGCCCTGACCAAGACGCTGGGAATTGTAGGAGAACCAGGCGCCCGACTTCTCGACCACGCCGGCCTTCACGCCGAGATCGACAAGCTCGCCGGTCTTGGAAACGCCCTCACCATACATGATATCGAACTCGACCACCTTGAAGGGCGGCGCCAGCTTGTTCTTCACCACCTTGACGCGGGTCTGGTTGCCGACGACCTCATCGCGATCCTTGACCGAGCCGATGCGGCGAATGTCGAGGCGAACTGAAGCATAGAACTTCAACGCGTTACCGCCGGTCGTCGTCTCGGGCGAACCGAACATCACGCCGATCTTCATGCGGATCTGGTTGATGAAGATGACCATCGTGTTGGAACGCGAGATGGAAGCCGTAAGCTTGCGCAGCGCCTGGCTCATCAGGCGCGCCTGCAGACCCGGCAGGGAATCGCCCATCTCGCCTTCGATTTCGGCTCGCGGCGTAAGTGCCGCAACCGAATCGACGACCAGAACATCGACAGCACCCGAACGCACCAGCGTGTCGCAGATTTCCAGTGCCTGCTCCCCGGTGTCCGGCTGCGAGATCAGGAGGTTCTCGAGATCGACTCCAAGCTTGCGGGCATAGACCGGATCTAGGGCATGCTCGGCATCAACGAATGCGCAAATGCCACCCTTCTTCTGCGCCTCGGCAACCGTATGCAGCGCCATCGTCGTCTTGCCCGAGCTTTCCGGACCGTAGATTTCGATGATTCGGCCGCGCGGCAGGCCGCCGACACCGAGTGCGATATCCAGACCGAGAGAGCCGGTCGAAACCGTCTCTATCTCGACGATCTTCTCATTTGCGCCGAGGCGCATGATCGAACCTTTTCCGAAAGCGCGCTCGATCTGCGACAGCGCGGCATCCAGAGCCTTTGATTTGTCCACCGTTTTGTCCTCTACAAGCCGCAACGAATTCTGAGCCATGATACATTACCCCTTGGACGTCAATGAAAGGCCGGGCAACCCGGTTTTGTCATCAACATGTACCTCTTTTGTTCTCATTTGGCAAGAGGCCTCAAGTGGTTGATAAGTAACATATTTCCACGAATGTTCTATTTTTGTACTATAGAAACGCACAGATGGCTGCGATTGTGTTCGCGAGCTTGCGTGCCTGACGCGCAGCCTTGGCGATTCGCTGCTGCGGACTGTCCAAGGCCTGTGCCCGCGCGATAAGGTCGCCACCAGGTTTTCATTTTAACAGGATGCGCGATGAAGTCTTCCAGAATTCTGGCCATAGGCGGCGCGCATATAGTCCGGCATGGCCAGGCCACCGGCTCATTCGCACCGGGCGAATTCAATCCCGGCGTGATGCGCGAAGATGTCGGCGGCGACGCGTTCAATGCCGCGCGCATGGCTGTGCAGCTTGGCGGCTCCGCTTCACTGATCTCGATCAGGGGCGGAGATATTGCGGGCGAAACGGTATCCCGCGCCATTGCCGCAGAAGGCATTGAAGACCTTTCCGTGGTTTTCCTGGATCGCAGGACACCGAGCCGGACGGCCCTGCTGGACAGCGACCACCGCCTCATTGCCGGGCTCGACGACACGGCGCTTTACGACCTCGTCTTTCCGAAACAGATGCGGCGCTCGAAGATGCGGGAGGTGTTGGCGCGGTCCGACGCAATTGTCTGCGATGCGGACCTGCCCGCCGCTGCCCTCGAAAGGCTGGCTGCGCTCGCCGCCGGCAAGCCACTGTTTGCGGTTGCGGTCGCGGCATCTTCGACCCGCATCCGGCGCTTCGCGAGTCTTCTGCCCGAATTCGCATGCCTGTTCTTGAAGCGCGAAGGCGCCGTTGCGCTTTCAGGCGGCAGCGCGCAGGACGAGATTACATCGATTGCGGAGAGGCTGCGCGAACGCGGCCTCGCATGCGGCATCATCATGGAAGACGATGGAACAACTGTCGGTTTCGACCGGGAAACGCTCTTTTCGATCCGATCGCTCGATCCCGCGTATTCACTCGAGACATTGGCAGGAGCCACCATAGTCGCTCTGATGCGCGGACTGCCGATACGCGAGGCGCTCTCTGGAATAGGTGCAGTTCGCGAAGCAGGCGCTCACTTGCCCGCGCGCAAGCCCGCCTCATAGGCCCTGCGCGCCCAGACCATCATCTCTTCGGGATCATCAAGGGCGTCTTCAGGGATGCTCCAGTAAGGCATGGCGACCGCCTTGCCGTGCCTCGATCCGGTGTAGGTCCATTGCGTGCAGCCGGCAGCCTCGAAATCGGGAGCGCTTTGTGCATCCGCCTTCAACCGGAATTCGCCACGAATCTCTACGGCGATGATGACGCCATCGAAATAGACGCCCTTGCCACCAAACAAACGGCGGATCGAAACCGGCCCAAGCCCGTCGAAAAGTTCGCGAATGCGTTCATCGTCCATGACGCGATCATGTCATGCGGCCCGGCACTTGTCATGACGGCAACCAAAGCTCTGCTGACAGGTTTTAATGCCTGAACATGATATGCCGAAGCGATCTATTTCCAGGAGTTGCCCAATGCCCGTTCTGCTCAAAGGCTCGTGCCACTGCGGTGCCGTTCATTTCGAAGTCGAGAGCCATACCCCTGCCCCCTACCAGCTCTGCTACTGCTCGATCTGCCGCAAACAGCAGGGCGGCGGCGGTTATGCCATCAATCTCGGCGCTGACAATGAAACGATGAAGGTTACAGGCAAGCGCCACATCGGCGTCTATCGTGCCAGGATCGAGGATGACGAGCATCCGGTCTGTGAGATTTCCAGCGGGGAGCGCAATTTCTGCAAGAAGTGCGGATCAGCCCTGTGGCTCTACGATCCAACATGGCCGGAGCTTGTCCACCCCTTCGCGTCAGTGATCGACACCGACCTGCCCACCCCGCCGCAGCGCACGCACCTGATGCTGAAATACAAGGCGAACTGGGTTGAGCCGAATATCGCCAAGGGTGACAACACATTCGACGTCTATCCCGAGGAGTCGATCGCCGATTGGCACAAAAGGACCGGTATGTGGGTTGATTAGAGCGCTCAGGCAGCGCCGGCTGATGCTCTCGCCTCGGCAAGCTGCTTGAGATCGGCGGGCTTCAGTTCAACCGATTCGCCGCAGCCGCAGGCTGAACTCTGGTTCGGATTGGTGAAAGTGAAGCCGGTGCGAAGCTGCGTCACCTCGAAATCCATCACCGTGCCAAACAGGAAAAGCGCTGCTTCCGGCGCAACATAGACATGGGCGCCGTCACGCTCGATGTGATCGTCCTTGGGGTTAGGCTCGGTCACCAGATCGACCGTATATTCCATGCCAGCACAGCCGCCCTTCTTGATGCCAAGGCGAATGCCCTGCGCACCTTCACGGGTCGCCACGATCTCGTTGACGCGAGAAGCGGCCTTTTCGGTCATGCTTATGACGGCAAAGCGTCCCATTTCATTCTCCATGCCCATGCAGGTTCAAGGCCCGCCGGATACCCTATAGATGGTCGATCGAAGTCCGATTGGCAAGTCGCAATCAGATATCATCGTCCCGGTAGTACGCGATGAAATCACGATGGCCTTCAAGCACGGTCACCACTTCGAATACATTATCCCTGTAGCGAAAAAAATAACGTAGCCCTTGAAAGCAAAACTCCGCAGGCCCGGCTTCAGCTCCGTTCGCTCTCGCCCCAGCGTACCGGGAAGCGACGCTAGCTTGGCGCACTTTTGCCGTAACTCACCGACAAATGCCTCGGCCAGGAAGCGGCTGCCGGTGGTCGTCGCAATGTAAATTGCGATATCCAGAAGATTGTCGAGCGCTTCACTGGAAAAGCGGAGTTCCCGCATCAGGGCCGTTCTGCCGCCCAACTATCCAGCTTCGCATCCAGCGCCCGTTTGACATCGTCTTCGCTGTGACTGCCACCACGGCGTATTGCGGCCTCGACGGTTTGCCGGAGCGCGAAAAGCTTCGCCTCGCGCTCTTCTACGAGTCGTAAACCCTCTCGAACCACTTCGCTGGCAGAACCGTATCTTCCCTCTTCAACGGCCGTGGCTACAAAGCTTTCCCAGCGTTCTCCGAGTGAGACATTCATGATGCTCTCCTTTTCAGAGTCATCATACCAGATAACAGAAATGGCGCAATTTTTGTTATCGACGTACTCAATACCACCCGACCGCGACCTGCGCCTCTTCCGACATGCGGTCCGGCGTCCAGGGCGGATCGAAGGTCATGTTGACCTCGACATCGGAAACACCTTCCACGGCGCCGACCGCATTCTGCACCCAGCCCGGCATTTCGCCGGCCACCGGGCAGCCTGGCGCCGTCAGCGTCATGTCGATCTTGACCGAGCGGTCGTCTTCGATGTCGATCTTGTAGATGAGGCCGAGTTCATAGATGTCGGCAGGAATTTCCGGGTCGTAGACCGTCTTCAACGCCGAGACGATGTCGTCGGTCAGCCGCGCCAGCTCTTCGGCGGGAATGGCAGAAGCCGAAACGAGCCCGTTGCCCTTCTCGTCCGCGAGCTTCACTTCGGTCGTTGCGTTTGCATCTTCCATCATCATCACCCGAAGAATTTCCGTGCTTTTTCAAGCGCTTCCGCCAAAGCGTCTACTTCAGCGCGCGTATTATACATGCCGAAGGATGCCCTGCATGTGGAGGTTACGCCAAAGCGTTTCAACAGCGGCTGCGCACAATGCGTGCCGGCGCGAACGGCAACCCCTGCCCGGTCGATGACCATCGACACATCATGGGCGTGAATGCCCTGCAGTTCAAACGACACGATCGCGCCCTTGCCCGGCGCCTCGCCGAAGATGCGCAGCGAATTGATCGAACGCAGGCGTTCATGCGCGTAATTCTTCAGATCGGTTTCGTGCGCGGCAATAGCCTCGCGGCCGACCTTTTCCATATATTCGAGCGATGCGCCCAGCCCGATAGCCTGGACGATCGGCGGCGTGCCGGCCTCGAAACGGTGCGGCGGATCGTTGTAGGTGACATTGTCTTCCGTCACCTCGGTGATCATCTCGCCGCCGCCCTGGAAGGGCCGCATGCGCTCCAGCATATCGCGCTTGCCGTAGAGCACGCCGATGCCGCTCGGCCCATAGACCTTGTGCCCGGTGAAGACGAAGAAATCGCAGTCGAGATCCTGAACGTCTATCGGCATGTGGACAGCGCTCTGGCTGCCGTCGACCAGCACCGGAATGCCGCGTGCATGCGCGATCCGCACGATCTCCTTGATCGGCGTGACCGTGCCCAGCGCGTTCGACATCTGCGTGATCGCGACCAGCTTGGTGCGGTCCGTCAGGCGCTTTTCGAATTCCTCGATATGGAACACGCCCTCATCGTCGACCGGCACCCAGACGAGCTTTGCGCCCTGCCGCTCGCGAATGAAGTGCCACGGCACGATGTTGGAATGATGCTCCATGATCGAGATGACGATCTCGTCATCCTTGCCGATGTTCGGCATGCCGAAACCATAGGCGACCGTGTTAATCGCCGAAGTCGTGTTCGACGTGAAGACGATCTCCTCCGCGCTGCCGGCATTCAAGAAACGGCGAACGGTTTCGCGAGCCTTTTCATAGGCATCGGTCGCTGCATTCGACAAAAAATGCAGGCCGCGATGAACGTTGGCGTATTCATTGGCATAGGCGTGCTGGACCGCATCGAGCATGGCCTGCGGCTTCTGCGCCGAAGCGCCATTGTCGAGATAGACCAGCGGCTTGCCATAGACTTCGCGCGACAGGATCGGAAAATCGCGCCGGATAGCCTCGACGTCGTAGAATTCCGCGATTTTACCCGGCGCGTTCATGCTTCACCCATGCGTCTGGAACCATCCGTCGAGCAGCGCTTCCAGCGCCTCGACAACCGGCTCGACTTCCAGTTCCTCGATGACCTCGGCGACGAACGCCTTGACCAGCAAACCGCGCGCCGTCTTTTCGTCGATGCCTCGCGCCATCAGATAAAACAGATGGTTGTGGTCGATCTCGGTTACCGTCGCGCCATGGCCGCACTGCACGTCGTCGGCGAAGATTTCGAGCTCCGGCTTGGCCGAAAACTCGCCGTCATCGGACAGAAGCAGCGTGTTGCAGGCCATCTTGGCGTCGGTCTTCTGCGCGTACTGGGCAACATTGATGCGGCCCTGGAACACGCCACGCGCCTTGCCAGTGACGACATTGCGGATCACTTCCGTCGAGCTCGTATGCGGCACCGAATGGTCGAGCACCATGGTGACGTCGGTATGCGTGTCGCCGGCGAGCAGATTGATGCCGCGCAGCGTGAAGACCGCGCCCTCGCCCGCCGCGTTTACGACGATTTCCTGGCGAACCAGCTTGCCGCCGGCGTTCATTACGAAAAGCGTCAGCTTGGAATTCTTTCCGAGCTGAGCCTTGAACTGTGCAAGATGCGTTGCCGTATCCGGCTGTTCCTGCACGATCAGCCACAGCACTTCGGCATCGTCGCCGAGCAGAAGCTGGCTGATCGAACTGACGAGCGCATTGCCCTCGCCGGTCTGGCGCTCGACGATCGTCGCCTTGGCTCCAGTGCCGACACGTACGGGGAAGCGCATATGCGTCTGTCCGCCGGCCTGCACATTCTGCAGCTCAAGCGGCGTTTCGAGTTCGGTACCGTCAGCGATGTCGACGAAATAGCCGTCAGCAACAAATGCGGTGTTCAGCGCCCCGATCGCATCGTCAAAACCATAGGGAACAAGCGCCGGGGCAAAGCTGCCGTCCGTGAGCTTCTCGGCCAAAGACTGGACTGTCACGCCTTCGATGGAGGGAAGCTTGCCTGCGGCCGCACCGTTGAGCGCGGAAAGCACCGTCGAGCCCTCGAGCAGCGGTGCAATGGCCTTGGCCTTGGCCGTTTCGTCATACGCGGGAACCGAGGTCAGCAGGCGGCGCAGGTCGGTATAGTGCCAGGATTCGATGCGCTTGGTCGGCAGGCCGCCCTTCAGCGCCTCGATAGCGTCGTCGCGCTTGACCATGACCTCGCCGTCGCCCGGCAACAGCGAAAGCCGCTCGCCGAACGCGTCGATCAGCGCCGTTTCGGCTGCCGTTCGCTGGAGTGTTGCGTGCATATTCATCACACTCACCTATGCCGCCTCTTCGATGATCCCGGCATAGCCGTTCTCTTCCAGCTCGAAAGCCAGCGACTTGTCGCCCGACTTGATGACCTGGCCCTTGTAAAGCACATGAACCGAGTCCGGCACGATGTGTTCGAGCAGGCGCTGATAGTGCGTGATGACTACGATGGCGCGGTCCGGCGAACGCAGCGCGTTGACGCCGTCCGACACGATCTTCAGCGCATCGATGTCGAGGCCGGAATCGGTCTCGTCGAGCACGCAGAGGTTCGGCTGAAGCAGCTTCATCTGCAGGATTTCGGCGCGCTTCTTCTCGCCACCGGAAAAGCCGACATTCAGCGGACGCTTCAGCATCGCCATGTCCATGCTGAGCAGGCCTGCCTCTTCCTTGACGCGCTTCAACAGCTCCGGGATCTTCAAAGGCTCTTCGCCGCGTGCCTTGCGCTGCGCGTTCATAGCGACCTTCAGGAATTCCATGGTCGCCACGCCCGGTATCTCCATCGGATACTGGAACGCCAGGAAAATGCCGGCAGCTGCACGCTCGGCCGGGTCCATCTCAAGGATCGACTCGCCATTGTACAAAATCTCGCCTTCGGTGACCTCATAGTCGGGCCGGCCAGCCAGAATATAGGACAAGGTCGACTTGCCCGAACCGTTCGGGCCCATGATGGCGGCGACTTCGCCGGCCTTCACGGTAAGGTTCAGCCCGCGGATGATTTCGACGCCGCTCTCGGCGATCCGGGCATGCAGGTTCTTGATCTCAAGCATATTTTTCTTCCTGAATTCCAATGCCGGTCAGCCGACCGAACCCTCAAGCGAAATACCGATGAGCTTCTGCGCTTCGACCGCGAACTCCATCGGCAGTTCCTGGATGACTTCCTTGACGAAGCCGTTGACGATCAGCGCGATGGCTTCTTCCTGGGGAATGCCGCGCTGCATGACGTAAAACAGCTGGTCCTCGGAGATTTTCGAAGTCGTCGCCTCGTGCTCGAACTGAGCCGACGAGTTCTTCGCCTCGATGTACGGCACCGTATGCGCGCCACAGTCCTCGCCGATCAGCAGCGAGTCGCACTGGGTGAAGTTGCGCGCATTCTCGGCCTTGCGGTGGGCTGAGACCTGACCACGATAGGTGTTCTGGCTGAAGCCGGCGGCGATGCCCTTGGAGATGATGCGGCTCGACGTATTCTTGCCGAGATGCAGCATCTTGGTACCGCTATCGACCTGCTGGTAACCGTTGGAAACGGCAATCGAATAGAACTCGCCACGCGAATTGTCGCCGCGCAGGATGCAGCTTGGGTACTTCCAGGTGATCGCCGAACCTGTCTCGACCTGCGTCCAGGAGATCTTGGAGTTCTTGCCGCGGCAATCGCCACGCTTGGTGACGAAGTTGTAGATGCCGCCCTTGCCCTGTGCATCGCCCGGATACCAGTTCTGCACGGTCGAATATTTGATCTCGGCATCATCGAGCGCGACAAGCTCGACGACGGCCGCGTGCAACTGGTTCTCGTCGCGCTGCGGGGCCGTGCAGCCTTCCAGATAGGAAACGTAGGCGCCATCCTCGCAGATGATCAGCGTGCGCTCGAACTGGCCGGTGTTCTTCTCGTTGATGCGGAAATAGGTCGACAGCTCCATCGGGCAGCGAACGCCCTTCGGCACGAACACGAACGAACCATCGGTGAAGACAGCCGAATTCAGCGTTGCGTAATAGTTGTCTGTCGTCGGCACCACGGTGCCGAGATACTTTTTCACCAATTCCGGGTGCTCACGGATCGCTTCCGAGATCGAGCAGAAGATAACGCCGGCCTGCGCCAGTTCCTTCTTGAAGGTCGTGACCACAGAAACAGAATCGAACACCGCATCCACCGCCACGCGGCCGGACTTGTAGACATTGTCACCGACTTCATCGAGACCGTCGGCATCCGCCTGCGGCTTCTGGACGCCAGCCAGAATCTCCTGCTCTTTCAGCGGGATTCCGAGCTTTTCGTAGACCTTCAGCAGTTCCGGATCGACTTCCTCAAGCGAGGTCGGCCCCGGCGTGCTTTTCGGCGCGGCGTAGTAGTGAATGTCCTGGAAATCGATCTTCGGATAGTGGACGCGCGCCCAGGTCGGCTCTTCGAGCGTCACCCAGCGGCGAAAAGCCTCAAGACGCCATTCCAGCATCCATTGCGGCTCGTCCTTCTTCTTCGAAATGAAACGGATCGTATCTTCGGACAGGCCCTTGGGTGCCTTGTCCATCTCGATCTCGGTCTCGAATCCATATTTATATTGGTCAACGTCGATCTTACGAACCCGATCGATCGTATCCTGCACAGCAGGCATAAGCGTTCTCCATCCACGCCGGGGTCAAGGCCCGACAGTTTTCAAACTATGGCACCGCTGGTGCGGCGTAAGTTCCATATAGTGCGTCTTGCCGGGAAATTCACCCGTTGGAAGCGTCACAAACGCTCCAAAACGCACCGACTCGTTGGCCCAGAAGGCCAAATTCCATCCGCCCTTCAGGCAGCTTTCGTTTTTTCGGCGCGACGCGCCAGAATTCCGGCCAGCGCCGCCCTGAATTGCTCGATCTCGGCCTGCGTGGTCGCTAGCCCGATCGAAACGCGCAGCGCGCCTTCCGGGTTATCGTGTCCCATGGCCTTCAGCACATGGCTGGGGCCGACTTTGCCCGACGAACAGGCTGAACCTGCCGACAGCGCCACGCCCGCGAGATCGAAGGCGATTTGTGCCGTCTCCGATTTGACGCCTGGAATAGCGAAGAAAATCGTATTGGCAAGCCGTTCGCTCCGGCGTCCGAATATTTCTGCATCGGGCGCAAGCGACAAGATCGACGCTTCGAGGCCGTCGCGCAGTGCCCGAACATGATCGATCCCCGCGAGCGCAACCTTCGCTTCGCGCGCTGCAGCACCAAAACCGGCAATCGCGGCAAGGTTTTCCGTGCCCGCCCGAAATCCTCGCTCCTGCCCGCCACCGGTAACGAGCGGCTTCGGCATCATCAGGTCCGAGGCAGCAACGAATGCGCCAACGCCCTTCGGCCCGCCGATCTTGTGCGACGACAATATCACATAGTCGGCGTAACCCGTTGCCAGATCGAGCGGACTGCGGCCCGCGGCCTGCACCGCATCGACTACGAACACACCACCTGCGGCCTTGACAACCTCGGCAATCCTCGCCAGCGGCTGGATCACGCCGGTTTCGTTGTTGGCCGCGTGAATCGCGACCAGCGGCAGACCTTCGGCCTTGTCGTGATCTGCGAGCGCCTGCCTCAAAGCGTCCAGATCCGTAATTCCGTCACCATCGACGCCGATGTGGATCGTGCGCTCGGCGCCAAAACGTCCGCCATTGAGCAAGCAAGGATGGTCGGCAGCCGAGACGTAGGCCTTCGACATACGAACCGCACCGCGTCCCATCTGCCAGTCCGGCGTCAGAAGCGTCGTCGCCGCTTCAGTCGCGCCCGAGGTGAAGACGACATGCTCGGGCTTGGTGTTGACCAACGCTGCAACGTCGCGTCTCGCATCCTCGACGATGCGCCGCGCCGCGCGTCCCTCGCTATGGACTGAGGAGGGATTGGCGGTGATGCCCAGAGCCGCGACCATGGCTTCGCGCGCGCCCGGCAACAGCGGGGCGCTCGCATTGTGGTCGAGATAGGCGCGTGACGCAGCCATTTGCGCTCGATCGGTCCTCTAAATAGCCATTCCGCCGGGTTGAACGTTATTTCCTTGAAATTCCAAGGCCAGACGTCCTATTTACCCGCATTGTCAAATAGGTGGCTAGTCCACCCAGTTTTGAACAGTTCTAAACTAGCTTCTAAGAAGACGCCCGCCCTGCGTCAAGGCCAGCGGCAGAATTGTTCCAAGCGGCGGTCAAGTTTTTGCACGAGTTAAGTGGAGTCATTCATGCCTGAGGTCATTTTCGCCGGTCCGGCCGGTCGTCTGGAAGGACGCTACCAGCCGTCGAAGGAAAAGAACGCGCCGATCGCCATCATCCTGCATCCGCACCCACAGTTCGGCGGCACGATGAACAACAAGATCGTCTACGACCTCTTCTACATGTTCCAGAAGCGGAATTTCACCACGCTTCGGTTCAATTTCCGCGGCATCGGCCGCAGCCAGGGCGAGTTCGACCACGGCACCGGCGAGTTGTCGGACGCCGCAGCAGCGCTCGACTGGATCCAGGCCCTGCACCCGGATTCGAAGACCTGCTGGGTTGCCGGCTACTCCTTCGGCGCTTGGATCGGCATGCAGCTTCTGATGCGCCGTCCTGAGATCGAAGGCTTCATCTCGATCGCGCCGCAGCCCAACACCTATGATTTCTCCTTCCTGGCCCCTTGCCCGTCATCCGGCCTTATCATTCATGGTGATGCCGACAAGGTCGCCCCGCCGAAGGACGTTCAGGGCCTGGTCGACAAATTGCATACGCAGAAGGGCATCACGATCACGCAGAAGACGCTGCCGGGCGCGAACCATTTCTTCGCCAACGATGCCGAACTGCTGCTCGAGGAATGCTCGGACTATCTCGACCGGCGCCTCGCCGGCGAACTTTCCGATCCACGGCCCAAGCGGCTGAGATAAAACACAGGACGAACGCCGATGTACCAGCCTCCTCATTTCATCGAAACGCGGCTGGACGTCCTGCACTCATTGATTCGCGCGCATCCGCTCGGCCTGCTCGTTTCGAACGGGCAGGAAGGGCCAATCGCCAACCCGTTGCCGTTCCTGCTCGATGGTGATGTGGCGCCGCATGGCAGATTGCGGGCGCACCTTGCCAAGGCAAACCCGCAATGGCGCATGCTGGCCGATAATCCCGACACGCCGGTGCTTGTCGTGTTCCAGGGGGCGGACACCTATGTCACGCCGTCCTGGTACGAAACGAAGCGCGAGACGGGAAAGGTCGTACCGACCTGGAACTATGCCATCGTTCAGGTTCGTGGCCGCGTGCGCGTGATGGACGACAAGGACTGGCTCGCCGGGCAGATCGCGGAGTTGACCGCCAGCCACGAAGCCGCCCGCTCGCAGCCGTGGAAGGTGACCGACGCGCCCGAAGCCTTCATCCAGTCGCAGATCAAAGGCATTGTCGGCCTCGAGATCGAGATCACCAGCATCGAAGGCAAATGGAAGGTCAGCCAGAACCGCCCGGTCGCAGATCGCGCCGGCGTGGCAGAAGGGCTGGAAACGGATGCAGGATCGCCCGGCACCGCCGAGATGGCGCATCTGGTGCGCCAATATGGCGGCCTGAACGGCGAATAGATCAGGCTTGCACCGTGGAAGGCTGAGCCAGCACGCCGCCGCTCACCGCCTCCCGGCAGCCTGTAGTCGTCGGGAAGGTCAGTGGCAGCCCATTCAGAGAACGCACCGCCAGGAAAGCCCAGGCTTCTGCCTCGGTCGCATCACCATCCAGCCCGGCGTCTTCCGCAACGATCACCTCGGCACCTGCCTGTTCAGCCCCAGCGCGCAGGTCGCCAACGATATGCGGGTTCTTGCGACCACCGCCGCAGACGATCCAGAGTTTCGGCTTTTCAGGCATATGCTCGGCTGATTTCAAAATGGCTTCGGCTGACACGGCTGCAAGCGTGCGCGCGCCGTCGGACAACTCCAGATCGTTCGCGAATTCCAGCGTGAAATCGTTGCGGTCGAGCGATTTTGGCCCCGCCTTCTCAAAGAACGGCACCTCCAGATAACGCTCGACCACCGAAACAACGACACCGCCCTCGCTGGCAATCGCGCCGCCGGAATCGAACGGCACGCCGCCCTCGCGGGAAACCCATTGGTCGATCAGCGTATTGCCGGGCCCGGTATCGAAAGCGACTGGATCACCCTTCTCAGGCACATAGGTGATATTGGAAATGCCGCCGACATTGACGAAGACGACCGGATATCGCCCGGAAAAAGGTTCCGGCAGCGTCCGCGCCAGGGCGGCATGATAGGCGGGCACCAGCGGCGCGCCCTGCCCGCCATGCGCCATGTCGTTGGCGCGCATGTCGTAGACGACGGGCATGCCAAGCTCACGCGCCAGAAGCGCACCGTCACCCAGTTGCACGGTGACGCCGACTTGCGGCCTGTGCAGCACCGTCTGGCCATGAAAGCCGATCACGTCCGGCCTGCCCCACGCGCCAGCCTGCGACGCCAGAAAAGTCTCGACGGCGCGCGCGTGCCGCAGCGTGATTTCACGCTCCAACTCCGCCAGATCGCCGGGCCGGTCGTCGCGCTTCACGATTGCCTTCGCCGTTTCCAGCGAAGTTTCGATGCGCCGCCGGAACGCAGCTTCATAAGGAACGAAAAGCGACGGCCCTGTCTCGATTTTGTCGACGCCGTCGGTCCGTAGCATGGCGATGTCGATGCCATCCATCGACGTACCGCTCATCAGGCCGATCACGCATGTTGTCGTCATTTTGGTCGCCGTTCTTGTGATTCCCTGCCGCCAGATGCTAAACGCGCCCGACCACACTTGCCACGGCAGCCTCGTATGCGCCGTGGAATTCTCGGGAAAAGAAAAATGTCCGCCTTCAAATCCGATTTCCTGCGCATCCTTTCCGAGCGCGGCTTCATCCACCAGACATCAGATGATGCCGGCCTCGACAAGCTTTTCGCCACGGAAACGGTTTCGGCCTATATCGGCTTCGATCCCACGGCATCGAGCCTTCATGCCGGCGGCCTGATCCAGATCATGATGCTGTACTGGATGCAGCAGACCGGGCATCGGCCGGTAGCACTTATGGGCGGCGGCACGGGCATGGTCGGCGACCCGTCCTTCAAGGACGAGGCGCGCAAGCTGATGACGCCTGAAACCATCCAGTCCAATATCGACGGCATCAAGAAGGTCTTTTCGAGCTACCTGATCTTTGGCGACGGCCCGCGCGACGCACTGATGGTCAACAATGCCGAGTGGCTCCTCCCGTTGAACTATCTCGAATTTCTGCGCGATGTCGGCCAGCATTTCTCGGTCAATCGCATGCTGTCGTTCGACTCGGTAAAGCAACGGCTAGACCGCGAGCAATCACTGTCGTTCCTCGAATTCAACTACATGATCCTGCAGGCCTACGATTTCGTCGAGCTCAGCAAGCGCTACGGCGTCAAGCTGCAGATGGGCGGCTCGGACCAGTGGGGCAACATCGTCAACGGTATCGATCTCGGCCACCGGCTGCGCACGCCCCAACTCTACGCGCTCACCTCGCCGCTGCTGACGACGTCATCGGGCGCCAAGATGGGCAAGTCGATGAATGGCGCGGTCTGGCTGAATGCCGACATGCTGAGCCCCTACGAGTTCTGGCAGTACTGGCGCAACACCGAGGACGCCGATGTCGGCCGTTTCCTGAAGCTCTACACGACGCTGCCATTGGATGAGATCGCGCGTCTCGAAAAGCTTGGCGGCGCCGAGATCAACGACGCCAAGAAGGTGCTGGCCACCGAGGTGACCTCCATGCTGCATGGCCGCGACGCCGCCCAGCAAGCGGAAGAAACCGCACGCAAGACCTTCGAGGAAGGCGCCTTCGCCGACGCGCTTCCGACTGTCGAGATCGGCAAGGCTGATCTTGAGGCGGGTATCGGCATTCTTGCATTGTTCGTGACAGCCGGCCTTGCCGGCTCCAACGGCGAAGCCCGCCGTCACGTTCAGGGCGGTGCGGTGCGCGTGAATGATGCTGCTGTTTCCGATGAGCGGCGCATCATCTCTGGCGCTGATCTCACCTCCGAGGGCGTCGTGAAGCTTTCGCTCGGCAAGAAGAAGCACATCCTGGTGCGGCCGGTCTGACCCGGCCGCACCGACTTCACTGAAACTCGAAGATCGACCGGAAGATTCCCGGCGCGATGACCGAGAGCGGATTGATCTGCATGTTGGGCGATTTAGCTTTCCCGGAAAGCCGGTAGGTCACACCGATCAGGCCGCGGTCGCGCCCATTGCCCAGGATCGCGCCAAACAGCGGAATCTCGCCGAATATCCGGTTCAAGCCGTAAGCGGGCATGAACGTCCCGGTCATCGCCATGTTGCCGCGCTCGTCATAGAGCGTGCCCTGGAACGTCGTGCCGATCAGCGGCCCGCGAAGCACGCCGTTGCCGATCTTCAGATATCCCTGGCCTTTCTCGATCTGGGCAAAGCCGCGCTCGAACTGCACCCGTGACGTGTCGATATTGCTTTTCACCGCCTGGTTCAGGCTGCGCTCGTCGCCGGGCGGCGTGGTCGAGACGATCGATGCCAGCCTCGGCTCGTTGACGATCCAGAAGTTACTGGTGTCGACCTGCCCACGCATGGGGCCGTCGCCGGCAGCCGACAGCGCCAGCTTGATGGCCCCACCTTGCATATTGTCGTAGATGTTCATGAAACGCAGGATCGCCCCGGCGTCCGCCGATTGCATCTGCAGGCTGCGTTGGCCGCTATCCGACGAATTGCGCACCGAAACCGCGCTTCCTGAGCCAGTCACCGCCGACACGGTCAGGCCGTTCACCTTCGACCCGGCGCCGCTATAGTTGACCGCGACGTTGGAGAGTTGCTCGCCGCCAAACCCGGTAATCGCCTTGACGTCGAGATTTACCGAAACCCCTGCTCCGCCCGCTTTCCCTGTCGGACTCGAGCCGACGTCCGAGGTGAATTGCTTGATCAATGACCGGGCATCCATCTGGCTGCCGCTGACGTCGACCGAATAGCTTTTGCCCGAACGCTTGATCGAAACCGCGACATTGTCGTCGCGATTGAGTTTCACCGTCGTAAGGCGAGCAGAGGAGAAACTGCCGCCGGCAAGCGCGATCGAACCGCCGATCGCGAACGATTTTCCCTCGAGCCTGAAGTCGGAGAGCGTCGAATTGCCGTCGGATTTCTGCAGCGTGAAACTGAGGTCGGCGGCGATCCCCGGACCTTTCGACCACCCCACCCAGGGAATGTCGAGTTTTGTGTTTGTCAGATCCGCTGTGACACTCTGCTTGCCCGCCGTCGTTGCATCGAGATTGACCTTGATCGTACCCGACACCAGGGTCGAAAGCTCCGGCATGACGCTTTCGCGGGTCGCATCGTCAAGCACCAACTGAACCTTGCGCTGACGCTCCGGCCCTCCCGCCCGCAGCGGTTCGATAAGGGAAATATCGGCGGGAATCCCGTTCAGCTTTGCCTTGGCGGTTATCACGGCATTGTCGGGCTCGACAACAATCGTCCCGTCCGCATCGCTGATGCGCTGGCCATCCAGCGGCCTGGCGAGCGACAGATCCTCATAGTCGAGCGCGACATGCCAGAAGAGCTTGCTCGCATCGATGCCCTTGGAAAGCGGAATGTCCGCCTTCACGTTGCCACTCACCTTGCCGCTGAACTCGTCCGGCTTCATGCCCACGAAGCGCATGGCGTTGATCGGGTCGTAGGAAGCGAGCTCGGTGATTGCGGCGGCTTCGCCAGCGACATTGATGTCGAGCGCCCCGATAAGCGGCGGTCGATTGGCTTTCTCGATCCTGAGTTTGCCGTCGCTGGCGCTGACGCTCCGACCGCTAGGGAGAAAAACCGTTCCCGACGACAGCGAGATATCGACATCATTGCCCTGGAAATCCACCACGCCCATGGCATCGCGAACGGGCGGTATCAGGCCCGTGGTGTCAAATCGTGTGTCCTCGATCTCAAACCTGCCCGAGACCTCGTCGGCTGTAAGCGGAATACCGTTTCCGAGGCGATCCGGCACAACCTTGAACTGAAGCCTGCCATCAAGGACGCGCCCGCCGAAGACATGATCCAGAACCCAGCTTCTCGCGCCCTTCGCGGCAAACCATGGCCATATCTGCTTGACGTGGGATACCTGCATGTCGTGGACGTTCAACGCCAGCGAAATCCCCGGTGCCTTGCCGCCGCTGGGGATTTCCAGCGAGGCCGTTCCGAGAACCTCTCCAGACCCGCTTTTGACCGCGATCTGATCGGCGGTTATCAGGTTTTTCTCGGCGTCAAAGGTGCCGTTGATGCTCGCGATCACATCAAGCGCGGGCTCGGGCGAATCCCCGGGCGCAAGCGTTGCCGAGCTGCTGACAAGTTCATACCGGTAGGCCGGCTTGTCGCTGGCAAGGCCGGTCGCCGGCCGCGGCCCTATGGCGCCGTTGAATTCGAGATTGGTTCGTCCGGTTGCGACGCGAAGCCGATCGATTTCAATCTTGTTCGACCCCGTCAACAACGTGGCTTGAACATCGACCGCGCCGTTGAAAGCTCCGTCCTTGCCCAGGTCAAGCACCGCGCGATCGAGCGAGAGCGATGCCGTCAACTGGCTGGGATTGGTTGCAATTCCCTGCTGTCCGGCGATCGTCAGGCTGAAGTCACCGACATCACTACCGTTCTCTTGCGCCAAGGCTGCCGTCTTCACCTGAGCGTTGAGGTCGGTGATACGGTGCGAAACCGTATCGCGTGTCGCCGTTCCGGTCAGCGCCAACGCGCGACCGTCGATCTCGACATCAGCCGTGAAGGTGAGTTCGCCTGGCCCGCCTTCGCTCAATGAGGCTTCAGCTACGCGCACGATACGCACGCGGCCGTCTTCCGGAAGGACGAATTCCACATTTTCCAGCTGTATCTGACGCGTCGAGCCGACCTCCAATGCATCAAGCGCCCGACTGACCTGACCGAATATCACCTCGGCGACCTTGTCGGGATTAATCAGGCCGTCATCGTTCTTGAGGATTTTGGTCCAGTCACCCCTGTCGGCCATCGGCATTGCTGCCGTTGTAATCCGCGCGTCGGAAATCCTGGCGCTCCCAAGCCGGATATTGCCCGAAAGCAGCGGCAGGAAACGCACCCCGAATCGCACCAGACCGGCATCGATGATCGGCGCTCCGTCTGCCGCCTTTACGCTGACATCCCGAACTTCCAGCGCGACAAGACGGGAGCCGTCCACGGACACGCCGGCGGGACCCATCGAAGCAGTGACGTCCACGCCGGCAAAGGTCTCGATCGCCTTCTCCGCTTCGGCACGCAACCTCTCGCTGCCCATTCCGGAATAGCCGATTACGAAAATGATCGCTGCAAGCACCCCGAACACGGTTGCCAGCACAGCTCCGGCCGCTAGGGCGAACCTTCCGCAACGCCTGGCAATGTCCTGGCGCGGCTTTCCGAAGTCCTGGCCCTCCGCCGATGGAAAGGCGCTAAGGTCCGTGATTTCGTGGCGCCGAAACCGTATCTTCTCGTGTTTTGGTACCTTGTGATCCACACGGTATCCCGTGACAGCGTTTCAGTCGTGGACGAATCCCAGAACGACAATATATCTCTGTGGGTTCGCGCGTAACCTCAAACAAGGGCACCGATATGACTGAACTCTCGCCAGGAGACAATGCACCGGACTTCGAACTGCCACGAGATGGCGGCGGGAAACTCAGCCTTACAAGCCTTCGTGGTCAGAAAGTGGTGCTCTACTTCTACCCCAAGGACGACACGTCCGGTTGTACGGCAGAGTCGATCGACTTTTCAGGGCTGAAGCCCGATTTCGAGAAGGCAGGTGCAATCGTGCTCGGCATGTCGCCCGACAGCGTCAAGAGCCACGACAAGTTCAAGACCAAGCATAAACTTGCCGTCGAACTCGTCGCAGACGAAGAACGCAAAGCCCTCGAAGCATACGGCGTATGGACCGAGAAAAGCATGTATGGGCGCAAATATATGGGCGTGGAGCGCTCCACATTCCTGATCGGCGCCGATGGGCGGATCGCCAGGATTTGGCGCAAGGTGAAAGTACCCGGCCATGCCGCCGAGGTTCTGGAAGCTGCACGCGCACTGTAGAGTGGAACAATTTCAACCTTCCGACGTTTGATTTTCGAACGATCAACCACGCGGAGGAAGACATGTTACGCGGCGTATTGCTGTGGATGCTTGGCATCCCAATTCCGATCATCATCCTGCTCTGGCTGTTCCTGCGATAGCCCCAGAAGCGGATGGAAAAGCGAAATTGAAACCCGCCACATGGCGGGTTTTTTTGTTTGCGCATTCCTCCCGAACAGCGAATTCCTTTCTGATTGCGCAGTTAAATCAGCGCGCGAAAAGCTTTGTTAACCCTAACAATGTGTAATCAACCTGTCGTTGGTCTCCGGCGTGGAAGTTGGTTCCGTGAAACAATCCGATCAGGCAGTGGTATTCGGCAAGCGCAAGGAACCGCACACGATCATCATCGCGCGCGGCAGCGAAATCAGGCATTTCACGGTGCGCCCCTGGATGGCGGCCTTTGTCGGTTCGGCATTCGCGGCACTGGCGGTCGGCTATCTTCTCGCGACTTCCTATCTGGTGTTGCGCGACGATCTTATTGGCGCCGCCACCGCACGGCAGGCGCGTATGCAGCAGGCCTATGAGGATCGAATCTCTGCCCTGCGCTCCCAAGTGGACCGCATAACCAGCCGGCAATTGCTCGACCAGCAGCTTATGGAAACGAAGGTTTCCGAGCTGATCGAGCGTCAAAGCCAGTTGACCAAACGTCACGGCAGGCTTGGCCCGTTGCTGGATCGTGCGGAAGCGGTGGTGAAAGGCGCAACGCCTGCAGACGGCTCCGCACCGGTAAAACCCGAAACGCGCGCCGAACTGGCCGCTCCGGCTGCCGATACGCAACTGGCCTACGCCGCAGTCGGCAGCACAAAGAACCCGTTCGCATTATGGTCGACCCGCAACTCGGCTGCCCAGGCAGACTCGTCTGCCGATCATGCCGACAAGGTGTTCGTCACGCTCAACCAGTCGCTGCGCACGATAGAAAGCGAGCAGCTCGCCCGCATAGATTCCCTGGCCGAAAATGCCTACCAGACCGCCGACGTTATCTCCGACGCGCTCGAGTCAGCCGGTCTTCCCGTTGACGCAGATTTTGGCAAGACCGACGTCGGCGGTCCGCTGATTGCCGTCGACAACCCCAGTATGTTCGACACCAAGGTGAAGGAACTGGACGAGGCGCTGGACAAGCTCGACAAGGTGAAGAAGGAAGCGCAGCGGCTGCCTTTGGCCAATCCCGCGCCTGGCCGGTCGATTTCCAGCACTTTCGGCGTGCGCAGGGACCCGTTGCTTGGCACCCCTGCCCTTCATTCCGGCATGGATTTTCGCGCACCCATGGGATCAGATGCGCGCGCGACCGCCGCAGGAACCGTCGTTAAGGCCGGCTGGAACGGCGGTTACGGCCGCATGGTCGAGGTTGATCACGGCAGCGGCTTCTCGACCCGCTACGCTCATCTGAGCAGGATCGACGTCAAGGAAGGCCAGAAGATCGCCACGGGCGACACGATCGGCGAAGTCGGCACGAGCGGCCGCTCCACCGGCCCCCACCTGCATTACGAGGTCCGTCGCAACGGCGAAGCCGTCGATCCGCTGCGCTTTCTGAAGCTAGGCAAGAAGGTCGGCCAGTATCTCTAGGCGAGAAAACGGCGCTAGCTACTTTACCAGCGCCGCTGTCCGATCCAGGGCAGCGCCAAAGCCTTTCAGCGAAATCGAGAAATTCACCGGCTGGCCGTTCTCGCTTGCCACCGCTGCGAGTTTGAGTGCCGTTCCGCCCCGTAGCGCGGTGACCATCGCAGCATCAAAGCTGACCGGCACAAGGCACCCGGCCGGGATGCATGTGCGAAAACGCAGAGGCTTTCCGGCGGGCTTCTCATCTACCTGAACCGTAACGCCCGAATCCAGCGCGAGGCCAAACGGAAGCGCCAGGATGCCTTCTGACTTGCCGGTATCAATCTTGTTAATCTCGATTGCCAGTATGCGTTGCCCGTTCTGCTGAGCCTGCTGCTGCGACATCGAGCAGAATTTCCCTTCGCCCCGCTGCATGCAGGCTACCTGCCAGTCCTCATAGGTTTCCTGCAACGAGGAGGCACCGCCAGGGAGGTTTGAGGGGACCGCTGGAGCGGTCGCGTTCTGCGCCAGCAGAACCTCACCCTGGCCGGCAGGGATGCCCTCAGCAACCTGCGCTGGCTGGCCGGGCGATATGGTCCCGCCTGTGGCTGCCTGAGCCGCCATGGCGGCCGCACTTGCCGCGAAGATCGATGCTGCGATGATTTTCAAACGTCCACCCATACCCGAAACTCTCCCCTTGAGAATCAGGGCTCGGCAAAAGTGCCGCGGCACCATGCCGTGGACACGAATCCCTGCCCGCCCCCTCTGCCCCTACATTCAATGTCGCGCGAAAACCATGGTCAACCATGACATCGCGGACGAATCAAAGCTCAATGGCGCTACGCGCTAGCCAACGCACGGCTCAAACGGCTGCCTTGAGGCTTTCCTCGATGTAGGCCTGGCGAAGCCTGACCGCTACAGCGCCGGGATTGCCGTCGCTCAATGCGGTTCCGTCGATCTCCACCACCGGGCAGACAAAGCCCGTCGCCGAAGTCGTGAAGGCTTCGCGCGCTGCCAGTGCTTCCGCGATCGAGAATGGCCGCTCTTCCACTTTCATCTGCAGTTCGCGCGCGCATTTCAGGACAGCCGCGCGCGTGATGCCGGCAAGAATGTCGCTGGACAGGTCCCGCGTCACGATCGTGCCGTCCTGCGTGACGATATAGGCGTTGTTCGAGGTGCCTTCGGTCACAAGCCCATCCTGGACGAGCCAGGCATCGTCTGCACCCTTCTCCTGCGCGATCATCTTCGCCATTGACGGGTAGAGAAGCTGCACTGTCTTGATATCGCGCCGGCCCCATCTGAGGTCCTCGACGGAAACCACGCGGGCGCCGCGCTTCGCCATGGGGCTATCCACGATGGATTTGGCCTGCGTGAACAGGACCAATGTCTGGGGAACATCCTTCGGGAAGACAAAATCGCGATCGGCAGCGCCGCGCGTGACCTGAAGATAGACAAGCCCTTCAACGACCGCATTCTTCGCCACGAGCTCGCGATGAATGTTGAGGAGTTCCTCATCCGGGCAAGGCATCGCCATTCCCAGTTCAGCCAGCGATCGGCGGAGGCGGCGCAAGTGCCCGTCGAAATCAATTAGCTTGCCCTCCAGCACGGAGGTGACCTCGTAGACGCCATCGGCAAACAGAAAGCCTCGGTCGAACACCGAGATCTTGGCGTCGCTTTCCCCGACGTATTCGCCGTTTACGTAGACTATCCGTTCCATTCGACGGTCCATTCCTGTTTCGAACTAAGGTGTGCTGAGATTCAGGTCAGGGCGCATCGAAAATGGTGATTTCGAGAACCGGAGCGCAGCGTACGTTTGGGTACGTGAACACCGGAAGCGCAGAAAATCGCCATTTGCAGCCAGCCATCACCTGAATCTCAACACACCTGGCCGGAAGCTAGAACAATGGGCACCACGAGGAAATTGGTTCCGTCGGTTCAACACAATAATCCACATACCAATTCCGTGCCCGGCTATTGCCGCAGGCACAAATACAAGTATCCGAATTTGTGGAAGGAAACATTTCTGAACGACTAGAAGTCGTTCGAGAAATGGCGCGAGTGACGGGGCTCGAACCCGCGACCTCCGGCGTGACAGGCCGGCACTCTAACCAACTGAGCTACACCCGCGCAAGACGCAGACACTTGTTCGTGCCGCGTCGTTGGGCGTGGAATTAAGGGGTTCGGTGGTGAGTGTCAAGCGCTCCAGTGCAGCATTTCGCCACTCGGCTAAAGGTTTTTTCACAAGCAGCGCAACAACCAAGAAACCGGACGATAATACCAAAAAACCCGCGAATTCTCCTTGCGGTTCAGAGACGAACCGCTTAAACGTCCGCTCGCGTCGGGCGATTAGCTCAGTTGGTAGAGCGCTTCGTTTACACCGAAGATGTCGGCAGTTCGAGCCTGTCATCGCCCACCATTCCTCCGATCATTGCATACCGGCCAAGCGAAGCAGCATAGCGCAGGCCGCCATCGTCGCGGCTGTCGTGCGCTGCTCGCAAGCGAACTCTGCTGACGCCAAATCTCCAGCCAAAGAAAACGCCGACCGAAATCCTCACCTCGGCGAAGTCATCGACAAGCGGCCAGTCCTCTTCGCGCGCAGCGCAAAGTCTTGCTTATACAAGACGGCGGGTCATCGTGAAGCGCATAGCCCTTTGATTTTGGTCCACTCGGAATACCGAGCATCGATCATTTTAAGGGCAATGACGGAAACCGAGACCGCTGAAGACAAGCTCGATATATGCCAGCTGCTGACCTTCAACTAGCCAGCGCGTTTCTCCGGCGCTGGCTGGACTCCCAGCGCCAGGAAGTTCCGGACCGCTTCCAGAGAATTCAAATTCTCGCGCACAATGATTTTGGCAAGCGTCGGCACGTGCACGTCTTCAGCCACCGTAGCCGCATAGGCTACGGCCAGTTTCCTGGCGTTGTTCATTTAGATTCTAAGTCCCCTAGATATCGCCCATCATCGACACGTGGAACTGCCGACCTCCCGCCGATCGACTTCTACGCGTCCTCTAACCCCGGCACGATTGTATTATTTTCCAACAAACCCGCGCAAGTAGTAAAACCTATAAAATGTAGAACTCAGCCAAAAGCGGAAGGTTTACTTTGCAAAAGAAAAAGCCGGGCGTGGGGCCCGGCTTTTCCATATTCGACACTTGGTTGAAAGCTTAGTTTACAGCGTCCTTGAGACCCTTGCCGGCCGAGAACTTCGGCACGGTGCGCGCAGGAATCTTGACCTCGGCGCCGGTCTGCGGATTGCGGCCGGTGGATGCCGCGCGTTTTGACACGGTGAAATTTCCGAAGCCGACCAGACGAACGTCGCCACCCTTCTTCAGCTCGCCGGTGATCACGGAGAAGACCGCTTCAACAGCGGACTGCGCATCGCCCTTGGCAATGTTAGCGGCCTCAGCGACAGCAGACACCAATTCGTTCTTGTTCATTAAAATTTCCTTCCATGAGAAAACCGGGACTAACGACTCAACCGGCAGGAAACGGACTTTAGAAAGAACCGTTCCCTCAACCAAGCCAGAAAGTCCAAGAATCCTTGGTTTTCCGGGGTTTTTCAACGAAAAAAGCCGGGCGCGAGGCCCGGCTTTCACTTCATCTGGCTAAATGCGTGCCATCAGCGCTCAATGAGCGAGAGTCTTGCCCGCATCGTCGGTTGCGTCGGCCTTGGCTGCCGGAGCGTCAACCGGCTCCGTCCACTCGATCGGCTCGGGCATCCGCACCAACGCATGGCGCAGAACTTCGCCGACGCGGCTGACCGGGATGATCTCCATTCCGCTCTTCACATTGTCCGGAATCTCCGCCAGATCCTTGGCGTTTTCTTCCGGAATCAGCACCTTCTTGATGCCGCCGCGAAGAGCCGCGAGCAGCTTTTCCTTCAGGCCGCCGATGGGCAGCACCCTGCCCCTGAGCGTGATCTCGCCGGTCATCGCCACATCGGCCTTCACCGGAATACCGGTCAGGACCGAGACGATGGCGGTCGCCATGCCCACACCGGCCGACGGGCCGTCCTTGGGGGTCGCGCCTTCCGGAACGTGGACGTGGATGTCACGCTTGTCGAACAGCGGCGGCTCGATGCCGAAATCGATGGCTCGCGAGCGGACATAGGATGCCGCCGCCGAGATCGATTCCTTCATCACGTCGCGCAGATTGCCCGTGACCGTCATCTTGCCCTTGCCGGGCATCATGACGCCTTCGATCGTCAGCAATTCGCCGCCGACCTCAGTCCAGGCAAGACCCGTAACCACGCCGACCTGATCGTCCGCCTCGACCTGACCGAACCGGAAGCGCGGCACGCCGAGGTAATCAGACAGGTTCTCGGCAGTGACCTTCACCGACTTCTTCTTGGTCTTGATGATCTCGGTGACCGCCTTGCGCCCGAGCTTCATCAGCTCGCGCTCGAGACTGCGCACACCGGCCTCACGGCTGTAGGTCTGGATGATCGCCCGGATCGCGTCTTCCGTGACCGAGAACTCCTTAGGCTGAAGCGCATGGTCGCGAACCACCTTCGGCATCAGGTGCCGCTTGGCGATTTCGACCTTCTCGTCCTCGGTGTAGCCGGCGATACGGATGATCTCCATGCGGTCCATCAAGGGCGCAGGAATGTTCAGCGTATTCGCCGTCGTCACGAACATCACACTCGAGAGATCGTATTCGACCTCCAGATAGTGGTCCATGAAGGACGAGTTCTGCTCCGGATCGAGCACCTCCAGCAAGGCTGACGACGGATCGCCGCGGAAATCCTGGCCCATCTTGTCGATTTCATCGAGCAGGAAGAGCGGATTGGACTTCTTCGCCTTCTTCATCGACTGGATGACCTTGCCGGGCATCGAGCCGATATAGGTGCGGCGGTGACCGCGGATTTCAGCCTCGTCACGAACGCCACCAAGCGCCATGCGCACGAATTCGCGTCCAGTCGCCTTGGCGATCGACTTGCCCAGAGAGGTCTTGCCGACGCCGGGAGGGCCAACGAGGCACAGGATCGGCCCCTTCAGCTTCTTCTGGCGGCTCTGGACAGCAAGATACTCGACGATGCGGTCCTTGACCTTGTCGAGACCGAAGTGATCCGTATCGAGCACGTCCTGCGCGAAGCCCAGATCCTGCTTGACCTTGGAGTTCTTGCCCCACGGAATCGACAGGATCCAGTCGAGATAGTTCCGCACGACCGTGGATTCGGCCGACATCGGCGACATCGACTTGAGCTTCTTCAACTCGGCATCCGCCTTTTCGCGGGCCTCCTTGGAGAGCTTGGTCTTCTTGATGCGCGCTTCGAGTTCGGCAACCTCGTCGCGACCGTCTTCGCCTTCGCCGAGTTCCTTCTGGATCGCCTTCATCTGCTCATTGAGGTAGTACTCGCGCTGCGTCTTCTCCATCTGGCGCTTGACGCGCGAGCGGATGCGCTTTTCCACCTGAAGCACGGAAATTTCGGCTTCCATGAAGCCCATGGCCTTTTCAAGCCGCTCGCGCACGGAGAGCGTGCCGAGCATTTCCTGCTTCTCGGGGATCTTGATCGCGAGATGCGAAGCCACCGTATCGGCGAGCTTGGAATAGTCGTCGATCTGGCTGGCCGCACCGACCACCTCAGGCGAAATCTTCTTGTTGAGCTTGACGTAGTTCTCGAAGTCGGAAACCACCGAGCGGGCGAGCGCCTCGACCTCGATCTCTTCCTCTTCGGGCTCAACGAGTGCTACCGCCTTCGCCTCATGGAAGTCGGCACGATCGGTAAAGGCGGTGATCTGAGCGCGCGATGTACCTTCGACCAGCACTTTCACCGTGCCGTCCGGCAGCTTCAGAAGCTGAAGAACGTTGGCGAGCGTGCCGACCTCATAGATCGCATCGGCTTCGGGATCGTCGTCGGCTGCATTCATCTGGGTCGCAAGCAGAATCTGCTTCTCCGCGCCCATCACCTCTTCCAGCGCCTTGATCGATTTTTCACGCCCGACGAAGAGCGGAACGATCATGTGCGGAAACACCACGATGTCGCGCAGCGGGAGGACTGCGTAAACAGCGTTGCCGGAAGACCGGGATATCTTGGCCATTGTCCAACCTTTCATTTCGCGATCGCCATTGGCCAATCGCGAATCTCATATTAACGGCCACAGACCGTTCCGCCTATCCACCGTTTGGTACAGGGATTTTAGCACGGAATACAGCCCACAACCTCTCACCGTTAGTTGGATGCGCGGCTAACAAAGATCAAGGGTAAAGAATGAGACTGTGTACCTTCACGACGCACTATCCAACGTTTGCCCTATCCCCCAAACGCGAAACGGCGCCTCGCGGCGCCGTTTGCTGGATATTTTGCAGCGAAAGCGCGCTTAGGCGCTGACGTTGCCCTTCTTTTCCTTCTGCTCCGAATAGATGTAGAGCGGCCGGGCGCTGCCGGTCACCACTTCCTCGGAGATCACAACTTCCTGAACGCCTTCCAGCGCCGGAAGCTCGAACATCGTATCGAGCAAGATCGCTTCCATGATCGAACGCAGGCCGCGTGCGCCGGTCTTGCGCTCGATGGCACGCTTGGCGATCGCAGAAAGCGCGTTCTCGTGGAACGTCAACTCGACATTCTCCATCTCGAACAGGCGCTGATACTGCTTGACCAGCGCGTTCTTCGGCTCGGTCAGGATCTGGATCAGCGCAGGCTCGTCGAGGTCTTCAAGGGTCGCCAGAACCGGCAGACGACCGACGAATTCCGGGATCAGGCCGAATTTCAGGAGGTCTTCCGGCTCGACGAGGCGGAACACTTCGCCGCTGCGGCGATCCTCCGGCGAAGCCACGATCGCGCCGAAGCCGATCGAGGTCTTTCTGCCACGATCCGAGATGATCTTGTCGAGGCCGGCAAAGGCGCCGCCGCAGATGAACAGGATGTTTGCGGTATCAACCTGCAGGAACTCCTGCTGCGGGTGCTTCCTGCCGCCCTGCGGCGGCACGGAGGCAACGGTGCCTTCCATGATCTTCAGAAGCGCCTGCTGCACACCCTCGCCCGAAACGTCACGGGTGATCGACGGATTGTCCGACTTGCGCGAAATCTTGTCGATCTCGTCGATATAGACGATGCCGCGCTGGGCCCGCTCGACATTGTAGTCGGCCGACTGGAGCAGCTTCAGGATGATGTTCTCGACGTCCTCACCGACATAGCCTGCCTCGGTCAGCGTCGTCGCATCAGCCATGGTGAAGGGCACGTCGATGATGCGGGCAAGCGTCTGCGCGAGCAGCGTCTTGCCGCACCCGGTCGGGCCGATTAGAAGGATGTTCGACTTCGCCAGTTCGACATCGTTGTTCTTCGATGCGTGGGCGAGCCGCTTGTAGTGATTGTGGACGGCCACCGACAGCACGCGCTTGGCGTAGGGCTGCCCGATGACGTAGTCGTCCAGAACCTTCAGGATTTCCTGCGGCGTCGGCACGCCTTCGCGCGACTTCACCATCGAGGTTTTGTTTTCCTCGCGGATGATGTCCATGCAAAGTTCGACGCATTCGTCGCAGATGAAAACCGTGGGGCCGGCGATCAGCTTGCGCACTTCATGCTGGCTCTTGCCGCAGAACGAGCAATAGAGCGTATTCTTGGAATCGCCGCCGCCGTTGCTGACCTTGCTCATCTTGTCCAAGTCCTTTCAGTACTGCCCGGCCGATAGACTGGCTGAACCTCTTACGCCGTTGGTCGCGGGAATCCACCGCTGCTGGCATTCCAGCATTTCCAACGTATTCCATACGAAACACAAGTCAGAAAACGTGGCAATCGATTCGCGGCGCCCCCACTGAAAGTTAAGCCGCCGAAATTCAACATAGGCTTAACGTAGGTCGTTGCTCTCGCCGAGGAAACAGCTAATTGTGACCGAAATGCCGCAAGCCGAGTCAAAAGTATGTCATTCCCACAGTCTTGGCGGCAAAGCGTCACTTCGTCGCCGCTGACTCCGGTGCTTCCACAACTTCGCGCGAACTGATCACCTTGTCGATAAGGCCGAAATCCTTGGCCTCGTCGGCGGTCATGAAATGATCGCGATCGAGCGTCTTTTCGATCTCTTCGTAGGTTTTGCCGGTGTGCTTGACGTAGACCTCGTTGAGGCGGCGCTTCAGCTTGATGATATCCTGGGCATGGCGCTCGATATCCGAAGCCTGGCCCTGGAAGCCGCCTGACGGCTGGTGAACCATGATGCGGGCGTTGGGCGTGGCAAAGCGCATGTCCTTGTGGCCGGCGCACAGCAGCAGCGAGCCCATCGAAGCGGCCTGGCCGATGCAAAGCGTCGAAACGGCAGGCTTGATGAACTGCATCGTGTCGTAGATCGCCATGCCGCTGGTGACCACCCCGCCCGGCGAGTTGATGTAGAGATTGATCTCTTTCTTCGGGTTTTCCGCTTCCAGGAAGAGCAGCTGCGCGCAGACCAGCGTCGCCATGCCGTCTTCGACCGGACCGGTGATGAAGATGATGCGCTCCTTGAGAAGCCGCGAGAAGATGTCATAGGCGCGCTCGCCGCGATTGGTCTGTTCGACCACCATCGGAACGAGGTTCATTGCGGTTTCGACGGGGTTTCTCATTAAATGTCCCTTTGTCAGGATTTGGATTCCGGCACCGGACGGGCAGAATCTGCTATTGAATGTCTCTTGTTAAATAGGATGCCGCCTCACCTTTGCGCAAGTGCGGGTTCGAATAGCTTGAAGTGCTGTCTGCAGGCATTCCGCGCTATTTTTCGAGAACTTCCTTCACGACGGTCGCCAACTGCTTCAACGAGAAGGGTTTTGGCAGGAAACCGAACTGCGCATCGGCCGGCAGATTTCGGGCAAACGCGTCCTCGGCATACCCCGAAACGAAGATGAACTTGATGTCCGGCCGCAGCTTGCGCAACTCGCCGAGCAGCGTCGGACCGTCCATTTCGGGCATGACGACGTCCGAGACGACGATGTCGATCTTGCCGCCAAGCTCGTGATAGACCTCCAGCGCCTCGACGCCGGATGAGGCTTCGTGCACCGTGTAGCCGCGCGAAGTCAGCGCCCGCATGCCGCCCATGCGCACCGCGTCCTCGTCCTCGACCAGGAGCACGGTGGCGGAGCCGGACAGATCGCGAGCAGCGTCCGACACCTTCGCGGCAGGTGCGCTGGCGGCTTCGGTCGGCTGGCCGCCCGCGTCGGTCGCGGGTTTCACCTCGGCGATGTGGCGCGGCAGGAAGATGCGGAACACCGAACCCTTGCCGACCTCTGAATCGCAATAGATGAAGCCGCCGGTCTGCTTGATGATGCCGTAGACCATCGAGAGGCCAAGGCCGGTCCCCTTGCCTACTTCCTTCGTTGTGAAGAACGGCTCGAACACCTTCTTCAGCACGTCCGGCGCGATGCCGCTGCCGGTATCCTCGACCTCGACGACGACATAATCCGCCGGAACCAGTTCGCGATAGCTGTAGGCCTTGCACGCTTCCGCCGTGACGTTCTTCGTCCGCACAGTGAGATCGCCACCGTCCGGCATGGCGTCACGCGCATTGACGGCTAGGTTGACGACAACCTGCTCGAACTGACCGAGATCGACCTTCACCGGCCAGAGATCGCGGCCGTGATCGACCTTGAGCTTGACCGAATTGCCGACAAGACGTGCAAGCAGCATGCGCAGGTCGGCGAGCACGTCGGTCAGGTTCAGCACTTCGGGCCGAAGCGTCTGCTTGCGCGAGAACGCCAGCAGCTGCCGCACAAGCGATGCGGCGCGGTTGGCGTTCTGCTTGATGTTCATGATGTCGGGGAAGGACGGATCGGACGGCCGGTGATTGGTCAGCAGCAGGTCCGACGCCATGATGATGGCTGTCAGCACGTTGTTGAAGTCATGCGCGATGCCGCCGGCAAGCTGGCCGACAGCCTGCATCTTCTGGCTCTGCGCCATCTGGCCCTCGAGCGCCTTCTGCTCGGTGGTTTCGACGGCATAGACGATGGCCGCTTCCTCGGCACCCTCTCCGCCGGTGCCGTCGGCAACCGCATTGACGTAGAAGCGCATATGGCGCTCCTCATTGTCCGGCAGAACGGTTTCTATGGGCGATATGTCCACCTGGTGCTGCCGCGCCTTTTCAAGCGCTGCGGCCAGAGCGGGACGGTCGCGTTCGTGGATTACGGTGTCGAGCCTGACATGGCGGTCCACGGCATCCCGGTCGACCACGCTTGAGAACAGCGACAGGAACGGCGCGTTGGTACGCAGGATGCGGCCTTCCTGGTCGACACCGGCAATCGCCATCGGCGTGGAGTTGAAGAACCTCGTGAACCGCACCTCCGAGGCGCGCAGGTCGGCCGAAGAATCCTCGCCCTGCATGCGGTTCAGCACGATGGTGCGCGTCGGGCCGTTCAGGCCGTCACGGCTGGCCGAAACGCGGTGCATGAAGCGCACCGGCAGCGCCTCGCCCGTTACGGTTGCGAGATCGAGATCGATCACCGCATTGCGGGTCGTGCCCGGGTCGGCCTTCACCGACCGCACGAGCGCCATGCCGTCACCGGCGACGATCTCATGCAGCGTGGTTGCGCCCGGCGTGAAGCTTGCCAGATCGATGCCGAGCCATTCGGCGAGCGTTGCGTTGATGTAGGTGACGCGGCCTTCCTGGTCGGCCGAGAAAAACCCGGCGGGCGCATGATCGAGATGATCGATGGCCTTCTGCAGGTCGAGAAAGAAACGCTCCTGCTCGGCCCGCTCGGTCGAGATATCAGCCAGTTGCCAGGCCAGCAGCGGCTGGCGCTGACCCGGCACCTTGAAAGTGCGCGCCTGCACCCGGTACCAGCGCGCGCCAGGCTCAGCGCCGGGGCGCACGGCCTGAGACAGGCGAAATTCGCCATCGCCTGCCTGCCCGTCCCGCAGCCCGGAAGCCAGGCGGTAGATTGTCGGCGACGCCTCGGGGATATCCGAAAGCAACCCCTCCACCGTCTTCAGGTCGGGAGCATTTGCAGCACCCGTCATGTCGGCATAGGCACGGTTGGCATAGACAACGCGGCCCTTGTTGTCCGTGACGATGAGGCCCTGTGACATGGAATCGACGAAAGCCTTCGACAGCTCGTCGGTCGTGGAGCGTGGTGCGATCTGAACGAAGCCGATGGCCGTGGCGAAGAGATAGCCGACGCCGATCATCGCCAGCACGCCGAGCATGCCCAGAAGGAAGGGATCGCCCAGGCGTTCGCGGAAAATGCCGAAGACGATCGCCGCACCCGTAAGCACGACGATAAAGACGATCAGGCGCGTGATCGCGCCCGGGCGCGTATTCTGGTCGACGATCGGTACGGGATAAAAATCGCCGCGCATTTCCTTGGCCATACGTCCGTCTCTTGCCTGTTTTCCCCAGATTCCCCCTGCGGGCGTGGAACCGGTTGAATCACATTCTTCCCAACGCGCATAGGCCTAGCCTGAAAAAGCGCAGGGAAAAACCGGGCTCGTTGTCAGCCAGGGCATTTCCAACATCCGGAGCGTGAAAGGCAACTTGCGAATATTGCCGTCCACGGTCTAGTGTCGCGCGGGCGAAATGAGCTGGGGACGTCGATGATGGAATGGTTGGATAACATTGCAGGGCCGGGCTATTCGGCAGCCATCCTCTGGACCTTCGCCGCCCTCATTCTGCTCGTCATCGTCCTCATCATCATCAAGCTCGTGCGCAGCATGACGTTCGGCACGTTCGTTGCAGGCGGGCGCAACCGCAAGACGCGGCTGGCCGTGATGGACGCCACCGCCGTCGACAGCCATCGCCGACTGATTCTCGTTCGCCGCGACGATATCGAGCACCTGCTTTTGATCGGCGGCCCCACCGACGTCGTCGTAGAACGAGATATCCGGCTGACCCAGCAGCGGCGGCCTGCGCTCACCGGTGACGGCGGGCAGGAAGCCCCGGCAAGACCGCGCTCTTTGGAGCAGCAGGTTCCGGCACGTCCGGCACCGCAGCCTCGCCCGCCTGAGCCCGCCCATGCGCCTCAGCCAACGCAGATTGCGCGCGCCCAGGCGCTCGCATCCGCTGTTCGACCCGCGCCTGCACCAAGACCCGCACCGGCACCGACGCCGGCGCCGGTTGTTGCCAGAGTGGAGCCGCCACGCGTGCCGCTTTCATCGCCCGCCCCGCGTCACGAACCACCAGTCCAGGCTGCCTCGCGATACCAGGCTCCGGCTGTCGTGCCATCCCAGCCGGCCGTTCAGAGCGATGAGCTCGATGAATCCCTGCTGAAGGAGCTTGAGTTCTCGCTCGACGATGCCCCGAAGCCTGCAAGCCCCAAAGCGCCGGAGGTCTCACTTGATGATGAGATGACCAAGCTGCTTGGCGAACTCTCCAGCCACAAAAGATAGGTCTGCCGATCCAGACAAGAAAAAAGGACAAGAAAAAAGGCGGCCTGAGCCGCCTTTTTCATTTTGTTTGCCGCGAACGCTATCAGTCGTCGCGATAGACCTTTTCACGCCGTTCATGGCGCTCCTGCGCCTCGATCGACAAAGTGGCGATCGGACGCGCATCAAGCCGCTTGAGCGCTATCGGCTCTCCGGTCTCCTCACAGAAACCGTAGGTGCCTTCGTCAATGCGTTGAAGTGCAGAGTCTATTTTGGAAATAAGCTTCCGCTGCCTGTCGCGCGCCCTGAGCTCGATAGCGCGGTCCGTTTCGGACGAAGCGCGATCTGCAAGATCGGGGTGATTGGCGTTTTCCTGTTGAAGAATTTCGAGTGTTTCACGCGCTTCGCGCAAAATGTCATTCTTCCAGGTGACAAGTTTGAGACGGAAGTAGGCTTTCTGCCGCTCGTTCATAAACGGTTCGTCTTCCGTGGGAACGTAAGCGGCATCAACGAGTTCGTTCATTTCGACTCACCCCATTACCCGTTTTTTTGCGCCTATATATTCGCCGCCCGGTAACCGCACAAGCGCAATCGACATCCCCTTCACGCAATTGTCAGTCGCAACGTCCGTCAAGTTTCGCGCCACGGAGGCTTTCCTGAAATCACGCAATTCAGACAATCGGCCTATATCAAAAGCAGTAGATCACTACTGCGACAGACCGAGAAACAACGGCTTTCTCATCATTCGGTTGCGCAATTGATGGCCCGTCGCTAAATCCTCTCAAGCAATCGGCAACATGAAAAAGCCGTTCAAGGGAGGGTTGGCGTGGCGAGCAGGCTGTATCTACTCAGACACGCCAAAGCTGGATGGGCCTTGCCCGGAATGCGAGATTTTGACCGCCCCCTTGATCCGTCCGGCATTACCGATGCCGAAACGACCGGGGTAACGATGCGCGCCCACGACTATGTGCCGGACCTGACGCTGTGCTCCAATGCGGCGCGTGCCCGCCAGACACTGGAAGGCATCGCCGGCAATGCCGATACCGGCAAAGTTCTGTTCTTCGACGATCTCTACCGCGAGGATGCAGCAGGCTACCTGAAGATCATCCGGGAAAACGGCTGCCTTGGCTCGATCCTTGTCATTGGCCACAATCCGATGATGGAAGATCTCGCCATGGCGGTCGCCACCGACGGCGATGAAGACGCCCGCGCCACGTTGCACGCCGGTTTCCCGACTTCCGGCCTTGCCGTGATCCGGTTCGACGAAGGTCTCTGCGAGGCCGCTCCCGGCAAGGGTTTTCTCGAAGCGTTCATAACGCCGGCGGATGCGTAAGTCGTTCCAAATCCCTGCCGGCGCTTCAAATCGGAATCGCATTGCCTATATCGGGAGGCATCCACAGACGAGGTTTGGCCTTTGGCGTCTCTGACCACTTTCACCGACGAGGCGCGAATAGCGCTGGACACGATTGCGGAACGGACAACAGGCCTGTTCGCGCCGTCTATGCGGGTAGGCGTCACCGGCCTCTCACGCGCCGGCAAGACCGTTTTCATCTCCGCATTCGTGCACAACCTCATCCAGGGCGGACGCCTGCCGCTGTTCGAGGCGCAGAAGTCCGGCCGCATTTCGCGTGCTTTCCTGGAAGAGCAGCCCGACGATGCCGTGCCGCGCTTTCAGTATGAGGATCATATCGATGCGCTGGTGAACGCGCGGACATGGCCGGACTCAACGCGTGCAATCTCGGAACTGAGGCTGACGATCGAATATGAATCCGCTTCCGGCTGGAACCGGATGTTTTCGGCGGGTCGCCTGTCAGTCGATATCGTCGACTATCCCGGAGAATGGCTTTTGGATCTGCCGCTTCTCGGCAAATCCTACAGTGAATTCTCCCACGACGCATTCGAGATGGCGGCATTGCCGGTTCGCACCGACCTGTCGGAAGACTGGCGAAAGCTTTCCGAAACGATCGACCCCAATGCCGATGCCGACGAGATGACGGCTCGAAAGCTGTTCGAGAGTTTCGCGGCCTACCTGAAAGCCTGCAAACTTGACGAACGGGCATTGTCGACCTTGCCGCCCGGCAGGTTCCTCATGCCCGGCGACCTCGAAGGCTCGCCGGCGCTGACCTTCGCGCCCCTGCCCGGCCTCGAAAATGCCCGCCCCCGCCCCGGCTCGCTCCATGCCATGATGGAGCGTCGCTACGAGGCCTACAAGACCCACGTCATCAAGCCGTTCTTTCGTGAGCACATCGCAAGGCTCGACCGTCAGATCGTGCTGATCGACGCCATGCAGGCGCTCAACGCAGGTCCAGGCGCAATCGCGGATCTTGAGCGCGCAGTCACCGAAATCCTTGCCTGCTTTCGCCCAGGACGCGGCAGCTTCCTGACTGACCTGTTTTCGCGGCGCATAGACCGCATCCTCGTCGCCGCCACCAAGGCCGATCACCTTCACCACGAAAGCCATGACAGGCTGCAGGCAATCGTGCGCCGCCTCACGGAGCGTGCCGTCGCCCGCGCCAATCTGTCGGGCGCCGACGTGGACGTACTGGCCATGGCGGCAGTGCGCGCAACGCGCGAAGGCACGGTCAAGCAAGGTCGCGAAACGCTTCCAGTCATCATCGGCACGCCGCTGGAAGGCGAAACCATCGGCGGCGAGACATTCGACGGCAAGACCGAAACAGCCATATTTCCCGGTGACTTGCCGGCAAAAGCGGATTCAGTTTTTGAAGCCGGCGGCGCCAGCGGGCATCAAACCAACGGTGACCCCACCATCCGCTTCGTGCGCTTCCGTCCGCCGAAACTGGAAAAGACTGCCGAGGGCGTTACCCTGTCGTTGCCGCATATAAGGCTGGACCGGGCGCTGCAGTTCCTGATCGGAGACCATCTCGCATGAACGCGCCCCGAAAGCCGGCCGCCTTCCGCATCGAGCCGGAAGCAGCCGAGGAAAAGACGGCTTCCGCCTCAAAGCGCACGGCCACCGAAGCACCGCGCAAACCCCGTGCGTTGAAGACGGATGTAGCAATCGTCACGCCCGCAGAGATCGACGTCTTCGACGAACCCGACATCATTGCGAGCGAGCCGCCGCCCGCATCCGCGCCACGACGCCAGTCGAAGCTCGCCTCGATATTCCTCGGCGCGCTGGGGATACTGGTTTCGCTCGCCGTCGGCTTGTGGACCGACCAGCTCATCCGCGACCTGTTCGAGCGTGCCGAATGGCTGGGCTGGCTTGCGGCAGGCGTGGCGGTCATCGCAGCACTCGCACTCGTTGTGATCCTTCTGCGGGAAATGCTGGCGCTTCGGCGTCTTGCTTCGGTTCAAAAGCTGCAAACGAAGGCGCTGGATGCGGTTGCCCGCGATGATCCGAAGGCTGCACGGTCGGTGGTGGAGGAACTTTCCGCATTCGTGGCCGGCAAGCCCGACACCGCAGCCGGCCGGCGCGCGCTCGACGAACTGCGCGACGAGATCATCGACGGCGCCAATCTAGTGAAGCTTGCCGAAACCGAAATCCTGAGCCCGCTCGACGCCCGCGCCAAGGTGTTGATCCTGGATGCGGCCAAGCGCGTATCGCTGGTGACCGCCGTCAGTCCCCGTGCGCTGGTCGATGTCGCCTATGTCGTGTTCGAGGCAGGCCGACTCATTCGGCGCTTGTCGGAGCTTTATGGCGGCAGACCGGGAACGCTCGGCTTCTTTCGCCTTGCCCGCAGCGTGCTGGCTCACCTGGCCGTTACAGGTTCGATCGCCGTCGGCGACAGTTTCGTGCAGCAGATCGTCGGCCACGGTCTCGCGGCGCGGCTTTCGGCCAAGCTGGGCGAAGGCGTGGTCAATGGCATGATGACCGCGCGAATCGGCATCGCCGCGATGGAAACCGCCCGCCCCCTGCCCTTCATCGCGCAAAAGCGGCCGGGCATGGGTGACTTTCTATCGGCGCTGACCTCGTTTGCGACGAGGAAACAAACGGAAAAGACGACAGCGGAAGACTGATCGGGAACTTCGAAATTGACCTCGAAGCGATTGCATGGGATGCCCAAGGTGACGAAGCATTAACCAATCTTGGTCATGGTTCAGGAAATCGTAACCACGTTTTCTTTGTCTCCGGGTGTCCCTTGATGAAACGCGCAGTTCTGTCCACCGTGTTGCCGATCATGGCATTTGCCGCAGCAACACCAAGCTTCGCAGATACCGTTCAGGGACCTCAGCGCGACAAGAAGTTCTTCCAGAGCGTTGAAGGCGACTGGGTCGGCCCGGGCGAAATCGTCGCCGGCAAATACAAAGGCACGAAATTCAACTGCACCTTCACCGGCTCGACGCCTTCTGGCAAAGTCGGGATGACGCTGGATGGCGGCTGCCGTGTCGGCGTCTTCACGCAGAAGATGTCGGCCACAGTCGAGCACAAGGGCAGCAAGGGCTACAAGGGCACCTTCCTCGATGGCGCCGCCGGCAAAGGCCTGGACATCATCTCCGGCAATGTCGTCGATGGCCGCAAGGTCGTGTTCGCGCTCAACCGCAACCAGCTCAAGGGCGTGATGCAGGCGCGCATTCCCGATGACAACACGATGAATGTCACCGTTTCGGTGCGCGTCGATGAGCAGATGGTGCCGGTCATCGGCATGAGCTTGAAACGCGTCGACGCAACTGCCGTCGGCACGATCGCGCGAAAATAGCCGATAACGAAAAAAGCGGCCGCCTCACGACGACCGCCTTTCGGCAATAATCAAAAAAATATCAGCTCTTGATCACTGCAATCAGTTCGTCATAGGCCTTGCAGGCATCGGCTGAGGTCGTGGAACCCTGATATTTCGTGCCGATCTCCTGCACCTTTGTGGTCAGTTCAGCAGCTTTTGCGGGGTCCTTCGTGATAGCGGCCTGCAGTGCCGTCGTCAGCTCCTGTGCCTTTTGGCCCAGCACCTCAGACGTGCATTCCGGTGCCTTGGAACAGGCCGAGCCGGCCAGCGCCGCGATGCCGACCGCGACGAGCAAAAATTTCTTCATTGTAGTCCTCTCCTTGAAATAGCAGCAAAAATGACAGCCGCATGTCTCAAGCCCCCCGCTTGGCCAGTAGCCAATCGTGCTTTAGCGCCCGTTTGTGACGGTTTGCAACTGCAACGCGAAAACCTGGAAGGAAAATTCGATGAGCCAGGCGCTTTTTGGTGGACTTACCTGTCTTGCGAAGAATGATGGGCATACATCGTCGGGTTCCCCTCCCTTTCCGGGCTTTTCGCGCGAGGCGTAAGCTTCTATCCTGACGATCGATCCCCCTTTCGCCGTGCAAACGTCCGGCGCGAACAATCAGGACAGTTTATGGCGGCGGAAGCTTCGAACAGCGATCTCATTCAGGTGGTGGCATTGCTCGGTGCCGGCGTCATAGCCGTTCCGATCTTCAAGCGCTTGGGCCTGGGCTCGATTCTCGGCTATCTTGCCGCCGGCCTTGCGATCGGCCCCTTCGGGCTCAAGATTTTTTCCGATTCGGCTGCCATCCTGCACGTCGCCGAGCTTGGCGTGGTGATGTTCCTGTTCATCATCGGGCTTGAAATGCAGCCATCGCGGCTTTGGGGCTTGCGAAAACAGATATTCGGCCTCGGCGTGCTTCAGGTCGGCGTATGCGCAATGCTGCTTACCGGGGTCGGTCTCCTGACCGGGTTTTCGGTTTCGGTATCCTTCGTCGCCGGCGCCGGTTTCGTGCTCACCTCGACCGCCATCGTCATGCAGATATTGGAAGAGCGCGGCGAGATGTCGTCGCCCAACGGGCAGCGCATGGTCTCCATCCTGCTTCTGGAAGACCTTGCCATCGTCCCGCTTCTGGCTGCGGTGGCGTTTCTCGCGCCTGTCGCGGCGGGGCACGCGGAGACGACATGGTCGACTCGGCTGATTGATATCGGCATAGGCCTGGGGTCGATCCTCGGCCTCGTGATAGCGGGACGCTACCTGCTCAACCCCCTGTTTCGCATTCTCGCCGATTCGCAGGCCCGGGAAGTGATGACGGCAGCCGCCCTGCTTGTCGTCCTCGGTTCGGCGCTTGCCATGCAACTCGGCGGTCTCTCGATGGCGATGGGCGCCTTCCTGGCCGGCGTGCTGCTGTCCGAATCGACGTTCCGCCACCAGCTCGAAGCGGATATCGAGCCATTCCGCGGTGTCCTGCTCGGCCTGTTCTTCCTCGCCGTCGGCATGTCGCTGGATTTGCGGATCGTCGCCGCCAACTGGCAGATCGTGGCCTTCTACGTCGTCGCCTACATGCTCGTTAAGGCGCTGGGCATCTATCTGGTCGCTCGTTTCCTGAAATCGAGCCATCGCGTAGCACTGGAGCGCGCGGTGATCATGGCGCAGGGCGGCGAGTTTGCGTTCGTTCTCTACTCCTCAGCCATGGCCGTAGGCATCATCGACGGGCAGGCAAACGCTCTTCTGACTGCCGTCATCATCCTTTCCATGGTTTTGACGCCGCTCGCGATAATCGCCTTGCGTTACCTCACGCCAGCTACGGAACAGGCGCTGGATGGCGTCGATCTGGCGGAAGATCTGCAAGGCAGCGTGCTTGTCATAGGCTTCGGGCGCTTTGGCCAGATAGCAAGCCAGCCGTTGCTGCTGCGCGGCATCGACGTCTCCATCATCGACAACGATGTCGAGATGATCCAGGCCGCCGCGACTTTCGGTTTCAAGGTCTATTATGGCGATGGCACCCGGCTGGATATTCTGCACACCGCAGGTGCCGGCCGCGCCCGCGCCGTTCTCATATGCGTGGACAAGGGCGATGTTGCCGTCCGCATCGCCGAGCACATGCGCGCCGAATTCCCGCTCGTGCCGGTTCTGGCGCGGGCCTATGACCGCGGCATTGCGATGGACCTGATACAGGCAGGCGTCGACTACCAGCTTCGCGAGACTTTCGAATCCGCCCTCGCCTTCGGCCAGTCGACGCTCGAAAAGTTGGGCGTAGACGAGGAAGAAGCGGCAGAAGTCATCCAGGACGTGCGCCAGCGCGACGCCGCTCGCCTCGACGCGCAGCTTGCCGGCGGCCTGCAGGCCGGCCGCGGCTTCATGAAAGGCAACATGCCGGTGCCGGCACCGCTCACGCCGCCGCGACGCCCTGGGCGGGCCATGGACGAGGGAACGGCAACCGTTCTCGGACAATCGGTTACAGCAGAAGGAAGTCAGAATTGATGGCGGAATTGGACCGGAACGCGCTCGAAATCCTCGAATTCTGGCGCAAGGCCGGCCCCGACCAGTGGTTCACCAAGGACGCCACGTTCGACAGTTCTTTTCATGATCGCTTCCGCGAGCTGCATTTTGCCGCTGCAAGACGTGAACTGGATCACTGGGCCGACCAGCCGGAAGGCTGCCTCGCACTGCTGATTTTGCTCGACCAGTTCCCGCGCAACTGCTTTCGCGGCACGGCGCATATGTTCGCGACCGACCCTCTCGCACGGCATTTTGCCCGCAAGGCCGTGGAGCTTGGCCATGACGAAGCCATTGACCCCGAATTGCGCGTCTTCCTCTATTTGCCTTTCGAGCACTCAGAGCATCTGGACGATCAATATCGATCGGTGGAACTGGCGCGGTTTCTGCCCGAGTCTTTCATGAAATTCGCGATCGAACACCGTGATATCATTCAGCGTTTCGGGCGCTTTCCGCATCGCAACCGGGCTCTCGGCCGCGAAACGACGCCGGAGGAGCAGGCTTTTCTCGACAGCGGCGGATTTGCGGGCTGATGCAGGCGAAGCCTCAGCCCCGCCACCAGTCCCGGCCGGAGGGAAGCCTCTCGATCCCGGCGCGATCGATCTGTTTGAGGCGCTCATCCAGGCTTACGCCACCAACGGAAAAATCCGGCGCTATCTCCGACAACGGCACGAGAACGAAGGCGCGCTCCAGCATGCGGGGATGCGGAACCTCAAGCCCGACTTCGTGGATCGTGCGGTCGCCGAACACCAATATGTCGATGTCGACAAGACGCGGGCCCCAGCGCTCTTCGCGAACGCGCTTGAGTTTCCGTTCCGATTCCAGGCAAAGCTCGAGCAATTCGCGCGGCGGCAACCCAGTCGCGATCTCAGCCGTTGCGTTGAGGAAATCCGGCTGGTCGAGCTTGCCCCACGGCGGCGTGCGGTAGAGCGACGAGACGGCCCGAACCTCGGTCTTTGGATCATCGTCCAGCATACGCAAGGCGGCGGCCATGGCTTTCGCCGGATCGCCGAGATTTCCGCCGAGGCTGAGATAAACGCGCTCTTTTTTGGGATTAGACAATCGTAACCTCGGCTTGACCGGAATTCTTAAGACAAAGATCTGGCAGTTTCGCGCGCGAAGATAGCATCCGCGACGGCAAGCGCATCGGCATTGATCGCGACATTGTGCACCCGAAATAGCGCCGCCCCTTTCAGGCGAAGGACTACGCTCGTGGCCGCAGTGGCAGCATCGCGAGCCTCGGAATCCTTACCCGAGACATAGCCAACGAACCGCTTGCGCGACGTGCCTACCAGCCATGGAAAGCCGAGCGCATGAAGCTCGGAGAACCGCGTCATGAGCTGCAGGTTTTCCTCCGAATCCTTGGCAAAACCAAAGCCCGGATCGAGCAATATCTGTTCGTCACGCACTCCAGCCGCACGCGCGATCTGCAAGGATCGCTCGAGAAACTCGAACTGGTCGGCGATGACATCAGGGTTTTTCTCGCGCTCCCGGCCGGTATGCATGATGACAAGCCCCGCCCCGGTCTCGGCTGCAAGCTTGCCAATGCCCGGTTCACGCTGAAGGCCCCATACATCGTTGACGATATGCGCGCCGGCAGCCACCGCAAGCCTAGCCGTCTCCTCGCGATATGTATCGACCGAGATCAGCATATCGCCGGCCTTCGCAAGCGCCTCGATGACCGGCAATACCCTTGCCTGCTCCTCTGCCGGCGACACCGGCGTCGCGCCGGGACGGGTCGATTCCCCGCCGACATCGATGATCGATGCGCCTTCGCTCGCCATGCGCTGCGCCTGCTCGATGGCCCTGTCAGGCGCATTGAAGAGGCCGCCATCCGAAAAACTGTCCGGCGTGACGTTCAAAATCCCCATCACCAGCGCCTTGTCACCGATGTCGAGGTGCCGGCCGTGGGCCAGCTGCCATCGTGTCGTCACGGTCGATTGCTCTTTTTCATCAGGCGAAGGCACAAAAAATCAACACTTGTTGCAGCAAGACTGGTTTGGTGGCGATTTCGGTTGCACACCAAAGTGCGCGTAAAGCAAGGTACAGCAAGAGGCAATATGAACAAACGTATCCTGCTGGCCCTCGGCTTGATCGTCGCTTCGGCCATTCCCGCCGGCGCTGTCAGCCTTTCGAAGACCTACAGCTACTTTTCGGTCGGCGGTAACACGCTGGATCAGATCGAAAACGAATTGGCCCGGCACGGGCCACAGGTAAAAACCTCCAACAAGCGCCACCCCGGCGCCACGCAGATGGAATTCACCACACGCCTCGGCTACGCCAAGGGAACAACGACGTTCGCTTCAAGCTTTTGCCAGCTCGCCGAGGCGAAGGTGACCTTGAAGGTAAAAATCATCCTTCCCAGGTGGAGCCGCCCTCGCAAGGCGGAACAGGATGTCAGACTGATCTGGGATACGTTGGCTTCCGACATCAAGCGGCATGAGGAAGGCCATGTCGTCATCGCCAAGAATTACGCCCGCGAAATGGAACGGGCCATGAAGGCGATGGGCCGGCAAAAGGACTGCGAGACGGTTCTGGCCAAGGCTAAAGAGATCCGTTCCAGGATTCTCGAAAAGCACGACAAGGCGCAGGAACAATTCGACCGGGTTGAAAGCGTGAATTTCGAAAGGCGCATCATGCGCCTTCTGGGATATCGCCTCGAGCGCATGGAAGCAGCACGCCGCGCCGGCTGAATGCAGCCTAATCAGCCACGCCAAGCTTCTTCTGCAGGCTGGAAGACGACGTCGTGTACTGGAACACGATGCGCTCGCCGGGGCTGACGATCTTCTTGGCAGCCTGCGCCATCAGCGCCACTTCGTGAAAGCCGGAAAGGATCAGCTTCAGCTTGCCCGGATACCAGTTGATATCGCCAACGGCGAAAATCCCCGGCACCGAGGTCTCGAACTTCTCCGTATCGACTGGAATAAGGTTTTCATGGAGATTGAGGCCCCAATCGGCGATCGGCCCGAGCTTCATCGTCAGGCCGAAGAACGGCAGCATGCGCGTGCAAGGGATTTCGACGTCGCCATCGGGCCCTTTGATGGTCGCGGATGAGAGTTGCCCGTCGCCGCCCTTCAGACCCGTCACCTGCCCGACCTGAAAATCAAGCTGCTTCATCTCCTGCATCGCGTACATCTTGTTGACGCTGTCAGGAGCCGCACGGAATTCCGGGCGGCGATGAACCAGCGTGACGCTTTTGGCGACAGGCTGCAGGTTGAGCGTCCAGTCGAGCGCGGAATCGCCGCCGCCGACGATGACGAGATCATGGCCCCGGAATTCTTCCATGCGCCGGACCGAATAGAAAACGCTGGTGCCTTCATAGGCCTCGATACCCGGTATCGGCGGTCGCTTTGGCTGGAACGAGCCGCCGCCGGCAGCGATCACCACGACCTTAGCCTCGATCACCTCGTCTTCGTCCGTGGTGACGCGAAACGTGCCGTCTTCGAGCTTTTCGAGCCCGGAAACCATGCGGTTGAAGCTGAACTCCGGCTTGAACGGAGCGATCTGCTCCATCAGCTTGTCGACGAGGCCTTGGGCCGAGATCGAAGGCCAGGCCGGAATGTCGTAGATGGGTTTTTCAGGATAAAGTTCGGCGCATTGGCCGCCGGGCCGATCGAGAATGTCGATCAGACGGCATTTCATATCGAACAGGCCGAGTTCGAACACGGCGAACAGCCCGACCGGCCCTGCTCCGATGATCAGAACGTCCGTCTTGCTGCTCTCCATATTCCTGCCCTCGACTGTGATGTGTTGAAAATTTCCCTAGCAGGATATCAGGAATGGAAGCGCCTGGCCGGTAACAGCGGAATTATCCCTGGCGCTCAGGAACCTGCACCACGAGCCCGTCCAGTTCATCGCGAACCTTGATCTGGCAGGACAGGCGCGAATTCGGCCGAACGTCATAGGCGAAGTCGAGCATGTCTTCTTCCATCGCCTCCGGCTCGCCGACAATATCGGTCCAGGCCTCATCGACATAAACATGGCAGGTAGCGCAGGCGCAGGCGCCGCCGCATTCCGCCTCGATGCCCGGCACCGCATTGCGGATGGCGTTCTCCATGACGGTCGAGCCGTTTTCGGCTTCCACGTCAAAGCGCGTACCATCGAAGGCGAGAAAGGAAAGCTTGGTCATTACAGCCCCTGAAATGAATACCAAGCCGAGATAATCACTCCGGCGCGCAAGTCAACTGCGTCGCAAAAGCGGCCTCGCATGACGTATTCGAGAACAAGTGGAGAAATTGCCTATCGATTGATAGCGGCGACGAATTCGCGGACTTCGTCAATGAGCCCCGACAACCGCTTCAAAACATTGCGATCTTCGGGCTGCTTTTCGATCTCGGTCGCGCAATCGGCAATGGCGAATGCACCGACGCCACGCGCCGAACCCTTCAGGCCGTGGGCCAAACGAAGACGCTCATTTGTGCTGGCAGCAGAAATCTGGTCGCGAACCTGCAAGGCCTGCTGCACGAACAATGCCAGCACTTCCTGCTCGAGCGCACGATCGCCCATCGTTTGCCGGGCGAGATGAACCAGATCGACCGGGCGAGACCGCGCCGAGCCGCAGCTTTCGCCGCCCGGCATCGAAAATGCGACGGCGTTGGATGTATGCAGTGCCATTTCAACCTTCTTGTCATGCACCCGGCTAGATCAACCAGGCTAGCGTAATCATGTGGATAACGGGTTAATGTGCGAGAGCGCGGAAATCCGTCGCAAAGCCGCCCAAATCGTGGCTTCGTTAACCTTATGTTTAAAGTTTTACGTATCTGGCCGGATTCAAGTTTCCTTTACCCGGCTGTGCCACTACGATACGGGCGGTCCATAATAAGCCTCGCACGCGGGCATATAAGCGCCGAAATTTGGCGACCTCGCGGCAGTAGTACAGGGTAACGGCGAAATGGCGAAAAAAACTTCGACAACGAAGAACCTCGACAGCGAAGTCGCAAAAGAGCTCGAGGAAGCCCTCGACTTCGACCTATCGGCAGGCGCCGATGAGCTGGATATAGCAGCCTCGATGGAAGATCTGGAGGCGCAGATATCGCAAGCCGCTGACGAGCTCGCACGCGAGAGCCGGGCTGAAAAAGCCGCTCAGCCTGCTGTACAGAATGCGCCCTCGAAGCCCTCGAGTTCCAATTCCAATTCTAAAAAGACAGCTGCTCCCGCTGCCGAGCTTCGCCCGGTCGAGCAGCCGAACGGACGCCCTTCCGGCTTTTCGCCGGCCAATGACGACCAGCAGCGCGACTACAGATCGGTTATGCACGGCATAAACCGGCGTTCGTCGAACGGCGTCTATTGGGTCGTGGCAATTCTCTCGCTGCTGTGGATCGGTGGCGGCTTTCTTCTCGCCAACATGCTGTTTACGCCAAGCATCCTTGAGATCCGATCGATCGATCAGGTCCTGGCGCGCCCGTACCTTATTCTGCTCGGCGTCCTCACCTTTACGCCGATAATCCTTTTCTGGGCGTTCGCGCTCATGATCCGCCGCGCACAGGACATGCGCATTGCCGCCCAGTCCATGACGGAAGTGGCTTTCCGCCTCGCCGAGCCGGAGAATCTGGCACAGGATCGCGTCATGACCGTTGGCCAGGCTGTGCGCCGCGAAGTGGCGGCCATGGGCGAAGGTATCGAACGCACGCTGGCCCGCGCTGTCGAACTCGAAACGCTGGTCCACACCGAAGTCAACCAGATCGAACGCTCCTATTCGGAGAATGAGGCCCGCATCCGCTCGCTCGTCGACGGGCTCGGCAGCGAGCGTGAAGCCGTGGTGACCCACGCCGAACGCGTGCGCGCGTCGATCACCGGCGCGCATGAGACACTGCGCGACGAACTGGGTTCCGCCAGCGAAGTCATTCGCGACAATATCCTGAACGCCTCGACCAAGCTGTCGATGACGATCAACAATTCCGGCGATACGCTGATCGATCGCATCAACGAAAGCGGCGCTTCGATCTTCGAGTCGATCGATCAGCGCCTCGACACGATCGGCGATCGCATCACCACGTCCGGCGAGGCTTTCGCCAGCCTTCTCGACACGCGCATCGCCAAGCTTACCCAGAGCACCGACGACATGACGCGGTCGCTCTCTGACCTGCTGGACGACCGCACCTCCGGCATGGTTTCCCTGCTGGGCGGCGCTGCCCGCACGCTGAATGCCGACTTCGAGGCGAGCCTCCAGGGCATCGAGCGCACGCTGGCCGAACGCGGCCAGGTCCTCATCAGCGAGTTCCAGACGCGCGCCGAAGCGCTCGACACCGGCACTCAGAAGCTCAATGCCGCCCTTGAAGCCCGCGCACGGCAGATCAACGAAACGCTGGTCGACCGCGCACGCGAGATCGCAAACACCTTCTCGGAAGGCAAGCAGAGCCTCTCGACCGTCATCGACGAAGGCCGGGCGCGGATCGGCTCCGAAATGGCGGATATCGTCATGTCGACCTCTTCCATGCTGGAAGCGCGCGCCGACGACTTCGCAACCCGGCTGGAATCGGCGCGCAATGTCGTTTCCGACGCCCTCGACGCAGACATCCAGAAGCTTAGCGAAGCGCGTCAAAGCATTGACGAGGCCGTCGAAAATCAGTCGCGCAAGTTTGCTGAGAGCGGCGAACGCATCGCAACAACGCTTCGTGGCGATCTGACCAAGTTCGAGGAAAGCCGTGCAGGCATCGAGGAGGCCGTCAGCCTCCAGGTGCTGAAGCTAGCCGAAGGCCGCACCCTGATCTCGCAGGCGCTCGATGAGGATTTGCGCAAGATTAACGAATCCCGCGCCACCATCGACGCATCCCTTGGCGATCATCTGGAGCGGCTGGCCGAAGGCCGTGCAAGCCTCACCCGCGCGCTCATGGAGGATTCGCAGAAACTCACTCAAACCCGTGCGGGCATTGATGAAATGGTCGCCGGCCATGTCGGGAAGCTGAGCGAAGGCCGCAGCATTCTTTCGCGCGCCCTCGAAGCCGATCTTGGAAAACTTGCCGAGAGCCGCTCGAGCATCGACAACCTCATCGACGGGCAACTCGAAAAGCTCGACGAAGGCCGTTCGCGCCTCACCCGCGCCCTGGAAGACGATCTCAACAAGCTCGCCGAGAGCCGCTCCGGCATCGACGGACTGGTCGCCGGACAGGTGGAAAAGCTGGCCGAAGGCCGCGATATTCTTAAGCGCGCGCTGGAAGCCGACCTTGCCAAGCTTGCTGAAAGCCGCAGCAACATCGACAATCTCGTTTCCAGCCAGGTCGAGAAGCTGGCCGAGGGCCGCGACATTCTCTCCCGCGCTCTGGAATCGGATCTGGGCAAAATCGCCGACAGCCGCTCGAGCATCGACAATCTCATCGACGGCCAGCTCGAAAAGCTTGACGAAGGCCGCCTGCGCCTCACCCGGGCTCTTGAGGACGACCTCAACAAGCTCGCCGAAAGCCGCTCCGGCATCGACGGTTTGGTCGCCGGACAGGTGGAAAAGCTGGCCGAAGGCCGCGATATTCTCAAGCGCGCGCTGGAAGCCGACCTTGCCAAGCTTGCGGACAGCCGCTCAAGCATAGACGGTCTCGTGGCAAGTCAGGTCGAGAAGCTTGCCGAAGGACGCGACGTTCTCTCCCGTGCCCTCGAAGCCGATCTGAACAGGATCGCCGACAGCCGTTCGAGCGTCGACAACCTGATCGACGGGCAGCTCGAAAAACTGGACGAAGGCCGCCTGCGCCTCACCCGGGCTCTTGAGGACGACCTCAACAAGCTGGCCGAAAGCCGCTCCAGCATTGACGGTCTCGTCGCGGGTCAGGTCGAGAAGCTGGCCGAGGGCCGCAATATCCTCAAGCGGGCGCTGCAGGAAGACCTGACCACCATCGGCGATATGGTCTCCGCCCATGCAGACAAGCTCGGTGAGGGTCGCGCAAATCTGACGCGTGCTTTGGAAGACGACCTCGGCAAGCTGGCCGAAAGCCGCTCCAGCATTGACGGGCTGGTCGCCGGACAGGTGGAGAAGCTGGCCGAAGGCCGCGACATTCTCCGCCGCGCCCTGGAAGCCGATCTGTCAAACATCGACCGCATGGTCTCCCAGCACGCTGACAAGATCAGCGGTCACCGCCAGCAGTTGACGCTCGCTCTTGAAGAGGACCTCAACAAGCTCGCCGAGACGCGCTCGGGGCTGGACGGCATCGTCTCGACGCATGTCGAGAAGCTCGCGCATGGCCGCGATATCCTCTCGCGCGCCCTGGAAGCGGATATGGCCAATATCGAGGGTCTCGTCGCCGCGCAGGTGGAAAAGCTTGTGGAAGGCCGCAAGGTGCTATCGAACGCCCTTGAGGCTGATGTGGCCAGCATCGAAGGCGTCATCGCCGGACAGGCTGAAAAGCTCGGCGAAGGCCGCAGCGTGCTCACCCGCGCCCTTGAGCAGGATATCGAGAGCATCGAAAACCTCATTGCCAGCCAGACCGAGCGTCTTGCCGAGGGCCGCGCCATGTTGGCCCGCACGCTGGAAGAAGATCTGCAGAAGCTCGCCGAGAGCCGTTCAGGCATCGACGGTCTCGTCGCCGGACAGGTGGAAAAGCTCGCCGAAGGCCGCGACATTCTCCGCCGCGCCCTGGAAGTCGACCTGCAGAAGCTCGCCGACAGCCGCTCGAACATCGACAACATCGTTGCCGGACAGGTCGAGAAGCTGGCCGAGGGCCGCAACATCCTCTCGCAGGCGCTTGAAGCCGACCTGCAGAAAGTCACCGACAGCCGCGCGGACGTGGACGGCATCATCGCCGCCCACATCGGCAAGCTCTCGGAAGGCAGGGATATGCTTTCCCGCGCCCTTGACGACGATCTGAACAGGCTCGCCGAAACCCGCAGGGAGATCGACGAAGCCGTTTCCGGTCACATCGAGACGATCGCCGGCAAGCGCGCCGACATCGCCGATGCCCTGTCTGCCGATGTCGAGAAGATCGAGGAAGCCTTCCGCCGCCAGACCGGTGTCATCGAGGAACGCACCGGCACCATGGAGCGTGCGCTTTCGACCGGCATCGACAATGTTCGTATCGTGTTGGAAAAGAGCGCCGTCTTCGTGGCCGGGGCACTTCGCGAGAAGGTTCTGGAAGTCACCGCCGCGCTGAACGAAGAAGCCGGCAAGGCCTTCACGGATGCCGACCGCCAGATCGCGGATCGCGCCGAGCAGACCTCGGCGGCGCTGCTTGCCCGCGCCGACGACATCACCCGCGCCTTCGAGGAAGCCGACGGCCGCCTCGCCGCCCGTGCGCAGGAAACGTCGTCTTCGCTGATCGCACGCGCCGAGGAAACCGCCGATACGTTGGCGCTGCGCGCCGGCGATATCGTCCGGACCTTCGACGATGCGGACCAGAAGCTGGTGGCTCGCGCTGTCGAGACCGCGAGCTCGCTCGCGGTTCGCGCTGGCGACATCCTGCGCAACTTCGACGACGCCGACCAACGCCTCAGCATGCGCATCGGTGAATCGGCCGATGCACTGGCCGCGCGTGCTGCCGAGCTCGGCCGCATCTTCGATGCAGCCGACCAGCAGTTCATCTCCCGCATTTCCGATGGCGCAACCACGCTCGGTTCGCGCGCTATCGAAATCGTGCGCAACTTCGAGGAAGCAGACGCCCGCCTCGCCGCCCGCGTCGGAGAGACCGCCGAAACCCTGGCCGGACGTGCCGCCGATATTGGCCGTGTGTTCGACACCGCCGACGAGCGTCTTGCTGCAAGGCTCAGCGAGTCTTCGTCTGCGATCGGAACGCACGCGACCGAGATCGCCAACGTCTTTGCCGAGACCGAGCAGCGTGTTGCTGATCGGGCCAAGCAGACCGCGGTAGAACTGGACGCTCGTGCACGCGCCATCGAAGAGACGCTCACCAATGCGGATCAGCGTCTTGCGTCGGGTGTCGAAGCCGTGGCTGCAAGGGTGGACGAGCATGTCGCCAATGCCGAAATCCGCCTCGCTTCGAGCGCCGAAAATGTCGGACAGAAGCTCAACGAGCAGATATCGCAGGCCGAGGCACAGCTTGTTTCCCGTGCCAACGTCATCGCCGAGACCTTCACCGCGGTCGGCCAGCATATCGGCCAGAGCACCAACGACGCCGCACGCACCATCGGCGCCAACACCCGCGAACTGAACACGATGCTTGCCGAGCGGTCCGCCGAGATCACCAAGATCCTCGACGAAACCGCCCGCCCGCTTGTCGAACGCTTCTCCGAAAGCGGCGACGAGCTGCAGAAGAGCCTCGAACTGGCCACCCAGAAGGCAACGGATCGTCTTCGTTCCGAAAACGCCGCTTTGGTCAATGCGCTCGCCAACCGCACCGCCGAGACCCTGTCTGCGGTCGAGGGCGCCCGCAACAATCTGTCCGAAGGCGTCACCGATCTCATCGTCCGGCTTGGAGCGTCCAGTTCACAGCTCAACGATCTCATCGAAAAGGCAGCCACAAACCTCGCCAATGTCGATGATCGCCTGGCGGGCAGCACGCAGAGCTTCGCCGCAACGACGGAGAAGGCCGCACAGACCTTCGCAAGCTCGGCACGGCTGGTGGATTCCAACACCACCCGCCTCACGGAACTGTCGTCCAACACGCTCAAGGAAGTGGCTTCCATCGCCACCCGCTTCGACGAGCACAGCCGCCTGCTGACGAGCGCTTCGGAACTGCTGAGCTCGGCCCAGAGCAATCTCGAGCACACGCTCGAGCGCCAGTCGTCGCTGGAGGATCTGGCGGTTGGTCTGGTCAAAAAGTCGGAAGACCTCGAGCGGGTCATGCGCTCCTTCGAAGACCTCGTCGGCAAGGCGCTGGACAAGGCCGAGGATCGCACCCTCGCCTCGACGGACAAGATCCGCATCGCGATTTCCGATGTTGTCGAGTCCGCGACGAAGCGCTTCGCCGACGCCACCGAGGACATGCGCCGCACGGCAAGCTCCATCAAGAGCGAGCTCGACGACACCCGCGCCGAGCTCAAGAAGGGCGTGCTCGACATGCCCGAGGAAGCAAAGCAGTCCACCACCGCCATGCGCCGTGCTGTTACCGAACAGATCAACGCCCTCAAGGAACTCTCCGAGATCGTTGCGAAGTCCGGCCGTACCGTCGACGTTTCCGACCGTACGGCACAGCGCCCGGCAGCAGCACCCCAGGCGCGTGCACCGGAACCGCAGCGTCGCGCGCCGGCCCCAGCCCCGCAGGCGCCGGCCGCGCCGCAGCCTCCTGCTCCTCACCTGCCGCTGCGCGGGACGCTGGAGATGGAACGCACGCCCGATCCGGCCCCGCGTCCGCGTGAAGGCAATTCGCGTGCACAACCCGGCGGCTGGGTCCGTGACCTGCTGAGCGGCGCATCGCGTGAAGAGGCCCGCCCCGAAGGCACCGCCAACGCCTCGCGTCCGGCAGCAAGCCCGCGTTCAGCCGCCCATGTGGTGGAATCGCTGAACTCGCTCTCGGTCGACATCGCGCGAGCGATCGATCATGAGGCGTCGATCGAGTTGTGGGATCGCTACAGACGCGGCGAGCGCGACGTGTTCACGCGTCGCCTTTACACGCTCAAGGGCCAGCAGACCTTTGACGAAATCCGCCGCAAATATCAGGCCGACGCCGAGTTCCGCGCCGCCGTCGACCGTTACTGCGACGACTTCGAAAAGCTCCTGAAGGACGTTTCGCGCAACGATCGTGACAACGTCATGGCCCAGACCTACCTGTCTTCGGATACCGGCAAGGTCTACACCATGCTTGCCCATGCAGGCGGGCGGCTGCGCTAAGCCGACAGAGGCATACAGACAAGCAAAAGGGCGGGAATTTCCCGCCCTTTTATTTGTCCTGAGACACCCGCATACCGGTGATCAGATCTCGGAATCGGTCCATTTGACGATATCGCTCGCGGCCTGGCCGAAAGCGCTGTTCAATGCCCGGACATAGGCGTCGTTGCCGCTACCCGAAACCGGTGCGCTGGCCTCGAATATCCGCGAAGCCCGCACAGTGCCGTTGCGGTCGTTGAGCAGGCGCACGAAAAGCTCGACCTCGGCATGCGATCCACCGTCAACGCGCACTTCGAAGGCCCGAACCTCGGCGATGACCTGATAGTCAATCGCCAGTCCCTCGCCCGGCAATCCGACGCCGGCAAAACTGCCCGAACGCTGGAACGTCTCAGCCAGCCGGGCCTGCACGATCTTCGGCAGCCGATCGGCCCATTGCGCGCCCTTCAGAAACTGGATCACGCCGGGAGCCGGCTTTATGACGATGTTTTCGCCATCCAGCGCCTTCAGGGCCGATGGCTCGGCAATCAGAATTTGCGTGCGGTTGCGCGCTTTCTGCGTTTGGCTGGCCGGTGCGGACAATTCATAGGTATCAAGCGGCGCAGGGCCTCCCCCGGGCAGGAGCGCGCATCCCGAAAGTGCCGCGGCGATAATGGTAGCACCAGACATCAGCTTAACTGTCTTCACGGCAGATCCTGTCCGAAATTTCCCCAACCCTTGCCGCGACCGGCGGATTTCTTCCCTTCGGCGAACTGTTTCATCATATACGCTCACCGATCTCAACGTCGTGTCCGCCCGTCGTACTGACGGACAGCCCCGTCGCCACCTGTAATGATGCGCTGCGGATTCTTTTCCAGATCGCTGATGGCCTGCTCGATCCGATTGATGGAGCGGCGGCTGTCGCGCACCAGCGAGTCGACATCCCGCAATCCCTGCCCCGAAAACCGTGCGAGCCCTTCGGTGATGACGCCGAGCCGCGCATTCAGCGTGTCGGCTACCTGGCGGAAGGATTTCAGCGTCGCGCTGGCATCAGCCATCACGCCTTGAGCCTCACCCGAGCCCAACAGGCTGTCGACCTTGGCCAGGACCCCGTCGATGCGCACGGAGGCAGCGTTGAGACGCTGCGTCAACTGGCCGGCATCGCTGATCATCTGGTCGATATCGTCGGTGCGTCGGCTGAACCTCTCGGTCACCTTCGACACGTCCGCCGCCGCGGTCTTCGCATCACGGCTGGCCATCTCGATATTGCCGAGTGCCGAGCGTACCGTTGCCGGATCGACGCCCTCCAGAATCTTGTCGACCTTGCCCACCGTGCCGCTGGTCTTCTGCGCGAAATCATTGATCGAAGCGACCGCAGTGTCGACGCCAGCAATGATCTTGTCGAACTGCTTGCTGTTCTCGCTAAGGCTCTTGGTGAAGGTTTCCACATTGGCGACAATGGACGAAACCTTATCCTTGTCGACGGCCTTCAGTATGTCTTCGGCGGCCTTGAGCGTACCGTCCAGCTTGCCTGAAACGCCGGCCAATTCTTCCGAGAGCTTGGAAACGCTGTCGAGAAACTTGTCGACCCCAGCGGCATTGCGGCCGAGCGCATCCGAGAATTTCTGCGCGTTTTTCACCGTATCGGTCAGCGGACCGCGCACGTCGCTGGTGAAGCCCTCAAGCTGGGACAGCACATTGTCGGCGCGCTTGAAGATATCCTGCGCCGTCTGCAGCAGATTGGTCACCGCCGAAGGATTGGCGGTGATTTCGGCCATCTTTCCAGAGGCTTCCGCCTCGTCGAGCAGGTTCGCTTCCGATTTGTCCGCTCCCTTCAGCTCGATATTGGCCTGGCCGGTAAGGCCGGCGAGACCGATATCGGCCTGGGTCGACTTTGTGATCGGCGTTGCCCTATCGATTTCAGTGTCGGCAATGGCAACCGTGGGATTATCGACATCGAGAAACACCCGCCGCACGTCACCGACCTTCACGCCGTTGAACAGCACCTGGCTTCCGCGGCCCAGCCCGGAAGCCGAACCCGGAATGCGCACACGCAGCATCGACGTCTCGCCGCGATCGCCGACCGCCGCCGTCCAATAGACGAATGCAAAGGCCGCGAGCACCGCAACAAGCGTGAAAATTCCGACGACGACGTAGTTGGCTCTGGTTTCCATTCCCGCCTTTTACTTTATGCCCTTGCAGCCATATCGATCTGCCGTGCGCGCTTGCCTCGAAAATAAGACTTGACCCACGGCTCGTCGCTTTCAAGCATGTTCTGGATCGTGCCTTCCACCAGAACCCTTTTCTTGCCAAGTACGGCAATTCGGTCACACACCGCAAACAGGCTGTCGAGATCGTGGGTCACCATGTAGACGGTCAAGCCCATCGTGTCGCGCAATTTGGCGACAAGTTCGTCGAAATCGGCAGCACCAATAGGATCAAGTCCGGAGGTCGGCTCGTCGAGGAATACGAGATCCGGGTCCAGTGCCAGTGCGCGTGCAAGCGCTGCACGCTTAATCATGCCGCCGGAGAGTTCGGACGGGAATTTGCCTGCTGCGTCCCGCGGCAGGCCGACAAGCTCGATCTTGAGCAGCGCCAGTTCGTCCATCAACCGCTTCGGCAGGTCGAGATATTCACGCATCGGCACCTGTACATTTTCCAGCACCGTAAGCGCCGAAAACAGCGCACCCTGCTGGAACAACACACCCATGCGCATGTCCAGCTTCATGCGATCGGCATCGCTTGCCTTGTCGACATCGACGCCGAAAAGCTTGATCGTTCCTGAGCGCTTCTGGTTCAGCCCCAGCACGGTGCGCAGCAGAACCGACTTGCCCGCGCCCGAAGCGCCGACAAAGCCAAGAATCTCGCCGCGCCTTATGTCGAGCGACAGATTTTCAAGCACGATCTTGTCGCCGAAGCCGACAGTGATGTCGCGCGCCGACAGCACGATATCGTCGGTCGGCGCCGCAGCGTCCCCGCTCTCCCTGGTCGAGTTTTCGCGCGTCATCGCCATCCCTTAAAAATCGATGGCCGCAAAGAAGATCGCGAACATCCCGTCCAGAATGACAACGATGAAGATGGATTTCACCACAGACGCGGTGACGTGCTGGCCGAGCGATTCGGCGCTACCCCCGACTTTCAGGCCTTCGACCGAAGCGAGAATGCCGATGATCATCGCCATGAACGGCGCCTTGATCAGCCCGGCAAAAATGGTGCTGAGGTCGATGCTGAGACGCAGCCGGTCGACGAACGCGGCCGGTGAAATGTCGGAATAGAGCCACGACACGAGAATGGCACCGCCGAGTGCCGCGAAATTCGCGGCAATCGTCAGGCATGGCAAGGCAATCACGAGCGCGACGAGGCGCGGAAACACGAGGACGCCGACCGGATTGAGGCCAATCACCTTTAGCGCGTCTACTTCCTCGCGCATCTTCATGGAGCCGATTTCGGCGGTAATCGCGCTGCCGGAGCGGCCAGCGACCATGATCGCCGTCATCAGCACGCCCAACTCGCGCAAAACCAGGATACCGACGAGATCGACGACGAAGATGTCGGCGCCGAAATAGCGAAGCTGGAACGCACCCTGCTGGGCGACGATGGCGCCGACAATGGCAGACATCAGCACCACGACGGGGATCGCGCCCACGCCCATGCGATCGATCTGGTTGAAGATCGCCGCCAGATTGACGCCATGCCCGCGCCCGAGCTTCATCTGGGCGCCGCGGATCGTCGAGCCGAGAATGCTCATCGCCGCCAAGAAATCGTCCAGCATGGCGTAGACGCCGCGGCCGATGTTTTCGAGTATCGCGATGATAAAGTTCGGGCGGGTTGCTACGGCATCGTCACCGGCCTTGTCGGAGGCCTCGCGGATCGCCCCGAGCAGGATAGACGCGACTTCGCTCTCGCCTTCCAGCTTCGCGCTCGTGCCGTGCGCCTCAGCTGATCTTATCAGCCGGTCGACCAGCCAGGCGCCAGCCGTATCGATCCTCTCGATGCCGGAAAGATCGAGCGTCATTGCGCCCGCGCCCTTCCGGGCTTCGATCTTTCGCACATCGGCGTCTATCAAGGCGACGGTGCGCGTTGTCCAGGCTCCGGACAAGGCGTAGGACAATGCGTCGCCTTTCCCCGTCTCCGTGATGCGGGGACCGGCCTCTTCTATCGCGCTCGTTTCCTTGCCGCCATTGAACAACATTGCGGCCTGTCTTATCCCGTCATTCAGGGTCTGTCACTTTCTCGGACTGTGCTGCACCGACTGGCGGAGAAGAAAAATATGGCGCGTGTCCTTTCGGTCAATGCCGAGCGATTTCCGATCGCCGGCACCTTCACAATCTCGCGCGGTTCAAAGACCGAAGCGGAAGTCATCGTCTGCACGATATCGGATGGCAATTTCCTTGGGCGGGGCGAATGCGTTCCCTACAAGCGTTACGGCGAGACCATGGAAGGCGTTCGTGATGCTATTGAGGCAATCGCGCCCGCAATAGCGGCCGGCATGGGTCGCAAGGCACTTATCAATGCGATGCCGGCAGGGGCCGCCCGCAATGCGGTGGATTGCGCACTGTGGGATCTGGAGGCCAAGACGTCGGGCAACCCTGTCTGGCGGAACCTTTCCCAGACCCCGCCGACATCGCTCGAAACCGCTTACACTTTGTCTCTCGGAACGCCCGAAGCCATGGCGGCGCAGGCGCGCGAGAATGCCGGCCGACCGCTGTTAAAGGTCAAGATCGGCGGCGACAACGACATTGCCCGCATTCGAGCGGTAACCGAGGCTGCACCCAGCAGCCGAATCATCCTCGATGCCAATGAAGGCTGGACGGACGAGAATATCCGCGAAAACCTTGCCGCTGCAGCCAAACTCGGCATCGCGCTAATCGAACAGCCGTTGCCGGTGGGCAAGGATGGCATTTTGCGCCATGTTCCTCACCTCGTCCCGCTATGCGCCGATGAGAGCGTGCATGGCGTTGACGACCTCGAAAAACTCGCCGGCTTCTACGACGCGATCAACATAAAGCTGGACAAGGCCGGCGGCCTGACTGCCGCGCTTGCATTGCGCGACCGCGCCAAGGATATGGGCTTTTCGATCATGGTCGGCTGCATGGTTGGAACATCGCTGGCTATGGCGCCGGCGGTGCTTCTGGCGCAGGGCGCAGACTTCGTCGACCTTGACGGTCCCCTGCTTCTGGCGCGCGACCGGGAGCCCGGACTGCTTTACCGGGGTTCTGAGGTCTCACCGCCGGATGCGGCGCTCTGGGGCTGATTTTGCCGCAAGCGCTATGAAAACCAGTCCAACCATCGCAACCGCAGCCATAACGTAGAAGCCGCCAATGCCGAGGCGTCCGTAAAGCGGTCCGGAAACCAGCGTCACCGTCGCCATCGAAAGGCCGTTTGCGAAGAAGGCAATGCCCTGGGCGGCCCCGGTGCGTTCTTCCACCACGGTTTCGGCAATCAGCTTTTGCACGCCGATCAGGATGAGAGCCGTAGAAAAGGCATGCAGCCACTGGACGGCGAAGAAGCCGCCGACGCCAAGCCCCAGCGGCCAGATCAGCGGAAAGGCAAGCCAGCGGACAATTGCGGCCAACCCCGCCATCAGAAGCAGCGTCGGCGGCCGCATCCTGCCGAAGATGCGCGTGAAGATCATGAACATGCCGACTTCGGCCACAACCGCAGAGGCCCACAGCAAGCCGATCACCGTGTCGTTGATGCCGATCGATTTCCAATAGATAGAGATGAAGCTGTAGAGAAAGCCGTGGCTCGCGACGATGATGCCGGCTCCAGCCACGAAGAACACGAAATAGCGGTTGAGAAGCTTTGGCGCCGATTCCTGAATATCGACGGCAGAGAGCGGGGATGCGCGCCGTGGCCGTCCGATACGGGGAGCAATGAACGATACTGCCAGGATTCCAACCAATCCGATGGAAATCATGACCGGCACCGCCTCAGCACCCGTAAACGACAGGATGGCTCCACCGGCAAGATTGGCGCCGAGAAAGGCCGCCGAGCCCCAGATTCGCATATTGGCATAGGTGGAACCGAAACGCCTGACGCCTGAAAGCGCCAATGAATCGGTAAGCGGCGCATGCGGCGTCCATGCCACCGCCAGCGCAAGCGAAACGCCGAGCACGGTCACATAGGTGGGTGGCAGAAAATAGCCCGCCGAGATCAGCAGCGCCGCCGCAACCATCACGATCAGCACATTGGCGCGATCCTTCGCCTCGTCGGCCATGGCAGAGATGAACGGCGTTGTGACGACGCGCAGAAACATTGGCGCGGCAAGGATGATGGCGATCTTCTCCGCGTCGAAGCCTTTTGCCTCCAGCCACAACGGGAAATAAGGAAGATGCACGCCCTGCGGAATGAAAAGAGCAGCAAAGATCAGCGAAATGCGCAGTTCGAAATGACGCGGCTTGACGAGCTGTTCAGGCGAGAGCGGCGGCAATGACATTGAGGGCGCGCAGTCCAGGTAGCGCGACTCATGCGAAAAGATTCAGCCGCGTAGCTGGCTCACTTAACACGGTGAGGATGGCTGCGAAACGTCCTGGTCCAGCCATTTCCTGCGCCAGGCGCTTATGGCTCCGCGGCAAAACCATTGGCTGCGCTGCAGCGTTCCGCACTGCCGGCTGGTGGCCCTGATGATTGCCGAGCACGCCAAGTCGCATGGCGCGCCTGCTTGCCGGTTGCGGCGTCGTCGATGACGCCGGGGCATGCAGTGGCAAGCCTTCGGCGCGCTTGCGGCGCCCGTCTGCCAGATCTCTAAACATGGTCGATTGCCCGTCAGGCTGCCTTGACGCCGCCGCCTTCGATTACCGTCGGCACAAAAGTTGTTTCGGCGGCCGGAGCTTTTGCCTGAACCTGCGGCCACCACAGGATTTCCATCGAACCGTCGAAATGCTCCACCACCGCCGTGCAGCTTTCAACCCAATCGCCGGTGTTGATGTACCGCACGTCGCCGAAATCCTCGATCACCGCGTGATGGATATGACCACAGATGACGCCATCGACATCCGAACGGCGCGCCTCCTCGGTCAGGACATCTTGGAAGGCGCCGATGAAATTCACCGCCTTCTTGACCTTGACCTTGGCCCAGGACGAGAACGACCAGTACGGCATGCCGAACAGACGCCGCGCCCGCGAGACGACCCGGTTGACGATGATGGCCATGTCGTAGGCCTTGTCGCCGAGATAGGCGAGCCAGCGGGCATTGTGAACGATCGTGTCAAACTGGTCGCCGTGAATGACGAGATAGCGCTTGCCGTCGGCAGCCTCGTGAATGGCGCGGTCGGCAACGACGATGCCGCCAAAATGCACGCCCTGGAACATGCGCAGGAACTCGTCGTGGTTTCCGGCGATGTAGATGATGTTGGTGCCCTTGCGCGCCTGGCGCAGCAGTTTCTGGACGACATCATTGTGGGTCTGCGGCCAGTGCCAAGACCTGCGCAGCCGCCAGCCGTCGACGATGTCGCCGACGAGATAGATGGTCTCCGCCTCGTGATGGCGCAGGAAATCGATCAGGAACTCCGCCTTGGCCGGCTTGGAGCCCAGATGGACGTCAGAAATGAACAGGGTGCGGAATGCGCGAGGTGCTTCGCCGGACATGGGTTCTGTTCCGTTGCTGTCGCGCAGCCTATGCCCCGATTCATGCAACAGGCGTATGACGGTTGCGGTTTGCGTCACCGACGCGATAGGTTGGCCGCCTGCAAATCGGAGAAAGCGCATCATGGATCTCGGCATTCGGGGAAAGACAGCGATCGTCTGCGCATCAAGTCGCGGGTTGGGACGCGGCTGCGCTATCGCCTTGGCGGAAGCCGGCTGCGATCTTGTCGTCAACGGACGCGACGCGGCGATCCTGGCGAAAACCGCGCAGGAGATTCGCGACCGCTTTGGCGTGAAGGTTATCGAAGTTCCGGGCAGCGTTTCCGACTCGGAGGTTCAGAAGCAATTGCTGGCGGCAGCCCCCGCACCCGACATTCTGGTCAACAACAATGGCGGGCCGCCCTTCCGCGATTTCAAGGAACTCGACCGGCAGAAAATGCTCGACGGCGTCGTCAACAACATGATCACGCCGATCGAGCTCATCCAGTCCGTAGTCGGGGGCATGGCCGAGCGCGGCTTCGGCCGCATCGTCAACATCACGTCGCTGTCGGTCTATGTGCCGATTCCCGGCCTTGATCTGTCGTCGGGTGCGCGTGCCGGCCTGACATCGTTCCTGGCTGGCGTTGCCCGCACGGTTGCCGACCGCAACGTGACCATCAACAACATGCTTCCGGGCAAGCTCGACACAGACCGGCTTCGTGGCCCGCACGAGCCAGGCAGCGTCGAGTCGCCCGAAGCAGCACGTGAGCGCAAGACGCGTATCAGCGCCGACGTTCCGGCCAAACGCCTCGGCACGCCGGAAGAGTTCGGCCAGATCTGCGCGTTTCTCTGCTCGGTTCACGCGGGTTATCTCACCGGCCAGAACATACCCGTCGATGGCGGGCTCTATGTGAGCGCCTTCTAGCGGGAATTCACCGGCCGATTCATTTCGCGAGATTCTGACGGCAAATGACTGGAATCATGGGAACTTCCCGATTCCAGTTATTTTCGTTCACGGACCGCCTCGAAAAACCGGAATCGCATGATAAAACACAGTCGAAACGATCGAATACGGGGTTAGACCGCAACCATGGACAACGAGAAAAACAACGATGCGGCGCGTTCCGATTTCGAAGAGGCGGCGCTGTATTTCCATAAATACCCGGTGCCGGGAAAGCTGGAGATTCAGGCAACCAAGCCCCTCGGCAATCAGCGCGACCTGGCGCTGGCCTATTCGCCAGGCGTGGCCGCACCGTGCCTCGCGATCAGGGACGATCCCGCAACGGCTGCGGACTATACCGCGCGCGCCAATCTGGTCGGCGTGGTCTCGAACGGCACTGCCGTGCTCGGCCTCGGCAATATAGGTCCCCTCGCCTCCAAGCCGGTGATGGAAGGCAAGGCCGTCCTGTTCAAGAAATTCGCCGGCATCGATGTGTTCGACATCGAGATCGACGCGCCTGAGATCGACCGCATGGTCGAGACCATTTCGGCACTTGAGCCGACTTTCGGCGGCATCAACCTCGAAGACATCAAGGCTCCCGAGTGCTTCGAGGTGGAGGAGCGTTTGAAGGCTAGGATGAAAATCCCGGTCTTCCACGACGACCAGCACGGCACCGCGATCATCGTTGCGGCAGCGGTGCTGAACGGTCTCGAATTCGCCGGCAAAAAGATCGAGGACATCAAGATCGTCACGTCGGGTGCTGGAGCAGCCGCCCTTGCCTGCCTCAACCTCCTGGTTTCGCTTGGCGCCAAGGTGGAAAACATCTGGGTCACCGACCGTTTCGGCGTCGCCTACAAGGGGCGGCTGGACGAGATGGACCGCTGGAAAGACCCTTATGTGAAGGACACCAATGCGCGCACGCTTGAGGATGTCATCGGCGGCGCGGACGTATTCCTCGGCCTCTCTGCAGCAGGCGTTCTGAAGCCTGAACTGCTCAAGCACATGGCGGAAAAGCCGCTTGTCCTGGCACTTGCCAACCCCACGCCGGAGATCATGCCGGAAGTCGCTCGCGCGGCTCGGCCGGACGCCATGATCTGCACCGGTCGGTCGGATTTCCCCAATCAGGTCAACAACGTACTGTGCTTTCCTTACATCTTTCGCGGTGCACTCGACTGCGGCGCGAGCGCTATCAATGAAGACATGAAGATGGCCGCCGTCCGCGCCATCGCCGCCCTTGCCCGCGAGGAGCCGTCAGACGTCGCGGCGCGTGCATATTCCGGCGAGACGCCGGTCTTCGGACCCGATTTTCTGATCCCCTCGCCGTTCGATCCGCGCCTGATCCTGAGGATCGCACCGGCGGTTGCAAAGGCCGCCTGCGACACCGGGGTTGCAACGCGACCCATTACCGATTTTCCGGCCTATATCGACCGGCTCAACCGCTTCGTCTTCCGCTCCGGCCTTGTCATGAAGCCGGTGTTTTCCACCGCGAAGATGTCGACGGCCAAGCGCGTCATCTATGCCGACGGCGAAGACGAGCGCGTGCTGCGCGCCGCACAGGTGGTGCTTGAGGAAGGCATTGCCGAGCCGATCCTTATCGGCCGCCCGAATGTCATCGATGTCCGGTTGCGGCGCTACGGCTTGCGCATTCGCCCCGGCACGGATTTCGAACTGATCAACCCCGAGGACGATCCGCGCTACCGCGACTATGTCGATCAGCTGATCGAGCTCACCGGCCGTCGCGGCGTGACCCAGGAAGCTGCGCGCACCATGGTCCGCACGGATACGACGGTCATCGCCGCACTTGCCATGCGGCGCGGCGATGCCGACGCCATGATCTGCGGCCTCGAAGGGCGATTTGCCCGTCATCTGCGCAATGTGACACTGATCATCGGACCGCGCGCCGGCGTCAGCGACCGTGATCTCTCCACACTGTCGATGCTGATTTCGAGCCGTGGCGTTACCTTCTTCACCGATACCTATGTGACGGTTGATCCCACCGCTGAGGAAATCGCCGAGATGACCATACTGGCGGCCGAGGAAATCCGCCGCTTCGGCATCGAGCCCAAGGCGGCACTGCTGTCGCACTCGAACTTCGGCTCGCGCGATTCTCCGAGCGCACTGAAGATGCGCGAGGCAGCAGCGATCCTGAAGAGGATCGCGCCCGACCTTCAGAGCGACGGTGAAATGCACGCCGACTCCGCTTTGTCGGAACATTTGCGGCAACGCGTCTATCCGCATTCCACGCTCAAGGGCGAAGCCAATCTCCTTGTCTTCCCCAATCTCGACTCCGCCAACATCGCGCTGACCACGGTGAAGCAGATGACGGACGCCCTGCATGTCGGGCCGATCCTGCTCGGCACCGAGCAACCCGCGCATATCCTGACGCCGTCGGTGACCTCGCGCGGCGTGGTGAACATGACCGCACTTGCAGTGGTGGAAGCAGCCCAAAAGGCACAGGCAACGATAGCCAAGGCAGGATGAAAGCCATCAACTAAAGCGATCACGAAAAGGTCAACTGTCCAAACGCAAATAAACAGTTAACCTCATATGTGGTAACGGAGTGACGCCTGATCAGCGGCGGAATCTTTGATCAGGCATAGCAAACGTTCGGGGGGCACCTGATGGCCGGGTTGAACGGTTTGGCACGTGCATTGGCGACGCTGTTCGCCTTGGCTTCAATCCTTTTCACAACTTCGGCGATGGCCGCCAGTTCCCGCGTTTGCCGTCAGCTCGAGGCCGAGCTTGCGTCCGCTGGTTCAGGCGGTGGCGGCTCTGCACAATTTCGCAGATACGATGCAGCCCTGAGCAAACAACGTCAGCAGCTTGCTGCCGCGAAGAGCAATGCGCGCGCCGCCGGCTGCGGTTTTTCCCTGTTTGGCAGCAATGTGCAGCAATGCGCCAGGATCAACGCAAACGTCCAGAAGATGGAGCGCAACCTCGACACACTTCAGCGCAGGCGCGATCAGTCTGCCGGACGTGGCGGCGGAAGGTCGCGGGTGACCATCCTCGCTTCTCTCAATGCCAATGGCTGCCGCAATCAAGTAGTTGCGCGTCAACCATTTGCTCCTGGCACGGACAATTCGGATAGAGGCAACTATCTGGTCGTGCAGCCAAAGGTTGAGACCGTCGAGCGGCGCGAGACAATCGACAACGCTCCAGTGCGTACCGCTAGGCAGGTCGCCAAGCCCAGTCAAGCATCTGGCATGCAAACGCCGAGCGGCCAGTATCGAACCGTCTGTGTGCGCACATGCGACGGATATTATTTCCCGATGTCGTTTGCGTCATCCAAGCGCGAATTCGCCCGCGACCAGCAGAATTGCCAGGCGATGTGTCCGGGCGCCGAAATGCAGGTCTTCTTCCATCAAAGCAGCCCTGTGGCAGTGCAGGAGGTCAAGGAAGGCGAAGAGGCACCCGAGATCACCGACGAGTCGGCCGATATGGTTTCCGCAGTCAACGGCAAGCCGTATTCCGAGATGCCGGCTGCTTATCTCTACAAGCGCGAAAGCCTGCCGAAGCCGGAAGGCTGCAGCTGCAACGCGCCTAAGAATTTCGAGGTGATTGCCGGAAACCCGCCACCGTCAAGCGAGGCGACCTCCTCGACGGAACCTAGCGCGTCTCCATCGATCATGCCCGTCGAGCCACCTGCCGTGCAGGAAACCCACGCAAGCTCCATTCAAAAGCTGGGACCGGAAACTTCGACGCCTGAAGAAACAAAGCCGTCCGAGGCAGCACCGCTGGACCCCAACCGCAGGGTCAGGGTCGTCGGGCCTGTATTTTTGCCTGATCCAGAAGGGGCAATAAATCTGCGAGCTCCGGCCCAGAGGCAAGTCCCGTAAGCGCCAGCCGCAAAGGCATGAACAACGTCTTGCCCTTGCGCTTGGTTTCTTCTTTTACGGCACCGGTCCAAGCCTTCCAGGTCGACCCGTCCCAAGGCTCTTCGGGGAGCATATCGAAAGCCTGGTTCACGAATTCACGGTCCTTGTCCGAGAGTTCGACGGGCTCTTCCGGGCCCTGATTAACGATGCGCCACCAGGTGACGGCGTCGGCGAGCTTCTCAAGATTTCCGCGCACGGCCAGCCAGAAAGGCTCAGCCTTCTCGCCCGAGACGCCGAGCGCCGAAAGCCGATCCTGCGCTTCGTTGAACGGCAGCTGATGAAGCAGTGCGCGGTTGAGCACGATGAGCTCGGCGGGATCGAATTTCGATGCGGACTTCGACGTGGCTGCTGGATCGAAACGGTCCGCAAGCTCTGACATATGGGGCATAGCGGTCACGCTTTCCGAAGTCCCAATCAAAACCGCAAGCGAGGCAACCGCCATTGGCTCCAAACCGGATTCGCGTAGGCTGCTGATCGAAAGCGCGCCGGTGCGCTTCGAAAGCCCCTCACCGGTGCTCGTCGTCAAAAGATTATGGTGCCCGAATGCCGGCGGCTCAGCGCCAAGCGCCTTGAACAGCGCAATCTGCACACCTGTATTGGTGACATGGTCGTCGCCGCGGATGACATGGGTCACGCCCATGTCGATATCGTCGACGACGGACGGCAGCGTATAGAGATAAGTGCCATCCTCGCGCACCAGAACCGGATCCGAAAGAGAAGCGAGATCGACGGTTTCTTCGCCGCGCACGACATCGTCCCATTGGATTTCGGTGCGTTCCGTCTCGAATGGGTTGTCCCTGAAATTCGGTAGCAGGAAACGCCAATGCGGCTTGCGGCCTTCGGCCTCCAGCGCCTCGCGCTCTTCACTCGTCAGCTTCAGCGCCTCGCGGCCATAAACCGGGGGCAGCTTGCGGGAGAGGCGTATCTTGCGTTTCAGCTCCAGCTCTTCCGATGTCTCATAGCAGGCGTAGAGCAGGCCCGCCGCCTTCAGCTTCTCGACGGCTGCGTCATAGGCATCGAAGCGCCGCGACTGATAGTCGGTGGCATCGGGAAAGATACCAAGCCAATGCAGGTCGTAGAGGATGGCGTCGGCATATTCCTGCTTCGAGCGCAGCACGTCGGTATCGTCGAAGCGCTGGATGAAGCGGCCGCCGTTCTTCATGGCAAACAGCCAGTTGAACAGCGCAGTGCGGGCATTGCCGATATGGATAAGGCCTGTCGGCGACGGAGCAAAACGAACGGTTACTGTCATTTTCCCCGGTTAACGGATGGATATGGCCTTGGCAAGACTGCACCCGCCGGCCACGCAGAAGCGCAGCCGGCGGATTTGGCCCTTTAGACCGCGAGGCCCTTGGTCAGTTCCAACGCCTGCCGTTCGAACAGGCGGCGATAGATGCCGCCTTTCAGACGGATAAGCGCCTGGTGATCGCCCTCTTCCACGATCTTGCCATTGTCGAACACCAGCAGCCGGTCGAGCGCGCGCACCGTCGAAAGCCGGTGCGCGATGACCAGCGTCGTGCGCCCGATCATCAGCCGCTCCATCGCCTGCTGGATCAGCACCTCCGATTCCGAATCGAGGCTCGAGGTTGCCTCGTCCAGTATCAGGATCGGTGCATCGGCAAGGAACGCCCGCGCAATCGCCACGCGCTGACGCTCACCGCCCGACAGCTTCACGCCGCGTTCACCCACGAGCGTGCCGTAGCCCTTGGGCAGCCGGGTGATGAAGTCATGCGCGCTGGCGAGCCTTGCGGCATTCTCGATCTCGGCCTGCGAGGCACCGGGACGTGCATAGGCGATGTTTTCCGCAAGCGACCTGTGAAACAGGATCGGCTCCTGCTGCACGATGGCGATCTGCTGGCGCAGCGATGCCTGCGTCACCTGCGAAATATCCTGCCCATCGATCACGATGCGGCCATCGCTGACGTCGTAAAGCCGCTGGATCAGCTTGACGAAGGTCGTCTTGCCCGATCCCGAATGGCCGACGAGACCGACACGCTCACCGGCTGCGATCGTCACCGAGAAATTCTCGTAGAGCGGCAGCCTGTGATTTCCATAGTGGAAGGTGACGTTCTCGAAAGCGATCCGTCCGACGGTGATCTCGATCGGCTTGGCATAGGGCTTGTCCTCGATGCCGAGCGGCTGGCCGTGGATATCGACCAGTTCCTCCATATCGTTGACCGAGCGCTGCAGGTTGCGAACATGCATGCCGACATCACGCAGATAGCCCTGGAGCACGAAGAACGAGGTGAGCACGAAGGCGATATCGCCCGCACTCGCCTGCCCGCGCGACCACAAAAGCAGCGCAAAGCCGATCACCGCCGCGCGCAGCACGAGCAGCGTCGCACCTTGCGTCGTGCCGTTGATGGTACCGCGAACCCAGGTCCGCCGCGTCCGATGCTGCCATTTGGCTGTCACCTTGGCGAGCCGGCCGTCCTCGCGCCTTTCCGCGCCGAAAGCTTTGACGACGGAATTGCAGCTCACCGCATCGGCCAGCGACCCGCCAAGGCGCGTGTCCCAGCGATTGGCGAGGCTTGCAGCCGGCGCGACATAGCCGAGCGACAGCGATACCGTCACTGCGATGTAGATCAACGAGCCGATACCGATGATCACGCCCATCATCGGCCAGTACCAACCGAGCAGCAGCGTCGAGCCGATGAGCATCACGAGCGACGGGAACAAGGCCACCAGTATCGTGTCGTTCAGCAGGTCGAGCGCCCACATGCCGCGCGTCACCTTGCGCACGGTCGAGCCGGCAAAGCTGTTGGCATGCCAATCCGTCGAAAAGCGCTGGACGCGATTAAACGCGTCGGCCGCGATATCCGACATCATGTTCAGCGTCAGGTCGATGATACCCATGAAGGCGATGTGGCGCATGACGATGGCGCCGAGCGCCAGCGCCAGCAGCGTGAAGAACGCCGCGAGTGCGGCATTCCATGCAACCACATCCGTCGCCGCGCCATTGGCGACAGCGTCGACCAGACGGCCGGAAAAGAGCGGCGTCAGCACGTCGGCCATGGTCGAAACCAGAACCGCAGCCGCGATGACGGTCACCCGGACAGGCTGACGCTGCCAGTGGCGGGCGGTGAAGCCCAGGACGCTGCGGAAAGCGCCGCCGCGCCAGTCGATACGAAAACGAGCCATGATGTCATTCGGGCGAAAAGCGTCACCCGATCCCAGTAAAGTCAGTTTTGAAAACACCGCGAAGGACGACAAAACGTCCGGAATGCGGGTACGAAGCGAATTTGGCTGCAAGCCCGCGTTACGCGGGCGGCGACCGAGATCGAAGAGTGCCAGGCTCTGAACTTGCTCCAAACCGCCAAGCAATCAGCTTTGGCGACGGAGCATCGCAGACCTAGGCCTCAAGACCTCGCATGTAATTGTCAAATCCTGGCATTCGCACCCTCCCAAAAGGGAATCGCAGAAATTTGCTTATATGTGAGGCCCGCGTCTTCGCCAAGATAGGCCGTGTCGCAAAATGCAACTGGCACAAACGGTGAGGCGCTTTTGCAACAGCCGCGTGTGTCAGGCAGGCTTTCGTGCCAGCCGCATATACATGCCATCCGTCGAGGTGACGAAACCGAACTGTTCGTAAAGCTTGTGCGCGTCGCCGGTTCGGAGGCTCCAACTGCCAACCGCTGCGAGATCAGGATGAGCGAGAAGTGCCGCCATGAGCTTCTTGCCGATTCCTTCGCCGCGCCGCTCCGGCCAGATGATGACGTCGCAGAGATAGGCGAAGCAGGCATAGTCGGTGACGACGCGCGCGAAGCCGACCTGCTCTCCATTTATGAAAGCAGCAGCACAGAATGAATTGTTGAAGGCACGATGGTGTGTTTCGTCAGTCCTGCCCTCGCCCCAGTAGCTCTCCTTGATGATCTCAGAGGTCTTCTGGAAATCGATCCGGGAGCGATCGAAGCTGATCTCGACATCTGCCATTTTGATCAGCCCCGATCGCGGTACCGGTTGGTAATGGGATAGCGGCGGTCGCGGCCGAAATTCTTCTTGGTGATCTTCACGCCCGGTGCCGACTGCCGCCGCTTGTATTCGGCGATGTAGAGCAGATGCTCGATGCGGTGCACGGTGTCACGGTCGTGGCCGCGCGCGACGATGTCGTCCACGCCCATCTCATTCTCGACAAGGCATTCGAGGATATCGTCCAGCACGGGATAAGGCGGCAGCGAATCCTGGTCGGTCTGGTTCTCGCGCAGTTCCGCTGAGGGCGCCTTGTCGATGATGTTGGCCGGTATCACTTCGCCCGAAGGTCCAAGAGCCGTCGGCGGCACATGGCCGTTGCGCCAGCGGGCCAGCGCATAGACCTGCATCTTGTAGAGGTCCTTGATCGGGTTGAAGCCGCCATTCATGTCGCCATATAGCGTGGCGTAGCCGACCGACATCTCCGACTTGTTGCCGGTGGTGACGACCATCGAGCCGAACTTGTTGGAAATCGCCATCAGGATCGTGCCGCGCGCACGGCTCTGCAGGTTCTCCTCGGTGATGCCTTCCTTGGTGCCTTCGAACATCTGTTCGAGCGCGTGAAGGAAGCCTTCGACCGGCTCGAATATCGGCACGATGTCGTAGCGGCAGCCGAGCGCGCGGGCGCAGTCCTCGGCGTCCTTCAGCGAATCCTTCGACGTATAGCGATAGGGCATCATGACGGCGCGCAGCCGCTCTTCGCCCAACGCATCGACGGCAAGTGCGGCGCAGATGGCCGAATCGATGCCGCCCGACATGCCGAGCACGACATTCTTGAAGCCGTTCTTGTTCACATAGTCACGCAGGCCCAGCATGCAGGCGCGATAGTCGGCCTCTTCCTTTTCGGGGATTTTCGACATCGGCCCGCCGGTGCAGGCCCAGCCCTCGGCGCTACGCTTCCAGGTGGTGACGGAAAGTTGCTCCTCGAACTGCGACATCTGCATGGCAAGCGTCTTGTCGGCGTTGATCGCGAAGGACGCTCCGTCGAAGATCAACTCGTCCTGCCCGCCAAGCTGGTTGGCGAAAAGCAGCGGCAGTCCGCTCTCGATCACCTGCCGGATCGCCACCTGATGGCGGATATCCACCTTGCCGCGGTAGTAGGGCGAGCCGTTCATGACCAGCAGCAGCTCCGCACCGCTTTCGGCCAGCGTCTCGCACACGGCCATATCGTTCCAGATATCCTCGCAGATCGGAAGGCCGAGCCGCACGCCGCGGAAATTCACCGGTCCGGGCATGTCCGGACCAGGCTGGAACACGCGCTTCTCGTCGAACTCGCCATAGTTGGGCAAATCAACCTTGTAGCGCTCGGCGATGATCTTGCCGCCGTCCAGCACCATCACCGAATTGTGCGTGCCGGTCTTGCGCTTCAGCGGCGTGCCGATGATGACGCCGGGGCCGCCATCAGCGGTATCCTTCGCAAGATCCTCTACCGCCCTTTCGCACGCAGCCAGCAGCGCCGGCTTCAAAACGAGGTCTTCGGGAGGATACCCGACGATGAAAAGCTCGGTGAACAGGACGATGTCGGCGCCCTGGCGGGCAGCATCTGCCCTCGCCTCACGCGCCTTGGCGAGATTGCCGGCGATGTCGCCGACAGTCGGGTTCAACTGGGCGACTGCGATGCGCAGGATCTCGGGAGCGGAAGTCTTCTTTGTCATATCAGCGGTGTAGCGCGGCGGCTTTATGCTTGCAACGGACAGCGTCGGCAATGATTTGGGCCACAATGCTCAATGTGAGCATAACGCCCTGCAACGTGCGCGCTGCTCACCCTACTCACCTGTATATTCGCGGATCGTCTCGGGCGCGTGGTTCTCGCCGATCGACATCGCCAGGATACGGGAAATATGCTTGCGCGGCAGTCCGGTCTCCTGCACCCAGTTGTTGATCTGAATCTGTATCCGGGACAGATCGCGTTTCGACGTCGGGTTTTCGCTGATGTCGAGACCTGCGTCGCGCAAAGCCGCGCCCATATCCTGTGAGATGATAAAGCTATCCCAATCCAGCCAGCGCAGGAGATACTGACCGGTGTTGCCACCGAGCCGGCTGCCATGCTTGGCGAGATAGGCGGTCAGGCCAATCTGGTCGTCGGCAGGCCACTGGCTGAGGAACTTGCCAAAACTGCCATGTTCCTTCGACATGCGCTCGACGAAAGCGGCATTGTCGCGGACCGATTTTATCTTCTGCGGATTGCGCACGATGCGCTTGTCCGCGGTCAGATCATGCCAGAAATCGTCCGGCTGGAAGAGCAGACGCTTGGGCTCGAAACCCAGAAAAGCCTCCTCGAAGCCCGGCCATTTCTGCTCGATCACCCGCCATACGAAGCCGGCGGCAAAGACACGCTCGGCCATGGTCGAGAGAATGCGGTGGTCGGGAATTTTCGCCAAAGCCGCATTGTCGGGTGCTGAGCCCAGCAGGGAGGCAAGAACCGCCTCGCTACCCTTGCGCTTTGCCGCGCGAGCACGGATTTTATCGAAGTCGAGCATTGCGGCCTCCCTGCAACTTGGCACATCGTAGCATTTTCAATGGCATCGAAGCATCCGTCCATCCCGCTCGATGCGACCACTGACAGTCCTGACGACAAGCACATGGAGAAGATGATGCACAAGACCGTGGCCGACCTGGCGGGCCGCTGGCTGACCCGCAAGCCGGACGCTTTGACCGACCTCGAACATCGCGTGCTTCAAAGCGCTATCGACCGAAAAGCGATAGCGAAGAACACGGCCAAGGCTTACAAGGATCGCCAATCTTTCGGCGAACGTCTCGCCGATTCCATCGCGCGCGTCGGCGGCTCTTGGACGTTCATATTATCCTTCGTGCTCTTCCTCGTGGTCTGGACAGTGGCAAACGTCTACCTTCTCCGGACCGACGCCTTCGATCCCTATCCTTTCATTTTCCTCAATCTGGTCCTCTCCATGCTGGCTGCCATACAGGCGCCGGTCATCATGATGTCGCAGAACCGGCAAACCGAACGCGATCGCATCGACGCCACGCACGACTACGAAGTCAACCTGAAGGCTGAAATCGAGATCATGGCCTTGCATGAGAAACTCGATGAACTTCGGCATCAGGAGATGATGGCTATGCGGGACAAGCTAAGCGAATTGACGGAAATGATGCAGCGGCTGGAAGCGCGGCTCGCCGCTAGTGACAAAGCGGGTTGAGCAACCAGCGTTCAGCCGATACCCAGCCCTCGGTCACCGCGATCCAGTATCAACGGAATGATCAAATCTTCCTCATCGGCCAGATGCCGAGTGAGCATCGCCACGAGCCGCGTGTTTTCATCGGCATAGGCGTCTGCCGCGAAGCGTTGCTTGTCGTCGGTATCCTGCAACGCCCGCAAAAAGGCATTGGCGGTTTCCGCGTTTCGCTCAAGACCTTCATGGATCGTATGATGATCGGCATCGAGAATGTCGAAGCCGCGTTTCAAGCGCTTTTCAGCATTGGCGAAGACGGGGAAATAGTGGTCATCCTCGACCCTGTGATGTCCGTCGAGCTGACCCAAGAAGAAGTTGAGGCGCGGCGCGAAAAACTGCGCGAATTGAGGCGCGGTCAGTTTTCCCTCACGATAGTCCGCAATCACATTGGTAAGGACACCGCCCAGTTCGCGAAACATGTCGTGGCGCTGCAGCCACATGTTGGCCATGCCGCCAATATTGACGTGCGCCTGCCAGTCCTCGCGCGGGTATTTCGCCGCGAGCCAACGCAAGTCCTCCGGCAGGCCGGGGCGGCGTTCAAGCTCGGTGAGAATTTCGCTCATGATGCGGGTATCCTTGTGCCCCGCGCATATAGGAAGTCGCGGCTAAAGCGGTAGGCCGGTGAACCTCTCGATGATGGCAATGCCCCAGACGCCTGCCGCGATGATCACCGAGATCAGCACGGCCAGCGAGCCGCAGTCCTTGGCAAGCTGGATGTCGATGTTGAACTCACGCGAAACGGCATCGCAGGCAGCCTCGATGCCGGTGTTCAACACCTCGACCATTATCAGAAGCAGCAGCGCCCCTATCAGCAAGGCATAGCCGCGCCAACTCGAAGCTACGAGCCAACCGACAGGGATTGCGATCGCCAGCAGGATAACCTCCTGCTGAAATGCCTTCTCGGAGCGGATGAGCCGGCTAAAGGCTCTGACCGAATTGTGGAAAGCGTTTATCAGCCGTTCCATTGCACAAATCCCCCGCCGAATCGCCGGAAGGGGATCATGTAGCGCACCAGAACCTAGTGGAATAGATAGGAATCGTTGGCGAAAAAGCCGTGGTCGACCGAATCGTGAACCCGCTCCGCCCTCACCTTCTCACCTGCAGCACCATAGGCGAAGAAGATGGGCATCAGGTGCTCGTCTGTCGGATGGTTCTCGGCGGGAAACGGCGCTTTGTTCTTCCAGTCGAGGATCGACGCTTTATCGTTTGCAGCCAGCCTCTCCTCGAACCACTCCGTAAAGGCATTCACCTTGGCCGCGAGTGACGGATCGGGCGCTGCACCCTGACGCATGACCGAGAAGAACGCGCGAAGGTTGTGCGTGATATGGCCGGAGCCGATCAGCAATACGCCGTCTTCGCGCAAGGGCGAAAGGGCCTGCCCGACCGCGTAATGCCAGGCAGCATCCCGGTTCGGATCGATCGAAACCTGCACGATCGGTATATTGGCCTGCGGGAAGGCCAGTTTCAGAGGCGTCCAGGTGCCGTGATCATAGCCGCGCTTTCCGAGCCTTGCAGGATCGAGCCCTGCCTGTTCGAGAAGCGCCAGCACCCTTTCGGCAAGCTCCGGCGCACCGGGAGCCGCGTAAATCATCTTGTAAAGCTCTGGAGCAAAGCCACCGAAATCATAGATCATTTCGGGCCTCGGATCGGTCACAACGGTCACGCCATGCGTTTCAAAATGCGCGGAAACGATGACGATAGCCTTCGGTGTCGGCACACGGTCAGAAATAGTCTCAAGGTAATGCCGCGCCGGCGTGTCGCTGATGACGATATTGGGGCCGCCGTGGGAAATGAACAGTGTGGGCATGGTGGTCATGGGCTTTCTCCTTGACCATCATATACGCCCGTTGAGACAGGCTGGGCAGACCGCGAGCCGTCGACGAACCGTTCAACAATCGAGAACGTTTTGAATTTTCCCGTTCAGTTTCCCGCCACTTTGATAGCAGGCGTCGATTTCGGAAATTGCGGCAGGCCGTCATCGATGTCGTAATAGTCGCCCTTGTCGGCGACGAAGATATGGCTGTCGGCTTCCAGCCCGCTCGGCGTATCGAAGGCGCCGGCCATGACCGAAATCGTATCGAGTTCGTCATGCTTCCAAAAGAGAACCGAACCGCAAATGCTGCAAAAGCCACGCCTGGCACTATCCGAGCCACGATACCATGTGACGTTGCTTGCCCCTTCGATCATGATTCTGTCATCGGGCACGTTGGTTGCTGCGAAGAAATGACCACTTTGCTTTCGGCACTGCTTGCAGTGGCAATAGATCACGCCGCGCAATGGTCCCGATGTCGCGAAATGGACAGCGCCGCAGCTACAAGAACCAGTTCGTTTATCGTTCATCTCGTACCCGCAATGCTAAAAGGTGGCAGATTTCGTTGATGCCGCTCTCATCGCCATAAGTATATTCAACTTACTTTGGCAATTGCGACATCGATCCAGAAAATCCACGCTCAACCTCGTGGGTGTGCGATTGTGAAACAATCTTTCCCCAAATCGATGCCCGTCAACTTGCGCCTGTTCTATCAGTCAATTAAGGAAACTTTAGCTCGATAGCATATAGCATGAATGCAAGCAGAGGTCGCAGGGGGGCGTCCTCATGGGCCGGTACGGTTGTATACGCCGGCGCAAACTCTCATCCCCGATCGTTCGTTTGGTCGTCAGGCTGTCTGACATTGGAAACGGGGCCGGCTTCGGTTCCAATGGTGAAGTGGAGCAACAATGCAGCCTGCGGTCGCCACAGGTGAGGAAATCAACGACCTCGCCATCAACACGGTCATGACCATGCGCCAGATGGGCGTCGTGGCCTTGCCGCGCAACTACGAGATTTTCTACGAGGCCCTGTCAGGCTCGAACCCGAAGCTCAGCCTCGAGGTCATCGCCTTGGGCAATCGGCCGCCCCAGGATCAGCTCGACCAGATCGGCCGCAAATATTTTGCGCAGAACCACACCCAGAGCATTGTCGAAAATGCCCGCGAAGTGATCGCCAAGGAATTGGAAGATATCGCCGGCATCATTCGCAGCGAGCGCAACCACATCGAGCGATACGGCCAAATTCTCGACCAGACGGCAGACGGGCTGAACAGCCGCACCGCGATTTCCAGGGAATTGCTGCAGAAGATCGCCGGCGTAATGTCGACTGCCACGAATTCGACGATCGACCACGGAAAGCAGGTGGCGAATACGCTCAGCGAAAAATCGGCTGAGCTCGAAAGCGTCAAATCCAAGCTCGAAGAATACAAGAAGCTTGCAGATACCGACCCGTTGACGCTGATCTGGAACCGCCGCGCTTTCGACAAGGAAATCGCCAAGGTCTACAACAGCAGCAGAGGCATCCTCTTCAACGCCCTGATCCTTGCCGACATAGACCGCTTCAAGGAAATCAACGATCGTTACGGCCATCCCGTTGGCGACAAGATCCTCCAGATCATCGCCGGCATCTTCCGCACCAGCATTCGCGAGGACATGTTCGTCGCCAGAACCGGTGGCGAGGAATTCGCGCTGATCGTCGAAGGCGCCAGCGAACAATCCACGTTCGACATCGCCGAGCGCATCAGGCTGCTGATAGAGCACACTTCCTTCTCCAGCGGCGGCCAGACGAACGTCAATTACGGGCCGATCACCGTGTCGATGGGCGTCTGCATGGCCTCTGAAGCCGAAAGCGCTGAAGACCTCTACGCCAAGACCGACCGCGCCCTTTACCGTTCGAAACTCAACGGCCGCAACCGCGTTACAAAGTTCTCCGAGATTCCCGAGCGCTCGAGCAAGAGCTGGCTGCTCTATCGAAAGGATTGAGGTCGAGAGTTGCGCAACAGAATCTTCAAGCTGAAACAAAAAAGGCGCTGGAAACCAGCGCCTTTTTCATTTTCGAAACCTTGAGATCAGCCGTTCACGACTTTCTTCTCAGTCGTGCCGGCGTCCTTCTTGAGCAGATCCGACACGAGGAAGGCCAGTTCGATCGCCTGATCGGCGTTCAGGCGCGGGTCGCAATGCGTGTGATAGCGGTCCTGCAATTCCTCGTCGCGGATGGCGCGTGCGCCGCCTGTGCATTCGGTCACGTTCTTGCCGGTCATCTCGATATGGATGCCGCCCGGATGGGTGCCCTCGGCGCGATGAACCTGGAAGAAGCTCTGCACCTCGCGCAGGATGCGGTCGAAGGGCCGCGTCTTGTAGCCGGCAGCCGTGATCGTGTTGCCATGCATCGGGTCGCACGACCAGACCACGTTGCGGCCTTCCTTCTTCACCGCGCGCACCAGCTTCGGCAGATGCTCGCCGACCTTGTCGGCGCCGAAACGGGCGATCAGCGTCAGGCGGCCCGGCTCGTTTTCGGGGTTCAGCATGTCGATCAGTTCGAGCAGGCCGTCCGGCGTCAGCGAAGGACCGCACTTCAGGCCGAGCGGGTTCTTGATGCCGCGGCAATATTCGAGATGGGCATGGTCGGGCTGGCGAGTACGGTCGCCGATCCAGATCATGTGGCCTGAGGTCGCGTACCAGTCGCCCGAGGTGGAATCGACGCGGGTCAGCGCCTCCTCGTATCCGAGCAGCAGCGCCTCATGGCTGGTGTAGAAGTCGGTCTCGCGCAGCGCATAGTTGGTCTCTGACGTGATGCCGACGGCCTTCATGAAGTCCATCGTCTCGGTGATGCGATTGGCGAGAGATTCGTATTTCTCACCCTGCGGGCTGTCGGAAACGAAGCCCAGCATCCAGCGGTGAACGTTCTCCAGGCTGGCATAACCGCCCTGCGCGAAAGCGCGCAGCAGGTTGAGCGTCGCCGCCGACTGGCGATAGGCCATCTCCTGCCTTGCCGGATCGGGAATGCGCGACTTTTCGTCGAACTCGATGCCGTTGATGATGTCGCCGCGATAGCTCGGCAGCGTCACGCCATCCTTGGTCTCGTTGTCGGACGAGCGCGGCTTGGCGAACTGGCCGGCAACGCGGCCTACCTTCACCACCGGCTGCGCGCCGGCGAAGGTGAGCACGACCGACATCTGCAGGAAGACGCGGAAGAAGTCGCGGATATTGTCCGCGCCATGTTCGGCGAAACTCTCGGCGCAATCGCCGCCCTGCAACAGGAAAGCGTCTCCGGCGGCGACCTGCGCAAGCTGCTTCTTCAGCTTGCGCGCCTCACCTGCAAAAACGAGCGGCGGAAACGATGCAAGACGAGCTTCGGTTTCCGCAAGAGCAGCCTGATCCGGAAAGGCCGGAACCTGTTGAATCGGCTTGTCTCTCCAGGAACTCGGGGACCATTTCGTCATTGTCGCACCCAATACAATCTTCAGGGCAGGAATTGCCCAGCAAATCTCCCGCTTTCGGGAACGGCGCTCTATACAGGAAGCCGGCTGGCTATTCTACCCTGGAATTCCGCGGAAATCGAACGGTTCCGCCTGCCCTATTCGACCCGCTCGCCATTCCTGACCAGATAGGTCGGCTTGTACATGGTGACCAGTTCCTCGGCCGCCGTCGGATGCACCGCCATCGTGCGGTCGAAATCATCCTTCGTGACACCTGCTTTCAGCGTAATGCCGAGAAGCTGCGCCATCTCGCCGGCATCCGGGCCCAGAATGTGAGCGCCGATCACCTTTCGCGTGTCGGCGTCCACCACCAGCTTCATCAGCATCTTTTCCTGACGCCCGGAAAGCGTGTGCCGCATCGGACGGAAGGTCGCGCGATAGATTTCCAGATTTGCAAACTTCTTGGCCGCGTCGTCTTCGGAAAGACCGACCGTGCCGATTTCCGGCTGCGAGAAAACGGCCGTCGCTATACAGTCATGATCGGGTTGCGTCGGATTGTTCTTGAACGCCGTCTCGACAAGACACATCGCCTCGTGGATGGCCACAGGCGTCAACTGAACGCGATTGGTGACGTCGCCGATCGCCCAGATGTTGTCGACATTGGTCCGCGAATAGCCATCGACAATAATCTCGCCTATCTTGCCGAGTTCGACACCGGCATTTTCCAGCCCAAGGTTTTCAGTGTTGGGAATACGGCCGATGGCGAGCATCACCTGATCGACCGTAAGCACCTCGCCGCCCTGCAGATGCGCATCCAGCCGGCCATCCGGACGCTTGTCGATGGCCCTGAACATCTCGTGGCATAGAATCCGAATGCCCTTCTTTTCCATTGTCTCATGCAGCGTATGCCGCAGATCCATGTCGAAGCGGTTCAGTATCTCCTTGCCGCGATAGATCAGCGTCGTCTCCACACCGAGACCATGAAAGATGTTGGCGAACTCGACGGCGATATAACCGCCACCGGCAATCACGATCGCCTTGGGCAGTTCCGGAAGATCGAAAGCTTCGTTGGAGAAGATGCAGTGCTCATGACCAGGCAGTGCCACGTGCGGATTTGGCCTGCCGCCGGTGGCAACCAGAATCTGGTCGGCGGTGACGGTGCGGTTTTCGTTCTCCAGCCTTATCGTATGCCGGTCGACGATGGTCGCCCGAGTGTGGAACACCTCGCCGCCTGCCCCTTCGACATTGCGCTGGTAGATCTGTTCCAGCCGCGAGATTTCTTTGTCCTTGTTGGCAACAAGCTTGCGCCAGTCGAAGCTCGCCTCAGGCACGGTCCAGCCATAACCGGCGGCATCCTCGAAATGCTCGGGAAACTGGGAGGCATAGACGTAGAGCTTCTTCGGAACGCAGCCGCGGATGACGCAGGTGCCGCCGAACCGGAATTCCTCGGCGATCGCCACCCGTTTGCCGAGTGCAGCCGAGACGCGCGCGGCACGAACCCCACCGGAGCCTCCGCCAATGACGAAAAGATCGTAGTCGTATGCAGTCATGATTCTGTCTCCGTGCGCGGCAAGTGACAGTTAGGAGCCAAAGCCGCAAAAGAAAAGCCCGGCAAGGGCCGGGCTTTTCTACCATGCAATTTTGTGAAGGCTCGATCAGTTGGCGGGAGCAGGCGCAGGCGCCGGTGCTGTCGCGTCAGGCGTCGGCGTTGCCGGATCGGTGATTGCCGGAGCGGACTTGCCCTCGAGCGCCTTGTCGAGCGCCTTGCCGGTTTCCTCGGCGAGATCGCGAGCGACGCCACGCTGCCAGATATCGGCGGCCTTGCTGACTTCGCGCGCCACGATCGGGCCATCGGAAAGAAGCTTTTTGCCCGGTGCCGAATTGTAGAAAGTGGCAATGCCGTTGAGATCCTCGACCGAGAACACCCGCGCATAGGCAAGCGCTGCTTCCTTCTCCAGGTCGGAGCGGCGGCCAGCAAGCTTCAGTGTCGTTTCGTCAACCGTCTTGGTGATGACTTCCTGAAGGTCCGGATTCTTCTGGATAAGCTGCGCCTTCAGCGCTCCCGCTGCCTGGGGCAGGATGTTGTCGTACAGGTCGGTGGCATGAATCGCCGCCACCGCCTCGCGGGCTGCCTTCAGGTGCGCGTCCGAGATTTCCTGCGAAAAGGCCGGCGACGCAATTGCGACCATTGCCGAAGCCGCCAGAACCGCGGAGAAGCGGCGAACACGATTGACCAACGTCATAATGGATAAAACTCCCTCTTTATTGGGTCGCGCGGACCGTTCTGATGCCGTCCGCACCCGCGATGACTGCCGCCTGCGCCAAGCCCAGGAACAGACCGTGCTCGACAACCCCCGGAACGGCGTGAAGACCATTTGATAGCGCTCTTGGATCGGGAATGCGGCCAAAAGATGCGTCGACGATAAAATGTCCGCCGTCTGTAACAAAAGGCGCGCCGTTCGTCATCCTCAATGTCAGCGGGCCCGAAAGGCCAAGATTTTCGGCAACGGCAGCGATTGCCAGCTCGGTCGCCTTCAGTCCGAATTTGTTCACCTCTATCGGCAGCGGAAACTTGCCCAGCGTGTCGACCAGCTTCGATTGATCGGCAATCACGATCATTTTCTTCGAGGTTGCAGCCACGATTTTCTCGCGTAAGAGCGCGCCGCCGCCGCCCTTGACCAGCGTAAGCTGCGCATCGACCTCGTCGGCGCCGTCGATCGTCAGGTCAAGCTCCGGCGTCTCGTCAAGCGTCGACAATGGAACACCCAGTTCGCGGCACAGCGCGGCGGTGCGTTCGGAGGTCGGAACACCGATGATCTTCATGCCCGCCGCCACCTTTTCGGCAAGCAGCCGGACGAATTCCTCGGCGGTCGAGCCGGTGCCGATGCCGAGCCGCATCCCGTCCGTGACATGTTCAAGCGCGGCCCGCGCCGCCTCGATCTTCAATGCTCTTGCATCCATGGGAATTTCGCCACGTCCTCGTTCGGTCGCGCTCCTAGCATCTTTGGCTGTTTCGGCAAAGGTTTTCTGGCCTTCAGGCCCAATCAACTTTGCTTGCGCCGCAAGGTCACTCAGGCTATGCGCGACCGACTTATTCATTAAGCAGCAGGACATCTCATGAGCAGCCCAATCATCGTATTCGACCTTGACGGAACATTGGTCGACACGGCGCCGGATCTGCTCGAGAGCCTTAATCACAGCCTCGGCGCCGGCGGCGTGCCGCATACCGACGCGACAGGCTTCCGCAGCTTCGTCGGCCATGGCGGCCGTGTGATGATCGAACGCGCCTTCGCTGCCAGCAGGACGCCTCTGCCGGTTGCAGAACATGACCGGCTTTTTGCGCTCTTCATCGACCACTACGGTGAAAACATTCCCGGCAAGTCCCTGCCCTATCCGGGCGTGCTGGATGCGCTCGATCGTTTCGCCGATGCAGGCTTCCTCATGGCGGTCTGCACCAACAAGACCGAAGGTTTTTCGCGCAAGCTGCTCGAAGCACTCGACATGACCCGGTACTTCGCCGCGATCTGTGGCCAGGACACGTTCGCATTCCGCAAGCCGGACCCCCGGCATCTGACCGAAACCATCGCAATGGCCGGAGGCGATCGTGATCGCGCGGTGATGGTCGGCGATTCGCAAACCGACATCGACACGGCCAAGGCAGCCGGCATTCCGGTCGTCGCGGTCGATTTCGGCTATACCGACCGGCATGTGCGCGAATTCGAGCCGTCGAAAATCATCTCGCACTTCGACGAACTCACGGTGGCGCTGGCCGACAAACTTATCGCGGCGGCAAACTGATCGGTGCCTTGACTTCGGTCATTCCCGTCCCTTATATCGCGGCTCGCTTGGCCTTCGGGCAACGAGCGGGCGATTAGCTCAGCGGGAGAGCACACCCTTCACACGGGTGGGGTCGCAGGTTCAATCCCTGCATCGCCCACCATATCCCTATCCGAATTTTCCTATTTGTAGCTGGCTTCAGCGCATCGTCGGCCAAAGCATCCAAAGAACCGCGGCAAGCAACAGGTAGTTGCTTGCAAAGAGCCGCATGATCCAGCGGGCAGCACCATCGTTGTCGCGGCAAACCAGATGCACGACCAGATGCGCATATAAAAAATAGCCGGCCGTCGGAACAATGACGGCTAGCAGCACGACAATTTCGAACATACCCAACGCAATAAAACCCGCCCCAGACGCAAGGCAGTATGCTTATTTTGCGTACTGTTTCACCACCCGTTTGGGGTGCCTGAAGTTTAGAACTCGCTATCGGCCTGGGAGACTTGCCGGATGCTTGGCGGCGTACGCACGGCCTCGGCCTTTTCCAGGGCCATCTTCAGATGCGCATCGCGGTCGTAGACGTCGCCGAAATACTCGACCTTGCCGTTCATCTCCGGCCAGGCGGTGAAATAGGCGACATAGACCGGAATTTTTCGCGTGACGCGCTCCGACGAATGGCCTTGCTTCAGCTTCTGCGCGATGTGGTCGACCGTCGTGTCCAGCACCGCCGCTGCCATGCCGCGCGGATCCTTCAACCTGACGCAGCCATGGCTGAATGCGCGCGAATCACGGTCGAACAGGCTCTTCTGCGGCGTGTCGTGCATGTAGATCGCATGCTTGTTGGGAAACAGGATTTTCAGTTCGCCGAGAGCGTTGGCTTCGCTGGGGGTCTGCCGCACGCTGTAGGGAATCTTTGCGCCATACTGCCCCCAGTTGATCGAAGACGACGGAATTTTCCGTCCCTTCGAATCGGTCACCTCATAGCCGGAACGGTCGAGATAACCGGGATCGCGGCGCAGTCTTGGCAGCATCTCGTTGACGATGATCGACTGGGGAACGCCCCAATAGGGATTGTAATCCACCTGCTCGATTTCATCGTAGAAGAAGCTCGTCTGATTGGTCGGCCGGCCGATGACGACGCGCATCTTCAGCTTTTCCGTATCGCCGTCGATATAGCTTGCCGTGAATGCGGGCTGGTTGATGAAAACGCGGGGACTGCCGAGATCGGAGGGCAGCCAGCGCATCTGTTCCAGCGCGAAAAGCACCTTGTCGATGCGGTCCGCCTTGGACGTTCCGGCGAGCTCGCCCACGGTGCGCGGCCCGATCACGCCGTCCGGCTTCAGACCGACTTTTTCCTGAGCCATCTTGATGACTGGCACCAGCTCGTCGACATAGGCCTCACTCGCGCCGAGCCGACCCAGCACCTCGGAATATTGGCCGATGTCGTCGGGATAATCGCGTGCGATAAGCTGCAGCAGCTTCGGCAGTTCCGGGCTGCTTTGGCCCGGCCGCAAGAACAGCTTCGGATCGACGACGATGTCGTTTTCCGAACTGGCTTCCAACGACTCAAGTTCGACGCGCAAAGCCTGGTATTCCGCGTTCTGCGGATGCCAGGATTCCATATAGGGGCGCACTTCGCTGGTATGAGCCAGGGTCTTCAGGACGTTGACCATGTCCAGCGGCTTGGCTGGAAAATCGTGGTATCCGGAAATCCTGTTCGGATCGACGCGGCCGTTCTGCGCATCGCGAACATAGCGCAGCACACGTGCCGAGAGCGTCATCTCGAAGCGCATCAATTCGCGCTGGCGCGCAGCCATGTCGTCGAGCGAATAGCCGGTGGCGGGCACCGTGACGGCGTAGTCGGCAGCGTCCAGTCCATGGGTAGGCGCCTCGCCCAGAACCCGAACCGCATCCTGCGCCCGTGCATTGGCGGTCGCGCCGCTTACCCAGATGTAATCGGGATTGGCCGCGTAATAGTCGGTAAGGGCTTTGGCGACATCCTTTTCAGCCGAGAGGTCAAACCCGTCCAGACCGGCAAGTCCCTCCCGAAAGGAGGTTCCACCCAACGATGGCTCGAACGACACCGGCTGCGTAATCTTCGACAGCGCGCCGAGGTCCACGCGAACGAGCGGATCGGCTTTGTAGGTGTAATAGGTCGGCCCGGTGATCTTGGCCACCGCAGCAGGAGTTCCCGTTGCCGTACGCTTGGGTTTGGGCACCCGCCTCTCGGCGTGCGGCGGCGGTGGAAATTCTTCCCTCTGCATCCGCTGGACGCGCCCGCCTCCGAACAAGGCATCGAATAACCCTTGAGCGTCTGCTGGTGCGCCGAAAGCCAGCGAGGCGGCAAGAACCGTTATCGGCAGCGCTACGGTTCTTTTCAGAGAGAAATTCATCGATCATCCGTCTCCGCCCGGTATCTCGGACGGTTTCCCGTTTCTCGCCGCGCCGAGAACGATCGGCTCGTTCACTACCGATGTAGGACGCGACTATATCGATTCATACCGATTTCGTTAAGGGAAGATAAATTTCGCCAACGTTGTTGCCTCGCCGCTTCACAAGGGCGTGAGCGACGCCGGAAACAGATCGGTCGCGATGCTGTAGCGGTGACTGCTAATGGACGACGGCTTGCTCGCGTGGCTGTTCCACGAAACCCACCGCTTCCGACACGACATTCTGGTCGGATAATATGCGGCGATGCCCGAGGTTTTCGGCCCACAAAAGCCTGACATGGTCGCCGGCAGCCGCAAGTGTCTTTGCGTCTGAAGCCGGCACCTCCGCATCGTTGGGCGCGTGGATGACCAATGTCGGTATCTGCATCTGCGCGATATATCTGGACGCTACGAACTCGGCCATCGGATGACCGGAGATTCGCTTGATCTGCTTGTCGAGCGCACGGGCCGATTTTTCCCCGACATTCGTATGTCTGCGAAATCCATTGAGCACGTCCGTCAGCGCGTTTGGCGCTGCGATCATCACGAGACGTTCCGTCGGCAGAGGCGCTGTGCCCTTGATCATGCCGGAGGCCGCACAAGCTGCGACCGCGCCGCCGAAAGAGTGGCCGACAACCGCTGCAAACGGGCCGAACCATTGCGCCGCCGCTGCGGTCGCTTCGACGGCCATGGCCATGTTGAGCCTGCGGCCCGTCGACCCGCCGTGCCCCGGCAGATCGAGCGACATCACGCGAAAGCCCGCCTTGCGGTATCCGTCGATGAGGGCGCGCATATATTCGGTGCGCGAGCGCCAGCCATGGATGACGAGCACGGTTGCGGTTGCGGGATGGCCCTCGGGGCGAAACTCGTGAACGCTCACGCATCCTGAGCCGACTTTCAGCCGGTGATGCCGCGCCTCAGCCATGAAGCCCCTGGCCGCTTCGACCGCGCGCCGCTCGCCTGCACTCAGCTTTTTCGGGTCAGGTGTTCGGCAGAAGAGCTCAAACGCAGCGCGTCCGCCCAATCGCGGTGCTATATGTTCGGCAGCACCGAAGACACCCCGGATGACCTTCAAACCAATTGATGCCATATTGACGATCCGACCAACGGTTCAACTGTGAACATAATAGTTCAAACATGAACAATAAGCAAGACCTCCCCTGGGACAATCCGCGGTTCCGCAACTGGATCGCTTTGGTGCGCGCCGAAAAGGCCGTCGTGGCAGCCTTGAGCAAGGCGCTGCAGCCGCTCGACCTGAAACTCGCGCAGCTCGACATGCTGATGAACCTCTACCGGCATCCGGGCATGTCCCAGCATGATCTCGCCCGCAAATTGCTGGTCGGACGGTCGAATATTACCATGCTTCTGCCCCAGCTGGAAAAGCGCGGCCTGCTTACCCGCGAAAACGACGCCAAGGACAAGCGAATCATGCGGCTGACCCTCACTGGCGACGGAGAGACGCTCCTGATGGAAGCGCTGCACATCTATAACGGCCTGATCGAGACGGTGATGGCCCAGACCTCCCCGTCCGAATGCGACCGCATGGGCGCTATGATGACACGCATTTCCGAGGTGATGAAAAACACCTGAAGCCGGTCGCGCCACCTACCACATGCTGGCTTTTGCGCGCTCCGGCCATTCGCGATCGTACTTCTCGCCGTCGATGTTTTTCCGGCTTGTCACCGCAAGTATCTGGCCCGGCGTCGGCAGAGACTTCGGATCGACGTGCTTTTCCGGGTTCCACAATTCGGACCGGACGATGGCCCGCGCGCACTGGAAATAGACGGCTTCGACCTTGATTACAGTAACCGAGCGCGCCGGCTTGCCTTCGACCGTGAAGGACGCGCATAGCTCGGCATCCGTGGTGATGTAGGCGCGGCCGTTGACCCGCAAGGTCGTGCCGGAGCCCGGGACGAGAAACAGCAGCGCCACCTTGTCGTCGCGGATGATGTTCTTCAGCGAATCGGCGCGGTTGTTTCCGCGCCGGTCGGGCATCATCAGCGTCCGCTCGTCATGGATGCGCACGAAGCCGGCAAGATCGCCGCGCGGCGAGCAGTCGAGACCTTCAGGGCCGGTGGTGGCAAGGGCAGCGAAGGGCGACGCCTCGATGAAGGCCGCATATTCGGGAATGATGTGGTCGAGTTCCTTGACCAGCGAGGTCTCGCCGGGCAGGCCGTAGAGCGCTTCGAGCTGTTCGACGGTGGTGATTTTCGACATTCCCAAACCTCCGTTTCCTGCTCGCGCCGTATGCTAACTCGATGACGCTTTTAAGACGCTATCCCCGGCTCATGCCCTTTTGCTGAAGCTCGGCGAGATAGGCGTTCCAGCGCTCGTCCTTCTCGTGGCCCAACGTATGCAGATAGTTCCAGGTGAAGATGCCGGTGTCGTGCGTGTCGTCGAAGACGATGCGCACCGCATAGTTTCCGACGGGCTCGATCCTGGAGATTGCCACGTTGCGTTTGCCCGGCACCGTGACGCGCTGTTCCGGCGAATGCCCCTGCACTTCGGCCGAGGGCGAGGCAACGCGCAGCAGTTCGGCCGACAGCTCGAACGGATGGTGGTTGGGAAACGTCACCGTCAGCGTGCGGCGATCCTTCGATACTCTCAGTTCAGTTGGCGCCGTCATCGTCCTGCCCTTGTTTCGGCCCCTTCCCTACGCGCCTTCGGGTTCACCGAAAAGGTGAAAAAGCTGTGCCACAAAGCCGACATTGCAGCGTCGGCTACGGAGATGTTACCAAAGACCGATATCACCTATCTTGAATGACGGGTACGAATACACGACATTCAGGGGCAAGAGCCGTCACGCTGACGGCATGAGGAAGCGCCTTCGCATGAACATGATCGATCCATTCGGTCGCACGATCAGCTATCTGCGCGTGTCGGTCACCGACCGCTGCGACTTCCGCTGCACCTATTGCATGGCGGAAGACATGACCTTTTTGCCGAAGAAGGATCTGCTCTCGCTCGAAGAGCTCGACCGGCTGTGCACCGTCTTCATCGAGAAAGGCGTGCGCAGATTGCGGCTGACCGGCGGCGAACCGCTGGTGCGCAAGAACATCATGCATCTGGTGCGCGAGCTGTCGCGCCACCTCAAGAGCGGCGCTCTGGAAGAGCTGACGCTGACCACCAACGGCTCGCAGCTCGCTCGCTTCGCCGGCGAGCTCGCCGATTGCGGCGTCAAGCGCATCAATGTTTCGCTCGACACGCTTGATCCGGAAAAATTCCATGCCGTCACCCGCTGGGGTCATCTCGACAAGGTGATGGCCGGCATCGACGCCGCGCAGGCTGCCGGGCTCAAGATCAAGCTCAATGCAGTAGCGCTGAAGGGCTTCAACGATATCGAACTGCCGGAGATGCTGCGCTGGGCGCACGGCCGCGGCATGGACCTGACCGTCATCGAGACCATGCCGATGGGCGAGATCGATCTTGACCGCACCGACCAGTATCTGCCGCTGTCGCTGCTGCGCGCCGATCTCGAGCGCCAGTTCACGCTGACCGACATTCCCTACAAGACCGGCGGCCCGGCGCGCTATGTCGAGGTTGCCGAGACCGGCGGCCGGCTCGGCTTCATCACGCCGATGACGCATAATTTCTGCGAAAGCTGCAACCGCGTGCGGCTGACCTGCACCGGCACGCTCTATATGTGTCTCGGCCAGGAAGACGCCGCAGACCTGCGCGCGCCGCTGCGCGCTTCAGAAGGCAACGAGCTTCTGTCCAGCGCCATCGACGAAGCCATCGGCCGCAAGCCCAAGGGCCACGATTTCATCATCGACCGCCGCACCAGCCGCCCCGCCGTCTCGCGCCATATGAGCGTTACGGGCGGGTGAAGCCGCGGCGTTCCCCTCCTCCTTGAGGGGAGGGTGGCGGCGAAGCCGCCGGGTGGGGTCGCTACGGCAGTGCTCGACGTTCCTTTGCGCCGAGCGCGGCATGAAAGACCCCCTCTGGCTGCTTTGCAGTCATCTCCCCCTCAAGGGGGGAGAATACGCTGGCGCACTTCATCATCACCACGCCTGCTTTCGCATCTGGCCATTGTCAAAGAACTCCCTCTGCGAGGGTGGGAATGCGGGGCGCAGGGGCCTTGCCTTCCTAAGTGTAAATTCGTGGCGCAGCCATTGCGCCCCGCCAGCGCTCTTGTCCCGCTCAGTCGCCTCCACATTCGCGTGGCCAGCCGTAGCCAAGGACCCGGGCTTAGGGGTTCATCACCCAGCAGTGCCACCGCAGCACCACCAGCCCGGACGCCGACGCTTCCCCCTGATACCCGGTGCGCACCAGGGATCCCGTTGGAAGCGGATTTGCGAGGACGAGTATGAGCGAGGCTGGAAAGAGGGGGATAAATCGGATGTGAGAAAATGTGCGGTGTGAATGAAAACAATGGGTTGAGTGGAAATTGGGTGAGAATCTTTCCCCCACAGTTCCCGCTGGTTTCAGCTTCGGCAGTTCTGCACCGCAGCGGCTTCATCGATGTTCCGGCATGGATCCCCGGGCTCTTCGCCCTTCGCTTCGCTCGTGCTGCGACCCGAGGATGACGAGCTTGGTATTTGCGCGTCTGCAAATCACCAACGCGTGAGATTAGCGGCAAGCCCAAATGCAATTCGTCATTCTCGACCTCGTGAGCGAGGAACGAGCGGAGAGTGTCGGAAATCCATGCCTGAACGGCAACGCGAGCCGGCGGTGCGGAACAAGCGCAACGGAATGCCTCCCGTCAAAGCAAATGCCACGAAATGTCGCGCCAATGTGGATTGTGTTCCTCGATGAGGTTGATCTTCCACCGACGTGGCCACTTCTTGATCACCTTCTCGCGGGCGATGGCATCGACGACCAGATCGTATTCGTCGAACCAGACAAGGCGCATGACGCCATATCGGGCGACGAATTTCGAACCGGTTCCGGTCTGGTGCTGCAGCAAACGGCCGGCAAGGTCTGACGTGACGCCGACGTAGAGCGTCCCGTTCTTCCGTGAAGCGAGAATGTAGACTTACCCCCGTCTGCCCATATCGCCGAGTGTAAAGCCAAAGCTTTGCGGAGCAAGGGCGTCTACTCTCTTACCGCCGCCCCATCGTCCACCTTCCCCTACTCCGTCCCCGCCTCCACATGCCACCATTTCGGCCGTCCGCCTCGGTTGGTGTGATAGGTGGGCATCAGTTCCTTTGCCGCCGGCTTGTCGAAGGCTCCGAGCAGCAGGGCGACGACGGGGTTGTCGTCGATCGCGCCGAGCGAGCTGCCGCAGGTGGGGCAGAAAGCGCGGCTGGAATAGTCCGACGAGCGATAGACGGACGGCTTGCCGGCGGGTCCGGTCCACGCCACCCGGTCGCTTGGGAACTCGACCCAGGGCGCCGTCAATGCGCCGGTGTGGCGCTGGCACATGCGGCAGGAGCAGGTGTGCGGCTTTTCAGCCGGGCCCGTCGCCTCGAAGCGAACGGCGCCGCAAAGGCACCCTCCGGTGTGCAGCTTTGGTTTTTTCGCGCGCTCTTTCATCAGCCCCCCACGGCAAAGTCCGCAATCATAAACCCGGTGCGGAATCTCAGACTGGATCGGTTCTGATCGAGTCTCAAGCCATGAACAAGCCAGATTAATCGCCGTGCCTCGCGCCGCCGGACGGCAGTTGCCTCACTTCGCTGTGGCCCGCTCCGCCTGCTGCCGCGCGATCACCTCAAGATAGGCCGCCTGCAGCGTCTCGCGCACCGTCGGGCCGGAAGTGGTACTCGGCGCGCCAAGCTGCTCGACACGCAGTTCGGCCATGAATTTTTCCCACATCGGCAGCCCGCCCTCCTCCAGCAGCCGGGCGCGGATGCTGAGCTCCTCGCTGACCGGAAGCCATTTGCGGCCCCATGCGCCGAGATGGGCCATGATCGGCACCAGTTCGATCGCCATCTCGGTCAGGCTGTAGATCGCCTTCTGCTTGTGGCTCGGGTCGTCGGTCTTGGTCAGCATGCCCTCTTCCAGCAGCATCTTCATGCGGTCGGCCAGGATGTTGGACGAAATGCCCTCTTCCGACCGCAAAAGCTCGCGAAAGTGGCGTTTGCCGCCGAAGATCATGTCGCGAAGGATCAGCAGGCTCCATTTGTCGCCGAACACTTCGAGCGAGAGGTTTATCGGGCAGCCCGAGCGATGAGCAGCGTCCATCAAAAAATTCTCCGAAAAACCGGTTGCAATTCCATATCAGTACTATTATCGTGCAACTGGTTTCAAAATACAATCACTAATTAGTCAGCTTGGCGTGCGGGCTGACGAACGGCGCGAGAAAGCGATCATTCCATGTCACTCACCTATCATTTCCATCCCCTCGCCTCCTTCTGCCACAAGCCGCTGATCGCGCTATATGAAAACGACACGCCGTTCGAAACGGTGCTGGTCGATCTTGGCGACGAAAGCTCCAGCGCTGATTTCAAGGAATTGTGGCCGGTCGGCAAGATGCCGGTGCTGCGCGACGCCGCCCGCGACCGCGTCGTGCCGGAATCGACCATCATCATCGAATATCTGGACAAGTATTACCCTGGAAAAATCCGCTTCATACCGGCCGACCCCGAAGAAGCCTGGCGCACCCGCCTGTCCGACCGCTTTTATGATCTCTACGTGCAGGAGCCGATGCAGAAGATCGTCGTCGACCGCATTCGCCCGGCAGGCCAGCACGATGGCTTCGGCGTCGAACAGGCACGCGAGACGCTTCGAACCGCCTATGGCATGATCGAGCGTGACATGGCCACGCGGACATGGGCGATGGGCGACGCCTTCACCATGGCCGACTGCGCGGCAGCACCCGCGCTGTTCTATGCCGAGAAGGTCGAGCCATTTGCCGCCACGCACAAGCACATGGCCGCCTATTTCGACCGGCTGCTGAACCGCCCGTCCTTCGCCCGCGTGCTGAAGGAAGCCGAGCCCTATTTCAAATTCTTTCCGACGCGGAACCTGAACTGAATTCGAAAGGAGACAGACATGGAACCGCAGAAAATCGTCCCGCACGGCGAATGGGTGGCAGCACGCAAAAAGCTACTCGCCCGCGAGAAGGAAATGTCGAGGGCGCGCGACGCCCTGAACGCCGAACGCCGGGCCCTGCCGATGGAACTGGTCGAGAAGGACTATGTCTTCGACGGGCCGAACGGCAGAGCGAGCCTTGCCGACCTGTTCGAGGGGCGTCGCCAGCTCCTCATCTACCACTTCATGTTCGACCCGGAGTGGGAGAATGGCTGCCACGGCTGCACCAGCTTCGCCAACAGCCTGCCGGATCTGTCCGAACTGCATAAACGCGAAACCACACTGGCGATGGTCTCGCGCGCACCTTTCGGCAAGCTGGCCGGCTACAGGCAGAAGATGGGCTGGACGGTGCCGTGGTATTCGTCCTTCGGCAGCGACTTCAACTACGATTTCCACGTCACGCTGGACGAGAATATCGCGCCCATCGAGATCAACTACCGCGGCAAGGCCGAATTCGAGGCCGCGAAAGGCGCCTGGGACCAGTGGGGAACCGAACTGCCGGGCCTCAGCGTCTTCCTCCGCGACGAAGGCCGGATCCTGCACAGCTATTCGACCTATGCGCGCGGCCTGGAACCATTGGTGCCGGTCCTCCACTATCTCGACCTTGCACCGCTGGGCCGGCAGGGCTCATAAGCCAGCGAATTCAAATACTTGGGAGGATGAAATGACCGACTCAAAGAAGAACGGGCGCGCTACCTTTGCGCTCGTGCATGGCGCATGGGCGGGCAGCTGGTCGATGATGCGGGTTGCCGATGCGCTGACGGCCAAGGGCCACCGTGTCTTTGCGCCGACGCTGAGCGGGCTTGGCGAGCGGTCGCATCTGGCGGGCAAAGAGATAAACCTGACCACCCACATCAACGACGTCGTCAACGAGGTGCTGTGGAAGGACCTCGAGAATATCGTGCTGGTCGGGCATTCCTATTCCGGCATCGTCATAACCGGGGTGGCCGAAAGGATCGGCGAGCGCATCGCCTCGATCATCTATCTCGACGCGTTCATACCCGCAGACGGCCAGTCCTTCGCCGATTTCGCCGAAGGCTGGGAACTGGTCGGCGAAACCATCCCCGCTCCGCCGACCTCGAAGGGCGATTACCTCGACGAGGGCGACCGCGCCTGGGTCGACGCCAAGGCAACGCCGCACCCGACGGCGTCGCTGAAGGAAAAGCTCCGCGTGACCGGCGCCTATCAGCGCGTGCCGAAGAAGACCTATATCCAGGCGACCGGCTGGGACAGCCCGTTCGGCCAGACTGCCGACGCGCTGGGGAAGGATCCGAGCTGGACCGTCAGGCAGATCGCCTGCGGCCACGATGTCGGCATCGACAAGCCGCAGGAACTGGCCGAACTTCTGATCGAAGCCGCCTAGACCTGCAGGAGCTTCATCTCTCCTTGCTGGACGGGCCTTTCGATCGGGCAGCCGCCGGCGCTTTCTTCGTCTTCTTCTTGGCCTGATTGAACTCGATCGCGGCGCGGATCAGGTTTTCCAGGGCGTGCTCGTCGATCGTATCCCCTTCGAAAACATCGATCGCCCGCCACACCTTGCCGCCGAAGCCCGCATTGAAGAGCTTGTCAGGATCGGCGAGGCTCGCGCCGTGGGAAAAGGTGAGCTTCACCTTGTCCTTGTGGGCGTTGCCGACCGCGATGATGCCGTCGCGGGACCATACCGGGCTTCCCATCCACTTCCATTCCTCGACGATCTCCTTATCGGCCTCAAGGATGCTCCTGCGCAGGCCGGCGAGCGTCTTGCCGCGCCAGTCCGTTAGTTTTGCGATGAGCTGGTCGATCTGTTCCGATGGATTCATGGGATCTTGTACCTCGAATTCCTGGCCCCTTCCGGCGCTGCGAATTTATCATATCCGGCCGGTTATGCATCATCGCTCTCGATCATGCGCGGCCGCGCGGCATCATTAGCCGGCAAAATTATGCCTGCCGATTTCTCGCAGTAGCAGGACAGGCACCCTCTCCGGTGGCCCAGTGCTTTGGCATTGCTGTTTCGGCACCGGATGTTACATCCTTTGCCTAACAATAAAGAATCGGAAACGCCTTGGCACTTTCTCCCAACCTTCGCGGCGCCATGTTCATGGTGGTGTCGATGGCCGGGTTCACCTGCAACGACGCGTTGATCAAGCTGGCGTCGATGCACATGAATTTCGGCCAGGTGATCCTCGTGCGCGGATTGTTCGCGACGACGTTGATCACCCTGCTTGCCTGGCATCAGGGCGCGCTGAAGATGCCGCGGCTGATATTCCACCCGATGATCGGCCTTCGCGTGCTGGGCGAACTCGGCGGCACGATTTTCTTCCTGATCGCGCTCCAGCACCTGCCCATCGCCAATGTCTCGGCCGTGCTTCAGGCCCTGCCGCTAGCGGTGACGATGGGCGCGGCGCTGTTTCTGGGTGAAGGCGTCGGCTGGCGCCGCTGGCTGGCGATTGTCGCCGGCTTCACCGGCGTCATGGTCATCGTTCGGCCCGGCTTCGAGGGTTTCAACATCTTTGCATTGTCGGCGCTGATATCGGTCGCCTTCTGCGCACTGCGCGACCTGGCGACCAGACGCCTGCCGCCGCACGTCCCGTCGCTTCTGGTTTCCGCAGTCACCGCCACGGTGATCATGCTGTGCGGCGCAGTGCTCATAACCCCGCTCGGCGGCTGGACGCCGATGGAATATGAATACATCGCGCTGCTCGGCCTGGCAGCCGTGCTCGTCCTGGTCGGCTACCAGTTCGTCATCATGTCGATGCGCACCGGCGACATCTCATTCATCGCACCGTTCCGCTATACGGCCCTGCTCTGGGCGATCGTGCTTGGCTATCTCATCTTTGGCGACATTCCCGACATCGCCATGATCGTCGGCGCGATCATCATCGTCAGCTCCGGCCTCTACACGCTCTATCGTGAACAGGTCGCCGGGAAGACCGCGCCGGCCGCGCAAAGCACCAGCCCGGCAATGGCGCCGGACGGCATCTAGGCGCGGGCACATGGCCGCAGGGTTCCTGAACAAGGCGACGCCGCCGCATGTCTTCACGCTGGTGACGGCAGCGGCAGCCAGCACGCTGTCGATGAATATCTTCCTGCCGTCCCTGCCCGGCATGGCGAAGCATTTCGACGCCGAATATGCGGTGGTGCAGCTGGCCGTTTCGCTCTATCTCGCCGCCACCGCCGTCCTGCAACTGTTCATCGGGCCGGCCTCCGATCGCTTCGGCCGGCGGCCGGTGATGCTGTTCTGCTTCGCCCTTTTCATTCTCGGGACGGTCGCGGCGATCTACGCGCCGACGATCGAACTGCTGCTTGCTTGCCGGTTGCTGCAGGCCAGTTCGGCGGCCGGCATGGTGCTGTCGCGCGCCATCGTGCGCGACACGGTCGAAGCAACCGAGGCGGCAAGCAAGATCGGCTACATCACGATGGGCACCAGCCTGGTGCCGATGATCGGGCCGATCATCGGCGGGTTCCTCGATGAACTCTACGGCTGGCAAGCGACCTTCCTGCTCATGCTTGCGGCCGGGCTCTTCGCCTTCGTCATCGTCTGGCTCGATCTCGGCGAAACGAACCGGCAGAAATCATCGAGCTTTGCTGCTCAGTTTCGCAGCTACCCCGAGGTTATCGGCTCGCGCCGCTTCTGGGGCTACACGCTGACGGCGGCCTTCACCTCCGGCGCTTTCTTCGCCTTTCTCGGCGGCGGACCGTATATTTCATCCGAAATCCTGCACCTGACACCGTCGCAATACGGCATGTACTTCGCCATCGTCTCGATCGGCTACATGCTCGGCAACTTCATGTCGGGCAGGTTTTCGCGAACGGTGGGCATCAACCGCATGATGCTCTACGGCAACATCGTGACGGCGCTGGGCATGATGCTGTCGATCGCACTGTTCTGGTCCGGCTACAATCATCCGCTGTCGCTGTTCGGCCCTGTCTTCTTCGTCGGCGTCGGCAACGGCGTCACGCTGCCCAACGCCAATGCCGGTATCGTCACCGTCAGCAGCCACCTCGCAGGCTCGGCCTCCGGCCTTGGCGGCGCATTGCAGATCGGCGGCGGCGCGGCTCTTTCGGTGGTCGCAGGTGCACTGCTGACGCCCGACACAGGACCCTACCCGCTGCTGTGGGTGATGCTACTTTCGGCGCTGGCAGGCGCGCTTTCAACCCTTTATGTGATGTGGGTGTCGCGGCATCCGGCCAGGGAAGCGTGAGCGTGCAGGAAACCATCGCGGGATTGATCCTTTCGGGCGGCCGCGCGACGCGAATGGGCGGCGGCGACAAGACGCTGCGCCCGCTGGGCGACGGGACGATCCTGTCGCATGTGATTTCCCGTCTTGCCCCGCAGGCCGGAAGCATGGCGATCAGCGCCAACGGCGACCCGGCGCGTCTTGCCGGGTTCGGGCTCCCAGTGATCGCCGACACCGCAGGCGCCGGACCCTTGGCCGGGATTCTGGCGGGAATGGACTGGGCGCGCCCTGTCGCCAGCCATATCCTGACGGTTGCCGGCGACACGCCCTTCTTCCCCGCCAATCTTTGCGAAAAGCTCGATGCAGCCAGAAAGGGCGACGCAGGCCGCATTGCGGTGGCATGCTCGGACGGAGAACAGCACCCGACATTTGCGCTGTGGCCGGTTACGCTTCACGACGAACTGCTGGTCTTCCTCGGCGGACAGCACAAGTTTCGCGTGCGCGCCTTCATCGAAAGCCACGATTTTGTCGAGGTCGATTTCCCGATGCTGGACCTCACGGCAAAAATCGTCGATCCCTTCTTCAACATCAACACCCCCGGCGACCTTCAGGAAGCTGAGGCGATCGTGCGGGCCATGATTTGACACAGCGCGTATTCGGCATCACCGGCTGGAAGAATTCGGGCAAGACCACCCTGACCGAAAGGCTTGTGGCTGAACTGACCGCGCGCGGCTGGCGCGTTTCCACGGTCAAGCACGCGCATCATGAATTCGACATCGACAAGCAGGGCACCGACAGCTTTCGCCACCGCGCGGCCGGCGCCGGCGAGGTCGCCATCGTCTCCGGCAAACGCTGGGCGCTGATGCACGAACTAACCAGTGAGGACGAGCCTTCGCTCGACGCCATACTGGCGCGCCTTTCGCCCTGCGATATCGTGCTGGTCGAGGGCTACAAGCGCGAGGCGCACAAGAAGATCGAGGCGCGCCGGCTGGAAGCGAAAGACACGGCACCGCTATCGGCCAACGATCCCAACATCGTCGCCATCGCCGCCGATCATCCGGTGTCGGGAGAACGCCTGCCAACATTCGGCATCGACGACATTGCCGCGATAGCCGATTTCATCGAAACCACGACCGGCTTGAAAAAGCTGACGTAACGTCATGTCCCGGCAGCGATTTATGCCGCCGGAATGAACTTGCGTACACACCGGCAAGTTGACGTAAAGTCGTTTGCCGGGGGCGTATTTGCAGTTGCTTTCTTCCTGAAAACAGACGCAGTATCGCGTTCTGCGGGTCACCGGGAGGCGGCCCTGGACGACGCCGCAATCATCAGCGGCGGGCAACAACAGAGAGGAACATCATGCGTATTCTTATGCGTGTCGCGCTTGGGGTATCTGTCATGGCGCTGGCGATCGGCGCAGCCCAGGCCCAGGAAAAGACCATCAAGATCGGCACCGAAGGAGCCTATCCGCCCTTCAACAACCTCACCGCCGACGGCAAGCTGGAAGGCTTCGACATCGATATCGCCAACGCGCTGTGCGAAGAGATGAAGGCAAAGTGCGAATTCGTGACCCAGGACTGGGACGGCATCATCCCCGCCCTTCAGGCCGGCAAGTTCGACGCCATCATCGCTTCCATGTCGATCACGCCGGAGCGCCTGGAAAAGGTCGACTTCTCCGAGAAGTACTACAACACGCCTTCCGCCATCGCCGTGCCGAAGGACAGCGAGCTCAAGGGCGTGACCAAGGAAGACCTCGCCGGCAAGACGATCGGCGTGCAGGGCTCCACCACCCACTTCAACTACGCGGAAAAGACCTTCACCGACAGCGAGGTCAAGGCCTATCCGACCGCGCAGGAATACCAGCTCGATATCGCCAATGGCCGTCTCGACGCCGTGGAAGACGATATCGTCGTGCTGTCGCAGTGGCTTGATTCCGCCGACGGCGCCTGCTGCAAGCTGCTGGGCCAGCCCTCGCCGCAGCCGGTCGAAATCTTCGGACCCGGCGCCGGCATAGCGGTCCGCAAGGGCGACGCGCTCGCAGCCGAATTCAGCGCTGCGATCAAGGCGATCCGCGCCAACGGCAAGTACAAGGAAATCAACGACAAGTACTTCAAGTTCGACGTCTACGGCGCCGAATCCTGATCCTCTTGAAGCGTGAGGGTGGCGGCCCGATCGCCGCCCTCGCCTTTTGAACCTGCGAGGACAAACGGGAGACTGGCGCGCCGATGGAAAACGTCTGGACGCTGCTCAGCTGGGGCCCACAGGGGTGGAGCGACGACATCGCCTGGGGCGTTCTCGTCACGGTCTCGCTCGGGCTCGCCACGCTTCCGGTCGGTCTGCTCATCGGCTTCCTGGTGGCGCTCGCCAAACAATCGCCCGAACCGTCGCTGCGAATTGCCGGCAACGTCTACACCACAATCTTTCGCGGCCTGCCCGAACTGCTGACGCTGTTCCTCGTCTTCTACGGCGCGCAGATCGGCCTGCAGCAACTGCTTCATTTTTTCAGCCCCGGCACCAATATCGAGATCAACAGCTTCGTCGCCGGCATGGTGGCGCTGGGCGTTGTCTTTTCCTCCTATGCCAGCGAGGTTTTTCTCTCGGCCTTCCGCGCGATCCCGCAAGGGCAATATGAGGGCGGCTATTCGATCGGCCTTTCCAAGGGCCAGACGATGCGGCTGGTGGTGCTGCCGCAGCTGATCAAGATCGCACTGCCCGGCCTCGCCAATCTCTGGCTCATCCTGCTCAAGGACACCTCGCTCGTCTCGGCCATCGGCCTTGCCGACATATTGCGCCAGAGCGGCATTGCCGCACGCGTCACCAAGCAGGCCTTCCTGTTCTTCGGCTTTGCCTGCCTGATCTATCTGGTGCTGGCGATCATCTCGTCCTTCGGCATCAACGCCATCGAACGCTGGGCTGGCCGCAGGGAGGCGCAACGATGAGCGCCGTAACGGAAACCAGCACCGACGTCGACCGCCCGCCGGCGATCCCCAGGCCATGGACTGCCGCGCGCATAACCGGGCACGTCTTCATTGTGCTGTGGCTGATGCTCGGCGTCGCCATGGTGGGCTATCTCGTCAACGCCTGGAACCCGGACCTTTTCGAGAAATATGCGCCCTATTACCTGTCGGGCCTGCTGGTAACCATCAAACTGGTGGCGATCTCGATCGTGCTGGGCGCACTGCTGTCTATACCGATCGCCTATGCGCGCATGTCCAAGAACAAGGTGCTCAATGCGCTCGCCTATGCCTATGTCTATTTCTTCCGCGGCACGCCGCTTCTGGCGCAGACGTTCCTGATCTATTACGGCCTCGGCTCGTTCCGGCCGCAGCTTGAGGCCGTCGGGCTGTGGACGTTTTTCCGCGACGCCTGGTATTGCGCGGTCTTTGCCTTCTCTCTGAACACCGCAGCCTATCAGGCCGAGATCCTGCGCGGCGCCATCGAAAGCGTGCCGAAGGGCCAGTGGGAGGGCGCTGAATCGCTCGGGCTGCACAAGTACCAGATCCTGCGCAAGATCGTGCTGCCTCAGGCGCTGATCGTGGCTCTGCGCCCCTATGGCAACGAGATCATCCTGATGATCAAGGGCTCGGCGATTGTCGCCATCATCACCGTCTACGACCTGATGGGCGAGACGCGCCGCGCCTATTCGCGCACCTTCGATTTCCAGACCTACCTCTGGGCGGCACTGATCTACCTGTCGATGGTCGAGACGCTGCGCCACGGCATCGAATGGATCGAGCGGCGCATCACCCGCCACCTGAAGCGCTGAGAAATCAGTCGCCGCGCCCGCAATTTTATTGACGCAGCGGCAATTCCCTTTACGACGGCTTCACCACTGACGCCTATGCTGGACGTCATACGGGGTGCGGCGGCCGAATGGCTTTTCAAATCGATCTCAACACGTTGATGCTTTGCTCGATGCTGGTGACGGCAACCTGCGGGGTGCTGTTCCTGCTCGAGGCGTGGCGGCGGCGCGAAATCGCCTCCAGCCTGTGGTGGGGCATCGGCTTTGCCTGTTCGACCGTTTCGCTGCTCTTCTACATCGCCTCATCGGCCCCTCAGCTCGATTGGCTCGGCCCCGTTGGCAATGGTTTCGTCGTGGCAACCATGTCCTTCATCTGGGTTGGCGCGCGCTCCTTCAATGGGCGTTCGGCTGCCATTGTTCCGGCACTCGTCGGACCTTTCCTGGTCATCATCGTGCCGCTGCTGATGTCCCGGCCGCTCGTGGCCTGGAGCGGCGCAGTACCGTTTTTCTTCGTGTTCTCGCTCTTCAGTCTGATGGCCGGCTTCGAATTCTGGCGCGGCGGGGCCAATCGCTACCAGAACGCCATGATCCTGGCCGTGACCAGCAGTTTCAACGGCCTGTACTATGCCGGGCGCGGCACGGTGCTCTGGCTGACGAGCCCGGATCATCCGTTCTTCATCGCCTATTTCGGCTCCAAGGTGGCCACCATCGAGGTGATGCTGCTGATCCTGATTTCCAGCTTCACCCTCGTGGCACTCGGCCGCGAACAGACCGAAATGGCACTGCGCCGCGCCGCAACCCACGATGTGCTGACCGACGTGCTCAACCGGCGCGAATTCATCAGCCGGGCCGAACAGCTGCTGCAGCGCCTGGCACTCACCCGCGCACCCGTGACCGTTCTGGTCATGGATCTCGATTTCTTCAAGAAGATCAACGACACCTACGGCCACCCCGTCGGCGACCAGGTGCTGGTGATGTTCGCGGCCATGGCCAAGAGCACAATTCGCGGCAGCGATCTTCTTTGCCGCCACGGCGGCGAGGAGTTCGTCATCTGCCTGCCCGGCGTCGGCCAGAGGCGGGCGATCGATATTGCCGAGAGTATCCGCGCGCGCTGCGCCGAGATCGCGATTGTCACCGAACGCGGCACGCTGCGGCCGACCATCAGCATCGGCGTTGCGTCCGCCCCCTTCTCCCAGCGTGATCTGCCGTCATTGATCGCAGAGGCCGACGAAGCCCTCTATCTGGCCAAATCCGAAGGCCGCAATCGCGTCGCCACGGCTGCCTGAGCCAATCCTTCATCCTTGACGAATCCGCTTGATGGCATAGACCTGACGCCAACAGTTGGAACATAGTTGAAGAGGCAGAAAATGGCGTCAGTAGCATTCCTGGGACTTGGCGTGATGGGCTATCCGATGGCAGCGCATCTCAAGAACAAGGGCGGACATGACGTCACCGTCTACAACCGTAGCGCAGCCAAGGCGCAGAAATGGGTCGGCGAGCATGGCGGCAGCCACGCGCCGACGCCGCGCGAGGCAGCCAAGGACAAGGATTTTGTCTTCTCCTGCGTCGGCAATGATGACGATTTGCGCAGCGTCACCATTGGCCCGGACGGCGCCTTCCAGTCGATGAAGAAAGGCGCGATCTATATCGACAACACCACCGCCTCGGCGGAAGTCGCGCGCGAGCTCGGCGAAAAAGCCACAGAGTATGGCATCTCCTTCCTCGACGCGCCGGTGTCCGGCGGTCAGGCGGGTGCTGAAAACGGCGCGCTGACCGTCATGGTCGGCGGCGAGCAGGATGTCTTCGACAAGGCCAAGCCGGTGATCGACGCCTATGCCAAGATGGTCGGGCTGATGGGCGCGACGGGCGCCGGCCAGCTCACCAAGATGATCAACCAGATCTGCATCGCCGGGCTGGTTCAAGGTCTGGCCGAAGGCATCCATTTCGGCAAGAAGGCCGGGCTCGACATTGAAAAGGTAGTCGAAGTCATCTCCAAGGGCGCTGCCGGCTCATGGCAGATGGAAAACCGCCACAAGACGATGAATGCCGGCAAATATGATTTCGGCTTCGCCGTCGACTGGATGCGCAAGGACCTCGGCATCTGCCTCACCGAGGCCGACCGCAACGGCGCATCGCTCCCGGTCACGGCTCTTGTCGACCAGTTCTACAAGGATGTGCAGGGCATGGGCGGCAAGCGTTGGGACACGTCCTCGCTGCTGGCACGACTGGAGAAATAGGCGCAGACGCCATGGCCGAGCTTTCGCCGAACTCCAGCGCTGCGGAAATCATCACGCACCTGCGCTCGATCGGCTCGGAAGAAAACCGCCGCGGAATGCTGCGCTATGGCATAAAGATCGATCGCGCGCTCGGCATCTCGCACGGCGTGCAGCGGCAGATCGCCAGGCAGATCCAGCGCAACCATGAACGCGCCTTCGAGCTTTGGGAAAGCGGCATCATGGAGGCGCAGTTCATCGCTTCCGTGACTGCCGACCCGAAGCGATTTACCGCTGAGAATGCAAGGCGTTGGGCTGCAAGCTTCGACTCCTGGGATATCGTCGATGGCGTCTCCGACCTCTTCGTCGACACGGACTGCTGGCGCGAACTGATCGCGGAATTCGCGGCAGACGATCGCGAATTCGTCCGGCGCACCGCCTTTGCCATGATGGCCTGGTCGGTCGTTCATCGGAAGAAGGAACCGGACGCGACCTTCCTCGATTTCCTGCAGCTGATCGAGGCTCACGCCACCGACAGCCGCAACTTCGTGAAAAAAGCCGTCAACTGGGCGCTTCGCTCGATGGGCAAGCGCTCGTTCGCCTTGCATGGACCGGTGCTTGCCATGGCCGAAAAGCTGGCAGCATCGCCGGACAAGACGGCGCGCTGGATCGGCAAGGACGCAGTGAGGGAACTGACTGGCCCCAAAACGCTGGAGCGCCTGCAACGGAAAGCGGACGCGCAATGAGCGGTCGGGCGCAGCGCTTCGGCAATGCCGGAACAGGCCAATCGCGCCTTTGCTTATTGACCCGACCTTCCCGAGCGATTTTACTCAGGCTCGTGCCCGTGGAGTGTGACCGTTGAATTTTGTCCTCAGATCAGCCGTCGCGGCTGCAGCCACGCTTCTGGCATTCAGCGCGAACGCCGCCTCGCCGGTTGCCACGACCATTTTCTGGAAAGATCTTCGCCCAGCCGGGCAACAGGCCGCCGAAGGCCCCGGACTGCCGATGGTCGCTGCAAAAATGCCGGACCATGGCGAAACGCTGTCGACAAATCTGGACGGAAAGACGGTAACGCTGACCGGCTACGCGCTTCCGGTCGACCGCGATGGCGACCTTGTCTATCAGTTCCTGCTCGTCCCCTGGACCGGCGCATGCAGCCATATGCCGACGCCGCCGCCGAACCAGATCGTTCTCGTCACCATGCCCAAGCCCTACAAGCTGGCGAAAGCCTATGAGGCCGTGTCGGTGACCGGCACGCTGAAGCCCGGCATGGAGAAGAGCCAGTTGTTCATTCTCGACGGCGTCTCGGTCGTCCAGTCCGGCTACAGTTTCAGCAAGGTGGAAGTGGCATCGGCCGAGTCCGTGCCGGACGCGGTGGTGGTGCCTCAGGCCAACCCGTGGAGCTTCATGAAGAAGTGAACCACGCCCGGGAGGCGCGAACCTCCCGGCAGGCTGTCATCAAGCCGCGTTCGAACCGGATTCCTTGTCCAGCACCATGTAATCGAGCGGCAGTTCGGTCGTGTATTTGATCTGCTCCATGGCAAAGGCAGACGACACGTCGCGAATCTCGATCTTGGCGATGAGCCGCTTGTAGAAGGCGTCATAGGCCGAAATGTCCGGCACAACCACGCGCAGCAGATAGTCGACATCGCCGCTCATGCGATAGAATTCAATGACTTCCGGAAACTCCTGAATAACTTCCGAGAAGCGCCGCAGCCACTCATGGCTGTGCGAATTGGTGCGGATCGACACGAAGACGGTGACGCGCGTGTTGATCTTTTCAGGATCGAGGATGGCCACGCGCCGCTTGATGACGCCCTCTTCCTCGAGCTTCTGAATGCGCCGCCAGCAAGGCGTCGTCGACAGGCCCACCTTTTTGGCGACATCGGCGACGGCAAGTGTCGCGTCTTCCTGAAGAAGGCGAAGAATTTTTCGATCAAGGCGGTCCATGACGGCTCCGTTAGAAAATTATTCCGCCATAATCTCCCTAACGAAAGCGTTTCACAAGAAAGGAATTCTCCGGGGACCGGGAATTTTCGCAAAGACATTGCCGGAATATCAGGAAATGCGATGCCCGATTTCCGATTTGAGGACAGGCAGCAATTCCATTTCAAACCATGGATTCTGTTTCAGCCACCCCGTATTGCGCCAGGACGGGTGCGGCAGCGGGATGACACGCGGCATCGTCGGAGCGTCATGGATGGCGCGCCAGTCACGCACCGTTTCGTTCAGCGACGCCTTGCGCGCCGCGCCCAGATGCCAACTCTGCGCATAAAGCCCGATCGCAAGAACAAGATCGACCTGCGGCATGAGATCGATAAGCCGCTGCCGCCATGCGGGCGCGCATTCGCGGCGCGGCGGCAGGTCGCCGCCCTTGGCATCCTGCCCCGGAAAGCAAAAACCCATCGGCACGATGGCGAAGTTGCGCGCGTTGTAGAACTGCTCGCGCGTCACCCCGAGCCAGTCGCGCAGACGGTCGCCCGAGCGGTCGTCGAACGGCATGCCGCTGGCATGGACCTTGGTGCCCGGCGCCTGCCCCGCAATCAGGACGCGGGCGGACGTGGACGCCACCACGACCGGCCGCGGCTCATGCGGCAGGGGCCGGGCAAGCGGCTGCTCGACGCAGATGCGGCAGGCGCGGATTTCGGCCACGAGCCGGTCGAGCTCGGCAGGCATGATCAGGCTTTGGCGCTTGGCCGGGCAGAAATCGCCTGATACCAGCGGACGACGTTGGTCAGCTCTTCAGGGACGGTGATGCGCGCCGGCTTCATGAAGTCGACGGCGATCAAGCCGGTGATATCGGCAATGGAGAATTCCTCGCCGGCGGCGAATTCGCGGTCAGCCAGTTCGCCGTCGAGAATGCTGAGGAATTCCAGGACCTTCGGCTTGTTTGCTTCACCCCATTCCGGAATTTGCGGGACTTCCCACTCCTTCATCGCCGGGTGGATGTGGCGGAACGCCTGCGCCACGCAACTGAGCAGATTGAGCTCCATGCGCCGCTGCCACATCTCGACCTGGGCTCTGCCGAGCGCGCCGCGCCCGAACAGCGCCGGCTCGGGGTGAAGCTCCTCGAAATAGCGGCAGATAGCGACGGATTCAGTGAGGATCGTCCCATCGTCAAGTTCGAGAACAGGCAGGCGCTGCAGCGGATTGCGCCGCGCGACCTCGTCGCCCTTGTGTCCCAAAGCGCCCATATCGACCGGCACCAGCGGCACCTCGATGCCTTTTTCGGCCAGGAACACGCGGACCCGCCGCGCATTGGGCGCGCGCCCGCCATCATAGAGTTTCAATCCAACCTCCCTTTCCGTTTCGGCTTTCGACTATAGCGCCGCGTCACGACAATCGAAGCATTTCCCGCAGCCAGTTGAGCATCGAACCGGCGCTGCCGTGATGCGGCTCGACCGGCATGCGATGCGTGTCGCGCCACTCACGCGGACGCTCGAATGTGCCGGCCCAGATGCCCAGGCCCTTCTGGCGCGCTGCCTGTTCAAGATCGTCATAGTCGCCATAGGCGACCGCCCAGCCCTGCTCCACCTGCGCGCGATTCAAATCGACACCGCCGGCCGTGCAGACGCCAAGCAGCCGGTTGTAGCGGTCGCGCTCCCAGCCCGAACAGGAAACGGATTTGCCCGCCACAAGCCGCGCGAGCGCTTCGCGGGCGCGCCGGCCGCAGGGATAGTCGGCGCCGTCCTTCTGGCAGGTTTGAGTGTATTCTGGCGCGTCGATGCCGCGCAGGCGGATGCGCTCGGCGCCGAGCGTGATCGAATCGCCGTCGTTGACGATTGCCGCGCCGGTCGTCTGGCGGGTCTCGACCCGGTCGAGACGCGCGACAATGAGGACAATCAGCCCGAGAATCGCAAAGGCGACGCAATAGTCGAGAAACTTCCGGAATGGGCTGCGCGGCGGGGTGTAACGCCTTCTGCGCGACCAGTTCCGCGACATTCGAGTCATATGGCAAACAAACTCTTAATCATTCCAGCCTAGTCTGCGGGCTTGTAATCGTTTGCTCGCGTAAGTTGAAGACATTCATGCCGTTGCTGCGCTCTAACACAGCGGACAAATTCATTGTGGACCGCAGGAAACCGCACCGCAACAGCGATGTCGCGCGCGCGGTTCGCAAAACGCGTGATCGGCTTTCGCACCGGCCCGGCGCGCTTGCCTTCGACCGCGAACTGCTGAAACTTCACGCCAATGCGATGGTGGGTAGCGCAACCGCCATTCCGCTGCTGGTTCTGGCTATCACCGCCACCGGAATTTTCATCGGCATGCGCGGCGAAATCATGGTCTGGGCGCTGCTGACCATGATCTGCTACGCGGCGCTGGCGCTCTATGCGCACCGCGTCGAAAAGACCGACACGACCAAGCTCGAAACCGCGCAGACCAAACGAAACTTCCTGATCGGGCATTTCATCACCGGCCTCGGCTGGGCCTATTTCGCGGCGATCAACTGCAACGAATGCCAGGTCGACCAGTTTCCCATCGTCAAGGCCGTCGTGCTGCTGCTGGCGATGGCGGCCACCGCGCTGATCGCCTCGTCTCTGCGCGGCGCGCTGCTCACCACTTTTGCAGTGCCGGTTGCGGTCTATGCCACGTTCGGCGTTACCGAGCCGGACCCGGCCGATCTTGTCATGTTGGCGCTGCTGGCGCTTTCGCTGCCCTTCTTCGTCTATGTCGCCAGCCGCCTGAACCGCTCATCGGTGATGCTGCTTTCCTTCCGCTCCGAAAAGGACGGGCTGATCGCCGAGCTGGAAACCGCCAAGTCCATGTCGGACGAGGCGCGCCGCCGCGCCGAGGAAGCCAATCTCGCCAAGTCGCGCTTCCTCGCCTCGATGAGCCACGAATTGCGCACGCCTCTGAACGCCATTCTCGGTTTTTCCGAAGTAATGTCGAACGAGGTTCTGGGGCCCATGCAAAACCAGACCTACCGCGATTATGCCCGCGACGTGCACGATTCCGGCCAGCACCTGCTCGACCTCATCAACGAAATCCTCGACCTGTCGCGCATCGAAGCGGGCCGCTATCAGCTCAACGAGGAGCCGGTGCGCCTGCTCTACATCGTCGAGGAATGCTGCCACCTGATGGAGCTGAAGGCCTATAACAAGAATTTGAAGGTGATCCAGGAGTTCGAACCGGAACTGCCGCGCCTGTTCGCCGACGAGCGCGCCGTGCGCCAGATCACGCTGAACCTTCTGTCCAATGCGATCAAGTTCACCTCGTCCGGCGGCGAAATCCGCGTGCGCGTCGGCTGGACGGCGGGTGGCGGGCAATACATTTCGGTGAAGGACAACGGCCCCGGCATTCCGGCAGAAGAAATCCCGGTCGTGCTTTCGGCCTTCGGCCAGGGTTCGATCGCCATCAAGAGCGCCGAACAGGGAACCGGGCTCGGCCTGCCCATCGTCCAGGGCTTGCTGGAGATGCATGGCGGCGAGTTCCAGCTTCACTCCAAGCTGCGCGTCGGCACGGAAGCCATCGCCATCTTCCCCGCCTCCCGCGTCATGGAGGTCCTGCCGGCACTGCCGACCAAGGCGGCCGTGGCAGTTGGCGGCCGCAGGCGATAGGCTCGCTTCAGATTACCTTAGAGCCGCGGCCATGCCGGTGCTGCACAGCGCCGCCGCCTTGACCATTCCGGCGGCGAGCGCGCCGCCCGCCCCTTCGGCATGGCTGATGCCGAGATCGAGCAAGGGCCGCATCCCGAGCTTTTCGACAGCCTTCGCGTGGCCCGGTTCCGGCGAAAGCTGCGCGATCACGCAATGATCCAAGGCGCCCGGCTGAATTGCGTGGAGCACCGAGGCTGCGGCGGTTGCGGCAAAGCCGTCGAGGATCACGGGAATGCGCTCCATGCGCGCAGCGATGATGGCGCCGGCGATGGCGGCGAATTCGCGCCCGCCGACGCGGCGCAGCACCTCGAACGGATCCTTCAGGTGGCCGGCATGCACGGCAAGTGCAGCGTCAACCACCGCCGCCTTGCGGGCAACCATGGCTGCATCGGCACCCGAACCCGGACCGACCCAGTCCGCACCAGTACCACCATGGAGAGCCGCAAGAATCGCCGCGGCAACGGTCGAGTTGCCGACGCCGAGATCGCCGATGGTGAGAAGGTCCGTGCCGGCGATCGCTTCCATGCCGAAGGCCATCGTGGCCGCGCATCCGCGTTCATCCAGCGCTGCTTCCCGAGACATATCGGCGGTCGGCAAATGCAGCGCGAGGTCGAAGACCTTCAGGCCGATATCGTATGCCAGGCAGATCTGGTTGATCGCAGCACCGCCGGCGGCGGTGAGTTCGACCGCCCGCGCCGTCGCTTCCATCGTGCACGGCGAGATGTCCTGGCTGACGACGCCGTGGTTGCCGGCAAAGATCGCGACCAGCGGACGGTTCACGGCGGGCGGGCGTCCGGTCCATGTCGCCAGCCACACCGCAAGTTCTTCCAATCGCCCGAGCGACTCCCTCGGCTTGTCGGCGCGATCGAATTGTTCGCGCACGCGTTCGCCAGCTGCCGCGTTGCCGGCCGGCAGTTTCGTCAGCAATGTACGGAAATCGTCAAAGGGAAGCGCGCTGGTCATGTCGTAAATGTCCGCTAAAATCGTCGTCGGCTGCGGCATAGCCGCGATGGCCGCGTGGCACAATGGGCCAAGGGCCTGGGGCTTGCATTGGCGGCCTCTCTGGCCCATCTGGAAAGGACAACGGGAATCCGAAATGGCGGCGATCGAATCACCGTGCATCCTTGTCTGCTCGATGGACATGAAGACCGGCTATTGCTTCGGTTGTGGGCGCACGCGCGACGAAATCTCCGCCTGGCTCGACATGACGCCGATGCAGCGCCGCGAAGTGATGTCGCTTCTGCCGGCACGACTGGAAACGGTCGAGCGGCGGCCCCGGCGCGAAACGCGGCGCACGCGCATGGCCCGCGAACGCGGCCAGGTGATTTGACTGCATGAGCCGTTCGATCTGGATCATTCTTGGGGTTATGGCGGTCGGGCTGGTCCTGCTCGTGCTGAACGACATGAGCGGCGACGTGTCCGGCATTTCCAGCGACACATTCGGCCGCGTGCTCTATCTCGGCATTTTTGGCGCGGTGGTGGGTGCCGGCATTATCGGCTCTCGGAATCGCTTGGGCGACGTGGCCCGCAATCTGGCGCTATGGCTGCTGGTGATTCTCGTGTTCATCGCCGGCTACCAATATCGCTACGAATTGCAGGATATCGCCAGCCGCGTCACCGCCGGCCTGGTGCCGGGCAGCCCGCTTTCGATCACTGATTCCGACGGGCGCACGACCGTGACCCTGGAAAAGATGCCGAACGGCCATTTTGAAGCCCGGATCGGGGTCGACGGCGCGGCCATGCAGGTTCTGGTCGATACGGGCGCGACAAGCACCGTGCTGACGGCCAATGACGCCCGCCGCGCCGGCTTCGATCCTGAGACGCTCGCCTATACGATCCCGGTTGCCACCGCCAACGGCAACGCCACGGCGGCAAGGGTGACGGCCAAGGAATTGACGCTTGGCGCAATCACGCGGCGCAATGTGACGCTGCTGGTCGCCGCCCCCGGCATGCTCGACCAGAGCCTGCTCGGCATGAATTTCATCGGCACCCTGTCGGGCTTCGACATGCGCGGCGACCGCATGATCCTGCGGGATTGACGCCAAAAATTTCAATCGGGAGGATTGGAATGAAGGTCAAACGCATCGTCGCCAATATCGGCACGCCGGATGTCGCCGCAGCCAAACGCTTCTATCACGACATTCTCGGCCTCGACCTGCTGATGGGTATCGGCTGGATCGCAACCTACGGCTCACAGGAAGAAATGCGTGTCCAGATCAGCTTTGCCACTGAGGGTGGCTCGGGAACGCCGGTGCCGGACCTTTCGATCGAGGTGGACGATTTGGATGAGGCGCTTGAGCGGGTGCGGAAAGCCGGCATTGCGGTGGAATATGGCCCGGCCGACGAGCCCTGGGGCGTGAGGCGCTTTTACGTGCGCGATCCGTTTGGGAAACTGGTGAATATATTGGCGCATGCGGCTTGATTCACGAGCGCTTACACGAATTCCCCCCTCTCCGTCGCGCTTCGCGCGCCACCTCTCCCCCGCTTGCGGGGGCGAGGAACCCAAGTCTTGAAGCGTTGCAGCCTTGCAGAACCTAGGTTCCTCGCCCCATGAAATGGGGGTCCGAAGGACGGGCGAGACCCGTGGCTCGCCCCGGAATGGTGGCGCGCGAAGCGCGACGGAGAGGGGTAATCGGGAATCACGAAAACTGCCGGTCCTGACTTGAGGCTATCAGGCCGCCGTCAGTTCCCGCCGCTCATAAATATGATCGACAATGCCCCAGTCGCGGGCTTCCTCGGCGGTCATGAAGTAGTCGCGGTCCAGCGTGCGCTCGACCTCTTCCATCGTACGCCCGCAATGCTTGGCATAAAGCGCGTACATGCGCTTCTTGACCTTGATAATATCCTCGGCGTGGCGCTGGATGTCTGATGCCTGGCCCTGAAACCCGCCGGACGGCTGGTGCAGGATGATGCTGGCATTGGGCAGCGCAATGCGCATTCCCGGCGCGCCGGCCATCAGGAGAAAAGACCCCATCGAGCCTGCCGTGCCCATGCAGACGGTGGAAACCGGGCTATTGATGTATTGCATCGTGTCGTAGATGGCGAAGCCGCTGGAAACCACGCCGCCCGGCGAATTGATGTAGAGCGCGATCTCCTTCTTGGGATTGTCGGATTCCAGCGACAGAAGCTGCGCGCAGACCAGCGCCGAGACATTGTCATCGATCGGCCCGTTGATGAAGATGATGCGCTCGCGCAGCAGCCGCGAAAAGATGTCGAAGGCGCGCTCGCCCCGGCTCGATTGCTCGATGACCATCGGCACGAGATTGGAAATTCCGCTCATGGTCGTTCTCCTGTGAGGATATCAGGCCGCCAGCAGCATGCTGATGGGCCGGTTCGAATTGGCTGCAGCGATGGTCTGTGGTCGCACTGCAGGGAGCGCCACGACGCGCGCCTCATGGGCAATGCGCAGATGCGTGCCGCCGGCCTCGGTTCGCGTGAGATCGAAGCTGACCGTGCTCGCCACCCCCTCGCGCTCGGCCTCGCCGTCGCGCCAGGAATAGCGGATATGCCGGTGCGGCTCGATGTCGAGCACTTCGCACGACACCTTGCCGCCCTCGCCCGGACCGCCTTCGAAGGAAAAGCGCGCGCCTTCCTCCGGGCGGATGTCGTTGGGCAGCAGCCATGCGGAAAGCAGTTCCGGCACGGTCAGCGCGCGCCAGACCTTTTCCGGTGCTTCGGCCAAGGTGCATTCCACGACGATTTCTTCACGGTCCTGCGCACGGTCTTTGCTCATTGATCCATTCCCTTCAGCACGTCCTTCAGCCGTTCCACGCGATCCGGCCAGAAATTGCGGTAGCGCTCGACCCAGCCGGCAAGCGGCGACAGGCCCTCGGGCTCGACGCGATAGAACACGTTGCGCCCTTCCCGCCGCTCGGTCACCAGCCCGGCCTTGCGCAGCGCCGCCAGATGCTGGGAAACCGCCGGCTGCGAAATTTCAAAGCCCGCCTTGAGGTCGCCAACGCTCATCTCGCCGCCCGCCAGCCGTTCAAAGACGGCGCGGCGGGTGGGATCGGCAAGGGCGCGAAAGATTTCCGACTCGATCATGCCAAACATATAAGTAGATACTTATTGGATTGGCAAGCAGAATTCCTGTCGGTGTTGGCCGATAAAAATACGGACGAGTTGGGACCGGATCAGGCTGCCTGGCTGGCGCGCTCGAAATCGATCTCGGCAAAGGCCTGGCGCAGCACATCCGGCCCGGCACCCGGACGCGTGGCGTCGGTGGAAAGGATCTGGCGGAAGCGCCGCGCGCCGGGCATGCCGTGGAACAGCCCGACCATATGGCGCGTGACATGGCCGAGGCGACCACCCTCAGCGATGTGACGGCCGGCATAGTCGGCCATCGTCTCGATCAGCGTAGAGAAATCGAAATCGCGCGCGGCGTCGCCATAGAGAGCCGCATCGGCATCGATGAGGACGCCCGGCGTATGATAGGCGGCGCGGCCGAGCATGACGCCGTCGACATGCTCGAGATGCCTTCGGCTTTCATCCAGTGTCTGAATGCCACCGTTGATGCCGATGAATCGATTCGGATTTTTGGCCTTGAGCCGATAGACGCGATCATAATCGAGCGGCGGGATATCGCGGTTTTCCTTGGGGCTGAGCCCTTCCAGCCACGCCTTGCGCGCATGCACCCACAGCGCGTCTGCACCGGCCGCAAAAACGCCATCGGCCAGCGCATCCAGCGCCGGTTCGGGGTCCTGCTCATCGACGCCGATGCGGCATTTGACCGTGACCGGTATCTTGACCGCCGCCTTCATCGCCGCCGTGCACTCGGCGACAAGCGCCGGCGTCTTCATCAGGCAGGCGCCGAAGGTGCCGGACTGCACGCGGTCTGACGGGCAGCCGACATTGAGGTTGATCTCATCATAGCCGAACCCCTCGCCGATGCGCGCAGCCTCAGCCAGCTTCGCCGGGTCGGAACCGCCAAGCTGCAGCGCTATGGGGTGTTCTGGCGACGAAAAACCAAGCAGCCGCTCGCGCGCACCATGAATGACGGCGTCGGCCACGACCATTTCCGTATAGAGCAGCGCACGGCTGGTGAGCTGGCGATGGAAGAACCGGCAGTGCCTGTCCGTCCAGTCCATCATAGGTGCAATAGACAGTCTAACGTCTTGGTATTTCATCGTTTTCTTTAACATCAAATCGTCAGGTCGGGCCAAGCATACACGAGTATATGCTCCCATATCCCGCTTTTCGCCACGCTTAGATGGCCGCCTTGTCGGCGAAGGGCAAGAGCGAGATCGGCGGCCGACGCGGGATAAACTCGACAGGCTGATAACACGCTCGCCGATAATAACTAGCTCTGAGCCCAGTTCTGGGCATTTCTAAAGAGCGATATTTTTGATCCACTTACGCAATTGCAGTGCCGAATTGCGTCCATAAATGCTTTTCGGCGTGTTCAAATAATAACCGGCCAAGCGCACCTCTGTCTCAAAAAGCACAACAAGCTCTCCATCGCGGATCAAGTCCGCCGCTATTGTTTCATTAACGAGCGCGACGCCCTGGCCGCGGCGAGCCGCTTCCAAGGCGAGAAGCGTATTGGGAAGGTTGGGCCCCCTCAGCGCGGGAAGTTCCCTGACCCCTAATGCGGCAAACCATCGTATCCAGTAGCCGTTCGATGCCTGCTGGATGAGTGGAACCTGGAAAAGGTCCGACGCACTTTTGATCGATGGCCATGTCGCGGACGCTTTTGCACTTGCAAGAGGAAGTATTCGCGGGTGAGCAATCCTCTCGCTGTGAATTGATGTCGATATGGTCGCGGCACTTTGAAAGGTAATGCTGACCGTGTTGGGACCTTCCACCTCGCCTCGGCCTTCTTCTTCCCCAGTCGTAAGCTTAACGTCCCAGTCGGGCAAGAGCAGCTCTAATTCGGGGATGCGGGGCAACAGAACGCGATGCGCGAGAGCTGGCGGGGCCGAAATGGTGAGCGATTTGGACTGCGACCCGAATATGTCGGCCGTCGCGTCTCCCAATATCTCGAACCCCTTGGAAACTCTTTCAAAATACAGCTTTCCGTCAGGCGTAAGCGTGATCCCTCGTCCTTCAGGGGCAAGCAGCGACACTCCAAGCTGTGCTTCCAGGCAATTGATGTGACGCGATACGGCGGAATGATCGACATTCAGCATCGCACCCGCCTTGCGGATGCTGCCGGTGGCGCCGACGGCAACGAAGGCACGCAGAGAAGATAAGGGAGGGAGTCTAAGCCACGCACTATTCATATGGAAAGTTCTGCTCCGTTTCGGGAATAGAAACATATCCGACTTGTTTGGGGCAAGACCGAAATCCACGGGAGGATGGAGGCTGACCCCCGATCTACGCAAGTTGATTGGGGGTTAGAAGGATTGCCTTTGGTGTGTGCAATTGGTGTTTTTTTGTCACCGGACAATGTCAAATCGGCACTTGTCGCTGATGGCCCGCGCTTGCAATATCCGGCCAACCGACATGCCGGCCCTGACCCGCCGGCTGCAAAAAAAGGGGACAATCATGGTCATGCGCACGATGTTGCGCGGTCTCGCCGGGACCGCCGCTTTAGCTTTTTTGACGACGGCCGCCATATCGGCCGGAACGGCACCGGCTCAGGCCGCCGGTTCCGGTGCAGCACTGCGATGGGGCACCGTCATGGAGGTCAGCACGCTCGATCCGGTCTATGGCACCAATTACTGGGAATTGGTCGCCATGTACAATTCCTACGACACGCTTCTGTGGCCTGATGCCGAAAAGGGCGTAAAGCCGTGGCTTGCCGAGTCCTGGACAATTTCCCCGGACGGGCGCGAATACGCCTTCAAGATCCGCGCCGGCCAGAAATTCCACGACGGCAGCGAGATCACCGCCGAGGACGTTGCGTTCTCGATGGTGCGGATGCTGACCGTCAACGGCCCGTCCGCATCGAGCTTCCGCATGATCAACGCCAGCGGCGTCTCCTACGAGGGCGACACCGTCACCTTCAAGCTGGACTCGCCCAACTCGAGCTTCCTCAAGGCGTTGCTTCTGTTTCGCATCGTCAACAAGGACCTGATACTCGCCAACCTGAAGCCCGGCGCCTTCGGCGAGATGCAGGATTACGGCAATGCCTTCCTGCGCACCAACGATGCGGGCTCCGGCCCCTATGAGCTGGAAACCTACCGGCCCGGCGAGATCCTGCGGCTGAAGAAGTTCGACGGCTATACGCTAGCGCCGCAGAAAGGCGAAGCCCCCGCGACCGTGGAGTTTCAGGTGACCCCGGAGATCGCAACGATCGTCACCAAGCTTCGGGCCGGCGAGCTCGACATCGGCGACCCGACCCTTCCCAGCACCGTGCAGCGTCAGCTCGGCGAGTTGCAGAGCATGCAGCGGCGCGAGGACACCATGCCGTCGCCGTGGTTCGTGATCATGGACAATGCCCGTGCGCCGCTCGACGACGTCTGGGTCCGCAGGGCGGTGGCCAGCGCTTATGACCGCGACACCGTGACCAAGCACATCCTCGGCGCCGGCGGTCCACTGGCAGGTCCGGTTCCCGCCGAGATGCTGCCGGGCTGCGAGGGTGTCACCACCTATCCCTTCGATCTCGCCAAGGCGCGCGAATACCTGTCCAAGTCGAAATATCCGGCCGGCGAGCTGTCCAAGCGCAAGCTGCAGATTGCTGCCGTTGCCGGAAGTGATCGCTTCAACAACGTCGCGATGCTTTTGGCTACCAACCTCACCAAGATCGGTATCCCGACCGAAGTGCGGCCGGTCCGGTGGGCCGACATCGTCCAGGCTCAGACCAAGCCCGAGACTGCCTACGATTTCGTTCTCTACTACGATCCGGCCAAGGTCTCCGACCCCACCCTGTTCCTGAACTACTACACCAAGTCCGGCTGGGGCGATCCCTATCCCCCGGGCGGCATGTATTACGAAAACCCCAAGGTCACCGAACTCGTCCAGGCCGGCATCCACTCCACCGACCCCAAGGTCCAGACCGACAGCTACTGCCAGGCCAACAAGCTCATCGCCGAAGACAGCCCCGCCGTCTTCTCCCATACCGAAGTACGGCAGGTCACGTCATGGGATTACGTCAAGGGCTTCCCGCCAAGCGCAGGCGCTATCTTCTACGACATGCGCTTCGAAAACTGGGCCATCGACCAGAATAGCAAAGACTTCCAAAACAACCAGAAACGGTAGAATGGGCTGCTGCCCGACAGGCTGGAAATCGGAGTGGTCATGAGTTTGAAGAGCCTTCTGCAGCGCATGGCGCAGATGATTGTCGTTCTCTTCGGGGTGTCCGTTCTGGTGTTCCTGCTGACGCGGGTACTGCCGGGCGATCCGGTGGCGGCGGCGCTCGGTGACCGGGCGAGTGGCGAGCAGGTTGCGCAATTGCGCAGCCAGCTCGGCCTCGACCAGCCTCTGGTCATGCAGTACGTCAACTTCGTGACCGGCGCGCTCAAGGGTGAGTTCGGCCTGTCTCTGGTCGAACGACGCGATGTCGGCGAGGTCATCGCCTCCCGGCTTCCCGCCACTCTGGAGCTGATATTCGCCTCCCTTCTGATCGCCATTTTCGTCGGCGTTCCGCTTGGCGTGATTGCAGCTGTTCGCCGTGATCGCTTCATCGACGGCCTGTCCCGCTTCATCGCCCTGGCCGGAGTTTCCTTTCCGCAATTCTGGATCGGCATCGTCCTGCAGCTCGTCTTCGGGTTGGCCCTGGCGATGCTGCCTATCACCGGGCGCATCAGCGGCCCCCCGCCCCTGACGGTGACCGGCTTCATGACCATCGACTCCCTGCTGGCCGGCAACTTCAGCGCTTTCACCGACAGTCTGCGGCATCTGGTGGCGCCTGCGATCGTGCTCTCCACAGGGCCTTTGGCAACGATCATGCGCATGACCCGAGCCAACATGATCGACGAGTTGGAAAAGCCCTATCCTGAACTTGCCAGGGCGTTGGGCGTTCATCCGCTGATCATCAACTACAAATTCGTGCTGCGAAACGCCTTCACTCCGACCCTGACGATCATAGGCTTCCTTGTGCCGATCATGATCGGTTCCAGCTTCGTGGTCGAGAAAGTGTTCGGATGGCCAGGCATCGCCCGTTTCGGCGCAGACGCGATCATTGCCAACGACTTCAACGGGGTCGTCGGCGTCACCATGGTCGTATGCCTGTTCGTGGTGGTCATCAACTTTCTGGTGGAGACCATCTATCCGATCCTCGACCCGCGTATCCGTTCGGGAGAAACAGCATGAGCGCCGCAGCAGGACTGGAACAGGAAGCGTACGTGCCGGAAGTCCGTTTCAGGACCGTAAAGCGCTTCTTCCACAACAGGACGGCGGCCATCGGCTTCGTCTGCCTGGCGATACTGGTCTTCGTGGCGATCTTCGCGCCCTGGATCGCGCCCTACCCTGAAGACGCGCTGGACGCGCTGCATTTCGATCGGATGCTCCAGCCGCCTTCCATCGATTACCTGTTCGGCACCGACGAGGCTGGGCGCGACGTCCTGACCCGCGTCATGAACGGTGCAGCGCTCTCTCTCGGAATGGCGTTCGTCGTCATGGTCGCTGCGGTTGTGGTCGGCGTTCCGATCGGGCTCGTGGCGGGCTACTATGGCGGCCGCACGGAAATCGTGCTCATGCGCGTCGTCGATGTCTTTTCGTCCATCCCGGCACTTGTTCTGGCGCTCGGCATCAGCGTCCTGCTTGGACCGAGCCTCGTTAATGCGATGGTCGCGTTGTCTTTGGTGTGGTGGCGCGTATTCGCCCGCATCGCCCACGGACAGACACTGTCGCTCAAGCACGAGAAATACGTACTGGCGGCGCGCCAGATGGGCGCTTCCGACCGCCACATCCTGTTTCGCGAAATCCTTCCAAACATGGCGTCGTCGCTTCTCGTTGCAGCGTCGCTCGACGCCGGCGCCGTGATCCTTATCGGCACCTCGATCAGCTTCCTCGGCGCTGGCGCTAACCCGCCGACCCCGGAATGGGGGCTCATGGTCGCGACGGGCCGCAATTACATGCCGGAGTCGTGGTGGGTATCGCTTTTCCCCGGCCTTGCGATCTTCATGGTCGTGGTCAGCCTCAACATGATCGGCGACGGATTGAGAGACGTTCTGGCCGACGAATAGGCGGCTGGCAGGATGTCCCAACCATCGATCTGGAGTATTTGAATCAATGAAGATTGCAGTGGTCGTACCCAATTCGACAATGCCCGCAGACGTGCTGGACCTGCGCCGGCAGTTCCTCGAGGCAAACGCATCGGCCGGAACCGAACTGGCCATGTGGCGCAACGATCTCGGCCCTGAAAGCATTGAGACGGAAGCGCAGCGCGACGAAGCCGCTGTCGAGATCGTCAGGAATGTAAGGGCGCGCGATCTCACGGGCATCCATGGCATCATTCCGTGGTGCGCAGCCGATCCGGCGCTGGACAGCCTTCGCCAAGAGGTTTCCGTGCCGGTGGTCGGCCCGCTGATGGCATCGTGCGGGATTGCCACGAACATCGGAAGGCGCTTCACCATCGTCATTCCCCGCGGCGACGTTCCCATGACGCGTCAACGTGTGCAGGGCTACGGTTATGGGTCTGCGCTCGTGAAGGTCAGGCAGGTGGACCGCCCGGTGCTCGAACTACGCACCGACATGAACAACACGATCGAACTGCTGACGCGCGAAGTGGAACTGGCGGCACGCGAGGACCAGGCGGACTGCGTCGTTCTGGGATGCATGGCGCTGTTCGGCGTTGCCAGCCAGCTCAAAGCCAGCATTCCGGTCATCGACCCGGCGCTGGCCGCCCTGACGACCTGCGAGAGCTGGATCCGGATGGGTATCTCCAATTCCGTGCACCCGCGCGCGGCCTGACGAAATCCCATGGAAAAGCTTGTGAAGCTGCACGGCCGTGAAAGCGAGAACAACGTACTGTCGCGGGGTCGAAACCCGCATGGAGAGATTTCGGCATCGGCGGCTCCACTCGTCGAACTGAAGTCCTTTTGCCTTGGATTTCAGACAAGCGAAGGCTTTCGCCAGGTTCTCAACGACATCGATATCAGCGTCAGAGAAGGCGAAATCGTCGGCCTGGTGGGTGAATCAGGCTCGGGCAAGACCGTCACGGCCAAATATCTACTCGGCGTGGTCGCCGACAACGCCCGGGTGATATCGGGCGAGGCCCGGTTGTTCGGGCAGGATCTCCTGACGATTTCCGGTCGTGAGCGGACGGCTCTCAAGCAATACATCGCCTACGTGCCGCAGGATCCGATGGCGGCCCTGAACCCGTCCTTCACCATTGGCGGCCAGATGGTCGATTTCATCGTATGGGGACGCTCGGAGCAGAGTCTCAGCCGTTATCTGCGGCTGAAATGCAGTCGATCCGCAGTGGCCTCCGCGCGGGAACATGCAATGCATCTGCTCGATATCGTCCATATCCGCGACGTGAAGCGAGTCATGGGTTCCTATCCCCATCAGCTTTCGGGCGGCATGCGGCAGCGTGTGCTTCTCGCCATCGCAATGAGCGGCCGTCCGCGGCTGCTGGTTGCCGACGAACCGACCACGGCGCTCGACGCCACGGTTCAGAAGCGAACGGTCGATCTTATTCAGGAACTCGTCGAACGCGAGAAACTGGCTGGTCTCTACATCACACACGACCTCGGCGTAGCGCGCTGGCTCTGCTCCCGAAGCTATGTGATGCTGAATGGCAGCGTCGTGGAAGCGCGGCCGACCCGCGAGCTTCTCGACGCTCCCGAGCATGCCTACACAAGGAAGCTGGTTGCAGCAATTCCACGCCTGCATGACAACGCCCTGATCGAACACAAGGCGATTGCGCCCGAGGCCACTCCGGTCATAACGGTCCGAGATCTCGTTCGAAACTTCGGATCGGCGCAAGCTGTCCGGGGCGTCGATTTCAAGGTCGCGCGTGGCGAGACATTCGCGCTGGTCGGCGAATCCGGTTCGGGAAAAACGACCGTCGCCCAGATCATCGCCGGCAATCTCGCCCCGACGTCGGGCAGCGTCGATATCGATCTCGGCACGACGGCGGCATCAGGACGGGGAGGATCGGCACGCCGGGATGATCGTGTCCAGATGGTTTTCCAGGATCCAGGTTCCTCTCTCAATCCACGGCAGACGATCGAAGACATCGTCGGACTGCCACTGAAGCTGCGTGGAATGCGCGACAGGAAGGAACGCCGGTCAAAGGTCGAGCAACTGCTTGCCAAAGTATCGGTGCCAACGCACTTCCTCAAACGCAAGCCCCGCTCCTTGAGCGGCGGCCAGAAGCAGCGCATCGCCATTGCGCGTGCGCTGGCGCTGGAGCCGGAGATCTTGATCCTCGATGAGCCGACGTCGGCGCTGGACGTTTCCGTTCAGGCCGTCGTCCTGGAATTCCTGAAAGACCTGAGGGAAAGGGAAGGTCTCACTTACATCGTCATCACCCACAATCTCGGCGTCGTGCGCGCCATAGCAGACCGCACGGCGGTGATGTTCAACGGCAAGATAGTCGAAATGGGGCCGACCGACGACGTCCTGTCCCGCCCCCAGAGCGAATGGACGCGGACGCTCATCGAGGCGGTTCCGTCCGTTGATGCCGAAGAGGAAGAAAATCGCAAAAATCGCCCTGCCTGGAAGGCCTGAAGCCTCGAATGGACAGGGTTTGAACCGTCATAGCGCGTAACGCGCCAGAAGGAGCTAACAGTTTATGGAAGTGACAACTCATCCTCAGTCCACGGGGGGGAGCAGGATCGGCGTGGAAATCGGCGGCACCTTTACCGACATGGTGTGGCTCCGGGAAGACGGAGTCCTGCAGACCGGCAAGACCCCATCCACCCCACAGGCGATCCACGAAGCTGTCTTCAACGTCATCGGCGAATCCGGGGCAAACGTATCCGCGCTTTCGCAGATCACACACGGTTCGACCGTCGCTACCAATGCCCTGATCACGCGCCGCGGTGCGAAGGTTGCGCTGCTCACGACGCGTGGCTTTCGCGACGTGCTGGTGATCGGACGTGGCGAGCGTGATCATGACATCTACAGCATGCAATACCGGCGGTCTCCTCCACTGATCCGCCGCAGCATGATCCGCGAAATCGACGAGCGCGTCGGACCCGATGGAGAGATTGTCAAGGCGATCGACCTCACCGCCGCCTGGGCGGTCATTCAGGGCCTGCTGGACGAAGGTGTCGATGGCATCGCCGTCAGCCTTCTGCATGCTTACCGCAATCCGGAACATGAACGCGCGATTGCCGAAATGATCCGCGAGCGCGCGCCGGGTGTTGCGGTCTCGGCCAGCTACGAGGTTTCGCCGGAATTTCGCGAATACGAGCGGAGTGTCACGACCGTCGTCAACTCCTTCGTGGGGCCTGTGGTCGAAAACTATATCGGCAAGCTCGACAAAGGACTGCGTCAGAAAGGCTATGACGGCGTCCTGCACATCATGCAATCGAACGGTGGCGTCATGCCGGCCTCGGCGGCAGGCAGCAACGCGGTTCGCATGCTGTTGTCAGGTCCGGCCGCGGGCGTGCGCGCCGCGATCTGGTTTGCAAGAAGAAACGGTATCGAAAACATCATCACGCTCGACATGGGCGGTACCAGTACCGATGTCGCGCTTGCTCCGAGCCTCGTTCCCGGAACGGTTGCCGAACTCACCATCGACGGCCTTCCGGTACGGACCGCTTCGGTGGACATGGAAACCATCGGGGCCGGTGGCGGAAGCATTGCCTCAGTTGACCGTGGCGGCTTCCTGACCGTCGGCCCGGAAAGCGCTGGTGCGCGTCCCGGTCCGGCTTGCTACGGCCACGGCGGCAACCGGCCGACCGTCACCGACGCGCAGCTGGTTACAGGCCTGTTGCGCGCGGATCGGTTCTTCGGCGGCAAGATGACGCTCGACATGGATGCGGCCATGGCCGCGCTGGCGACGATCGACCTTCCGGTCAGCCCCGAGCAGAAGGCGGATTCGATCCTTCGTCTCATCAACAGCAACATGGCAAGCGCCGTGCGTCTTGTATCGACCGGACGCGGGATCGACCCGCGAACCTTCACAATGGTGGCCTTTGGCGGCGGTGGCCCGCTGCACGGGGCAATGGTCGCGGAGGAGATCGGCATTCGCGAGGTTCTCGTGCCGTGGTCGCCCGGTCTTGCCAGCGCTTTCGGCCTGCTGATCGCAGACACGATCATTGATGCCTCCAGCAGCGATCTGCATACGCTATGCGACACGACACTGGATTTCGCGCGGATCGAAAGATTGCGGGAGACAGCAGGAGATGTTGCGGCATCGAGCGGTCTTGCGGGCGAAGAGTTCCAGATCATCGTCGGCCTGGATATGCGGTATGCAAGCCAGGCATTTGAACTGACGATCTGGACAACAGGCGAACCACTGGATGCAACGAAGCTGCGCCAGCTTTTCGAGGACGAACACCGCCTTCGCTACGGCTATGCGCGTGGATCGCTCGACGTGGAAGTCGTGGCCTACCGTCTGCGTCTCTACAAGGCAGGCGCAGACGGCGTGACCACGCCGTTGCCGGAGGCTGTGCCATCGTCCGCAGGCAGCGACATGATCGATGTGCAGCTCGGCGGCAAGCGGCATCAGGCGCAGTTTGCACTGCGCAGAAACATAGCCGTTGGCGGCAAGGTCAGCGGACCTGCCATTCTGGCCGAACCGACATCGACCGTCGTCGTGCCGGCAGGCTGGGAAGCCGAGTGTCTGCCGAGCGGCGATCTACTACTGAGGGACAAGCGATGAGCACGGACAAGACGATCCTGACGATCATAGCGCGCGGCTTCCAGGCCGCCGCGGACGAGATGGCGAGAAACCTGATCCGTTCTGCCTTTTCTGCGGTGGTTCGCGAGGCGCGCGACTGCTCCACGGCGCTTCTCGATGCCGAGGGACGGGTCATCGGACAGGCTGACATGATCCCGATGCAGACGGCTGCGCTGAACGGGTCGTTCCGGGCGGCGGCCGATACCGTCGATATGACGGACATTGGGCCGGACGACTTCATCCTGCTGAATGATCCCTATAGCGGCGGCCAGCATCTCAACGACATCATTCTTTTCACACCGATCTTCTTCGACAAAAAGCTGATCGCATGGTCCGGCAGCACCGCCCACCATCTCGATATCGGCGGCGGGACGGTCGGCGTCAACGTAGCGGCGATCGAACTGATCCAGGAAGGCATCGTCATCCCGCCGGTACGCGGAAATATCCACCGCGACTGGAATGGCGGCACGATCGAGCGGATGATCTTCGCCAACATCCGCACGCCCGATATCGGCCGCGGCGACATGGACGCCCAGTTTGCCGCAAACCGCATCGGCGCCGAGCGCGTGCTCGATCTCGTCCGCCGTTACGGCATTGACCATGTGACCGAAGCCATGTCGGAAGTGCTCGATTACAGCGAGCGGCGGATGCGCGCGGCGATCGCCGAAATTCCGGATGGCAGCTGGTACGGTGAGGCTTGGATCGACAGCAACGGCCGCGACTTCGACGCCGGGGCGGTGAAGATCTGCGTCAACGTCACAATCAAGGGCGATGAGGCGGTACTGGACTTCACTGGCTCTGCGGAACAACTGCCCAGCATGTTCAATTCACCGATCGCCAGCAGCATCGCGGCGGCGGTCACAGCAATCAGAAGCATCCTGGCGGATACTGAAATGCCCGCCAACGACGGCTGCAACCGGCCTTTGACGCTGATATTCCCGGAGGGATCGGTGCTTAATCCGCGGCCGGGCGCCGCGGTGCGGGCGCGCGGGACCTCTGGCTGCCGGGCGCTCGATGCAGTCCACAATGCGCTCGGCCAGGCGCTTCCGGAAAGAACTCCGGCCCAGGGCAACAACGCGACGACCGCCTTCTTCCTCTCGCATACTCAACCCGGCAAGACGGCAGCGATCCATCTCGACGTACTCGGCGGCGGCTGGGGCGCGGCGAAGGGCTACGATGCCATCCACGCCACGGACCACGTCTTGTCGTCATGCCGGATCACGCCGGCGGAGTCGATCGAACAGTTGCACCCGCATGTGCGCATGGAAAGCTTCGGCCTCGTTCAGAATTCGATGGGCGCGGGGCAGTTCAACGGTGGCATGGGCATCTTCCGCCGATATCGAATACAGTCCGACGACGTCATCCTCAGCCTTTACTCCGACCGTTTCCGCCTGCCGCCCAAGGGCAGCGAGAAGGGACACGACGCGAGCCGTGCATCGCTTTTCGTCGTTCGCGGCGACGATGTCATCCAGCTTGATGCGACCAGTTCCATGTCGCTGGTTGCCGGCGACATCGTCGAAATCCGCCTTCCGGGCGGTGGCGGCTGGGGCGATCCGGCGCTGCGCGACCGGGCTCAGGTCGAAGCGGATCTGGTGGACGGCTACATCACCGAAGAGTTCGCCCTGGAACATTACGGTTTCCGCCTCGGTGGCAGTGAGACAACGGCAGCGTGAGGAATCAATGCAGTACGACAACATCATTCAGCCCAAGGATATCGACGCGGAAGCCTTTCTCGAAGGGATCATCCGCTGGGTAAAGTTCGAAACCCCGTCCGAACGGCACGACTTGATCGACATCTTCTACGACCATGTGGAAGCAAGTTTCGAGGGGCTCCCGGTCGAGCGGCGGCGAATTCCCGCCTGCGAGAGAGGCGCCGGCCAGCTCGTGCTCACCTATGCGCCTGAGGGATCGAGCGGCAAACCGGTCGCGCTCCTGGGTCATATCGACACTGTCTGGGCTGCCGGCACGCTGGAAAACATGCCGGTAAAACGCGAGGGCGACAAGGTCTATGGACCGGGCATCTTCGATATGAAGGCCGGCTCTTTCCTTGCAACCGAAACACTGCGCCGTATTGCAAGCCAAGGGCTGGTGCCGCCGCGCCCGATCGTCGTCTACCTGAATGGCGACGAGGAAACCGGTAGCGGGGCTTCCCGCGCCACAATCGAGGAGATCGGCTCCGAGGCGTTTTTCAACCTGATCCCGGAACCGGCCTTTGGCGATCCCGGTACGCTGATCACCGCCCGCAAGGGCGTCGCGTTCTTTACCTTCACAGCGCATGGCCGTTCGTCCCATGCAGGCGGCAACCTGTCTGACGGGCGCAGCGCTATCCACGAACTCGCTCACCAGATCGTTGCGATCGAAGCGATGAACAACAATAACGAAGGTTCCTCGTTCAACGTGGGGACATTCCAGGGTGGAACCCGCCTCAACGTGGTTCCCGCTTTCGCGACGTTCGGTGTCGATATGCGCGCGACCTGCCCGGAAAGCGCCGACCGCTTGCTGCGCGAGCTTACGGCCCGCAAGGCGGTAACGCCGGACGTCGAACTCGAAATCACCGGCGAACTCAACCGGCCGGTTTTCGCGAAGACCAAGCAAGTTGCCCGCCTCTACGATGCCACAAAGGCACTCGGCGCAGCGCTCGGCCTCGATCTTGGCGAAACCTCGCGCGGCGGTGGCTCCGACGGCAACTTCCTGGCGGCGCTCGGCGTTCCTGTGCTCGACGGATTTGGCTTGAATGGCGCCGGCGCCCACGCGGTTCATGAGCACATCCTCGTCTCGACCATCGCGCCGCGCGCGGCACTCATACACTCGATGCTGATGTCCAAGGCGTTCCAAGATCAGGCGGTTTGATCAATCAAAGCATCGTGTTCGCCTGGAGATTTCAATCCTTAGCACGTCGCTGAAAAAAGTGTTGGCGGATAGCAAACTTCCTAATGGTGGCAACGAAGATGTCGTTGCCACCATCGTGCTTCCGGCTTTCGCTGCGGGGTGAAGGTCGTGCCTCGATGCCCTGCTTGCACGTTAAGGCCAGACGGCGTTTGGTCGATCAGCAAACAATGGATGGTTTCTGCAGGTCGGTTTCCTAACGGAAATCACGCCTCGACTTCCTCGTTCCCACTTTTCTGCCCGCTCCATCTCTGTCCCAATTCCCCTCGTCGATATCTATCAAGCAGCGAGACGCAGACGAACGAGACACCGGCAAGGGCGCTGGCGAAGACGGCAAGCGGCCACCACTCCCCCTTGAACTCTTGCGCCAGCACCGTACCCAGCACGGGAGTTAGGCCGCCGGCAAGCGCCGCGCAGAACTGATAGGCGATAGAGATCGCGCTGTAGCGCACCCTTGCAGGGAATATCTGCGAGATATAGCCGGCGATGACGGCATAGGAGAAGGCGCCGAAGATGATATTGACGATCAGACCGATCTGAATCAGCGCGTAATTGCCGGTTTCGACGACCATGAACAGAGGATAGGGCGTCAGCATCGCACCGGCTAAGCAAATTTTCAAGAATAGCCCCTCATTGCCCATTTTCTCGGAAATGCGGGCGCCGAGCGGCTGGAAGAGGAATTGCGCGATCGCCGTCCAGAACAATGCTTCGAGAATGGTCGAGCGATCAATGCCGGCATATTGCGTAGCGTAGGTGACGAGGAAGGTGTTGTAGAAGTAGACTGCCGCAATGCCGAAGGTGTTGGCACCCATCGCGAGGAAGATAGCGCTGCGCCAGTCGCGGAAAACTTCCGCCGCTGGCATGGCGGAGGTCTGGGCACTTTTCTTCATCGCTTCGAATTCCGGCGTTTCCTCGATGTTGAGGCGGATAACGAGGCCAACGACGAGCAGCGCGATACTGACCAGGAAGGGCACGCGCCAACCCCAGCTCAGGAATACCTCCGAGTCGACGAGCCCGGCAACGCGGAAGGCAAGCAACGCCAGCACCAGGCCGGCGGGGCTGCCGAGTTGGGCGAACGAGGCGAAGAAGGTCTGTCGCCCCTTCGGGGCATGTTCGGCCGCCAAAAGCACTGCCCCGCCCCACTCACCTCCGACCGCGATCCCCTGCAAGACGCGCAGCGCGACCAACAGCACCGGCGCCCAGAAGCCGATTTCGGCATAAGTCGGCAGCAGGCCGATCAGAGCCGTAGCGCAGCCCATCATGACAAGCGTGATGACCAGTATGTTCTTACGGCCCATTCGGTCGCCGAGATGGCCGAAGATCAGTCCGCCAAGCGGCCGGGCGAAGAAGCCAACCGCAAAGGTGCCAAAAGCCGACAGCGTCGCGATATACGGCGAGGCCCCGGTAAAGAACAGCGGCCCGAAGACCAAGGCTGCAGCGAAGCCGTAAATGTAGAAGTCATACCATTCAATGGTGGTGCCGACGAACGAGCCGATGGCGGCGCGGGTCGACTGCGATTTCCGGTCTATCATGATGCCCTTCCCTCTCAGATCGCCCGAAGGCCACACCAGCGTTGGATGAAATCGGCGATGACGCGAGTGGTCTGCCTGACGCTCTCCAGCTCGACATATTCGTCAAAGCCATGGGCGCGCAGGCCTCTGGCGCCGTAGCAGAGGCTCGGAATGTCGTAATAGCGGCCGTAGAAACGGCTGTCGGTGACGCCGGTGATCAGCCAGTCTTCAGCGTCTTGGCCGGTCGTCGCCAGATGAGCGGCGCGCACCGCCGTCTCGAATTCGCCGCCAGGCTCCAGAATGTAGTCATCGGCCTGGAAACCGTTCCAGATGACCTCGGGCGGATTGGCTGCCAGGAAGGGGTCTGCGGCGGCCGCCTTCATCACTACATCGATGATCTCCTGGCGGAAAACGTCCAGCGGCGTGCCGGGTAGCACGGCGATGCGGCAATCCAATTCACACCAGGCGGGTGTCGAGCTTGCCCAGTCGCCCCCTCGGATTTTGCCAGGATTGAAATTAATCGGCGAACTGAGCTTCGAATACCAGGGATGGGATTTGACCCGATCGTTGAGTTCCAGGGTGAAGGCCTGCAGCGCCTCGATCAGGCGATAGGTGGAGAGGATGGCATTGGTGCCCTGATCGCTGTCGACGACGTGGGCCGGAATGCCCTTCACCGACAGGCGGAACCACATGACACCGATCTGGCCGCGGCCGATACGCAAGCCGGTTGGCTCGGGGATGAGGCAAGCATTGGCACGATAACCTCGCGCCAATGTCGACAGAGCGCCGTTGCCGGTGGATTCCTCCTCCGTCACCGTCTGCACATAGACGTCGCTTCCCGGCAGGTAACCAGCGGTGCGCAAGGCATCGAGTGCGAAGACCATGGCGGCTACGCCGGATTTCATGTCGCAGGTGCCGCGCCCATAGAGCTTGCCATCGACGATCTCCCCGCCGTAGGGCGCATGCGACCACATCTCCAGCGGTCCAGTCGGCACCACATCGACATGGCCCTGGAGGATAAGGCTGCGGCCAACCGGTTTCGGAGCGCGAATGGCCGCGACCACCTGCACCGCCTTTTCGTAATCCGTATCGGTGACCGGCGAATAACCTGGCAGCGTGCTCATCGCTACATCCGACAGCATGTAGCGGTCGACGTTCCATCCGCGTTCGCGGAACGAGCCGGCGATCCAGTCCTGGCAGGGCCCTTCAAGGCCGCGTTCGCTGGGAAACTGCGTCAGGGTCCGCAGCCATTCGATCTGGCGTTCCCAGTTCTGGGAAATGGCGGCGTCGATTTGCGATGGGGTCAGCATGACCTCTCCTTTTCTGGCAGGTGATTGCGTGATCTGTCGTTCGCCGCGTGTCTGGTCGAACGGGCGTGTGGCGGAAAATTTCCCGCGCAGAATGGTCTGAAAAATATGTTGGGGCGCAGAGTAACGAGCTTGCTCTTTCGCCCGACAGCGCCTGAACTGCCAGCCCACAGCGGAGGTGCCGATGCCTACGACGACGTCCAGGCCTTCCGCCTCACACCAGCTGCGGGCGATCTGGCTGCCGACATCGGCCTTGTTCTGATGGTCGGCCGCAATAATCCCGTCGTTGAGCGACTTGCCCAGCGCCTAGAAATCCACAGAGGTTAGTTTTGCGGCAACGACCGAACTCGGGCTGGCAAGGTCTGTGAGCGGGCCTAATTGGTCGCTGAGCGCACCGCCGCAGATACGTCCCTTACGGAAAGAGAGGTGGCGGGAGCGGTGAGCGAGTCACTGCCGTTCGCACTGCAAGAAAGGCAAGTGAATTCCTTCGGCATCTTCATTCTTGTTCCCATTATAGAGCCCGCTTTTGCGGTCCTCGGCACGCACGGCCATCGTGCGCCAGCCTGGACTTGCTCGGCAATTTTTTGCCTATGGTTGGAAGGTTAAATCCGACGTCAGATATCCGCAATGCCGGATTTCCATCAATTCCTGCCATGCCAGGGCGGAAGTGCATCTCATCTCCAGAAAGGCTTAAAGGTGTTCGGCATAGGCCGAGTTTGGCCCAGGGTGCCTACCAAATTAGCCCCGCGATATCTGCCCGGCGGCTGCAAGCGTGAGATCCGGCGTCAGGCCAAGCCCGGCTCTCACATTTGGCGATACGAAGACACCCTCTTAGGCTCTGCAACCTAGCCAGTGCGGGATTCCCGGCGCACGGATTGCGGGGGATGGCCGAATGCGCGGACAAAAGCACGCCGCATCCTCTCGGCATCCCCGAAGCCGGTGGTCTCCGCGACGCGCTCAATCAGTTCGCCCGACGACTGCACCCGCTCGCGGGCCACTTCGAGCCGCAATCTCTCGATCGCCTTCGATGGTGTGCACCCCGTTTCGGCGGTGAACACCCGCGCGAAATGGCGGGGGCTGATGCCCGCGCGCTCGGCAAGCGTTTCCACGTTGAGTGGCTTGTCGAGGTTCTCACGCACCCACGACAACAACGGCCCGAAGCGCCCGTTCGGCGTCTTCAGTTCCAGCAATGACGAGAATTGCGACTGCCCACCACTGCGGCGATGGTATAGCACAAGCTGTCGGGCGACGCTCTTTGCGACCTTCTCGCCGAAATCTTCGGAAACCATCGCCAGTGCAAGATCGATACCGGCGGTGATTCCGGCAGAGGTCCAGATATTACCTTCGTTCAGGAATATCCGGTCGGGGTCCAATCGCACTTCGGGATACCGCGAGACGAAGTCCTGCGTCCGTGACCAGTGTGTCGTCGCCTTTCGGCCATTCAGGAGGCCCGCGGCTGCCAGGACGTAGGCACCCGAACAGACGCTAGCTATGCGCGCACCCCGTTCGGAAAGGCGCTGCACGAAAGACAGCGTCTTGCTGCAATCCGCAGCCTCTTCCACGCCCAACCCGCCTGCAACGATGAGCGTTGAGATAGAGCCGTCATCTTTTAACCCCGACGCCACCAGCTCGATACCGGCTGAACTCCTCACCGGACCCGGACGCGCCGCCACCATGCACACGTTTGGTCCGGTTTGGGCGAAACGTTGCGCCAACTCGAAGACGGATGCGGGGCCGGATGCATCGAGCAGCTGGAAGCCCGGAAAGATCAGAATGGCGATCAAGTTCAATGTCCGTAATTAAGGGAACTATGGCATTTTGGATAAAGGCAAATCATGGCAAATTCCCCATGTCAAGTTTCAATCAGAGGTTACCAATGTCCAATTCCCTACAGATCGGCTTGCTGGTCTTCCCCCTTGTTACCCAGTTGGACATGACCGGGCCGCTTCAGGTCTTTTCGAGTCTGCCTGGTGCGAAAGTCCATCTCGTGTGGAAGACACTAGAGCCTGTGCAGAGCGATACGCCGTTGCGTATTCCGCCGACGTCCACCTTCGCCGACTGCCCGCAGCTCGACGTGATCTGCGTGCCCGGCGGCTACGGCACGGACGATCTGTTGGGTGACGATGAGGTTCTGGATTTCCTGCGCAGGCAGGCCGAAGGCGCAAGATTCGTCACATCGGTCTGTACTGGATCCCTCGTGCTTGCCGCCGCGGGTTTGTTGAAGGGATACCGGGCAGCCACGCACTGGAGCGCTCGCGAAGCCCTGCCTCTGCTGGGCGTTGAGCTTTCCCGCGAGAGGGTTTGCGTCGACCGCAACCGGCTGACCGGAGGCGGCGTGACTGCTGGTATCGATCTCGCACTCACCGTTATTGCGCATCTGGTGGATCCGACGGCGGCGGAGACGATCCAGTTACGGCTCGAATACAATCCGCAACCGCCGTTCAATGCGGGCTCCCCCGACACCGCCTCGCCGGCAGTCCTGGCTATCTCACAAGACCGGATCAAGGTCGCCAAACAGCGTCGGATGGAACTTGTTCGGCAAGCGGCCGCCCGCATGCAATAGAGGCTGACACCGCGGTCGATCGTCGATGACCGCAACAGCCTGCAGAAGCACGTTTGGCGCGCCCGGATCGTGAGGTTTTGAAACACACGGACGGGCGCAGTCACGTATGATTAGTTGGACTCAGAATACCTAACCCATGACGAATGGGCCTGCCCGGAATAAGCACCTCGGCAGCTTTCAGGATGCCTGCGGCATCTATCTCATGACGCCTTTAGAGATCGGCGATCGTTCCGGTTTGGCCGAAAATGCCCGACACTCAGTGACCGCGTGCGATGCCCACGCACCGACCCAAGCCATGCCAGGGTTGCCGGATGCCCGTCGAGTACGGCTATCAGGCCGCAGGGTGGCGGAACCTCTGCAAGCGCTTTTCGACATGACTTTCGGCGGTGTTCAGGCCGCGCTCCCTCGCCCGTTGCGCTGCTGTCCACCCGGCATTCAGTCGATCCGCCGAGGACGACACAGACCTACTTTACAACTACTCAACTTAGCAGCTAAGTTGTCTGTCGTATGAAAACGTCGCCTCGGTTCTTCGCCTTCGACCAATGACAGCTACATCAACGCCACCCACTCTCAACGTGAATGGCAGCCTCTACTTGGCCTGAGCGGCCGCAATTCCCGACATCAATGGAGTGGATATGACTGATAACTACGCCACATTCGCAAACGACGCCTTCGCCGGTCGGTCCGTATTGATTACCGGCGCGGCCAGCGGCATGGGGCTCGAAACCGCACGCGCATTCGCGTCCAAAGGCGCCGAAGTCATCATGTGCGACCGCGACACCAAGGGGCTGGAGCAGCATGCCGGAGCGCTGCGCGAAAGTGGCGCGAAAATCCATGCCGTGACCGTCGATGTCAGCAATCCCGACAGCATCTCGAAGGCCTTCGCCTATTGCGACGAGAAGCTTGAGCGTCTCGACAATGTGGTGACATGCGCCGCCGTCATCACCGCCAAGCGGATATTCGAACAGGACTGGGCGCACTGGGAGCGCGTGCTTGGCGTTAACCTGCTTGGCACGTTCTTCACCGTACAGGCCGGCGTGAAGCGCTTCCTCGAAAATCCGCAGGGCGGCAACATCGTCTGTGTTGCGTCCGACGCGGGCGTCTGTGGCGGTGGTGGGCTCATCGCCGATACCGCATACGCAGCCTCAAAAGCCGGAACCCTGTCGCTGGTGAAATCGATGGCGCGCGAACTGGCGGGCAAGAAAGTGCGGATCAACGCGCTGAATCCCGGCCCGACCGATTCGCCCATGCATTCGCATATCGACCAGGCGCTGAAGGACCGCATTGCCGCAAACCTCCCGATGCGGCGCATGGGAAGACCGACTGACATGGCGGCCGCCATCATGTTCCTTTGCTCCGACGCCGCGAGCTTCACCTATGGCTCCGCCCTCGACGTCGATGGCGGGTCGATGTTCCGCTGATCCTGGAGACGACGATGCTGCAGACCGAACGCACATACGCCTATTCGTCGCATATCCCGGAACTCGACGAGGTCGATGTCCTCGTCATCGGCGGCGGACCCTCGGGAATTTCCGCAGCCATCGCTGCGGCGCGTCTCGGCGTGCGGGTGCGACTGGTCGAACGCTACGGCTTTCTCGGCGGCAATCTCACCGCCGGACTTGTTGGCCCATGCATGACGTCCTACTCGCTCGACGGGTCGGAGCAGCTCATCCGCGGCGTCTTCGAAGAATTCGTGCAGAACATGATAGAAGTCGGCGGCGCCATGCATCCCAGCAAGGTGCCAGCCGGTTCGCCGTATAGCGGCTTCATCGTCTATGGCCACGACAAGGTAACGCCTTTCGAGCCCGAGGCCGCGAAGATCGTCGCGCAGCGCATGTGCGTCGAGGCCGGCGTCGATCTGCTGCTCCACACGATGGTGGTGGATGCGATCGTCGATGATCCTGATATCGCCAATCCGCGCGTGCTGGGCGTCGTCTGCGCCGGAAAAGGCGGCCTCCGCGCGGCGCGGGCGCGCATCGTCGTCGATTGTTCGGCCGACGGCGACGTTGCTCACTACGCCGGCGTCCACACCCGTCACGGCCGCGACAGCGACGGCCTCGCACAGCCGCAGACGCTGTTCTTCCGGGTCCAGAATGTCGACGATGCCGCCGTGGAGGCCTATGTCGCAGCGCATCCCGAAGACTTCCGCCCCTATGCCTCGATAGTCGCTGCGGCGACTGCCGCGGGCCGATTTCCCGCGCCACGGCGCGGCATCGGGCTCTACAAGACGATGGAGCCTGGTGTCTGGCGCATCAATACGGGTCGCGTGCTCAAGCTCAATGGCGCCGACGCCGGTGACCTGACGAAAGCCGAGATGCAGGGGCGCGAGCAGACGATGGCGCTGCTGCGCTTCTTCCGTGAGGAACTGCCGGGCTTCGAGAACGCGGAACTGCGCGATACTGCCACGCAGATCGGCGTTCGTGAGACACGCCGCATCGAGGGCGACTACGAGTTGACGCTGGATGACCTGCGCAGCGGACGCGCCTTCGATGATGTGGTGGCACTCTGCGGCTATCCGCTCGACATTCACGATCCTGCTGGCTCAGGCGGCGGCACCGCCGAGGCGTTGCCGACCGCCAATGTCTATCAGATCCCCTACCGGGTCATGGTGCCGAAGCGCCATGATGGGCTGCTGGTCTCGGGCCGGGCCGTATCGGCAACGCACGAAGCGCTCAGCGCAATCCGCGTCATGCCTCCATGCTTTGCACTTGGCCAGGCGGCAGGCGTCGCGGCAGCGCTATCGATCGGAAATCGCGGCACGCCTCGCCATGTCGACTATGCGGACATACGCCGCGAACTGCTCGCGCAAGGCGCTTATCTCGGGTGAAAAGGTATCAGGCCTTGAGGTGAAGCGTGACAAGGACGGTGCATTCCGCGCCGTCCTCGAATTTCGTCGCGACGCGCAGCCAGTTGCCGAAATGCGCAATGCGAGCGCATGCGATACCGTCGCGCTCGGAAGGCATGCGGAACTCCGCGCCTTCGCGAATCCAGCGCATGCCGTCGGGCGAAATCTCCACCCAGGCCATGGGGGCCGGGCCTATGGGCGGGTTGATCGCGCGCACGAAGAAGACGGCCTCGCGCGCCCACCCGGCCTCGTAGGGCTCGCATGCCGCCTCGCCGGTCCACCGCTCGTTGCGGGCAATGACCGCAGTTATGTTTTCGGGCAGCATCAGAAGTCTCCAGAGATGCAAATGGAGTCGACATAGAGGAAGGCCCGCTTGGCTACGTCGGTCTCCACGAACAGGCAGAAGTTGAGCATGCACCAGAGGTTCTTCATCGCGGGAATGCGGATCGAATCGAAGCCGGAAAGGTCGAAATTTCGGTCATTGCACTGGAAGCCGGTGGCTTTCATCGTCTCAAGATCGAAATCAAACCGCAGGTAGCTCCAGTTCACCTTGGTCGGAATCTCGTTGTAGCAAAGCCGCTGTTCGGCATTGGGCAGGTCGAGCCATCCATCCGGCGAGAGATGGTAGTGGCTCAACGTCTTATCCTCCGGGCCGACCGCCTTGAACTTCGTCGTCTCGCGCTTGTACTGCCACTTCTGCCAGTGCTTGCCGTCGGCAGCGTTGAGAAAGCGCAGATGCGGCATCACACGCTGCGCATCCGCATCCTGGTCTCCCCCCTGCAGGTCGAAGAGGAAGCCTACGGACCGGACGTCAGTCTCCGACAGCTTGAGCTCGTTGGCCTCGGGCTTGAAGGTGAAATAGGCCTCGAACCGGATCGGACCGCGCTTGCGGAACGTGTGACGCTTGATCGCCACGTTCTGCGCGCCGGGCTTTGGCCGGGTTGCGATCTTCAGAGCATAGGACGAATCCATGCCGCCATGCGACCCAGCCTCCCAATGGCCGAGTGTCGAAAGCATTGCGCTCGAATGCTGGGCATAACCCGGCAGCATCGTGTCGAGATGGTCCTCGTAATTGCCGACCAGCTGCGACCAACCACAATGGCCGCGCGAGAAGTCATCCAGCGAAATTATGCGCGGAAGCGGATCGAACCGGCTGAGCGCAGGGTCGACACGCAGGAGCGCTAGGCGCATTGCTTCGGCGGTTTCCGAAATGCTCTTGGACGTCACGATGAGTGCCTCATGCGGTGCGGAGCCTGGCGACGGCTTGCCAATCGATTTCGATGCCGAGTCCCGGTTTGTCCGGCACGTCGAGAGTGCCGTCGTTCTGGCGCAGGCAGCCGGGCTTCAGATCTGCAAGTTCGGTCTTGAACGGGCTGCCGTCGCATTCGCATTCCAGCAGCCTGAAGTTCGGCATCGCCGCCGCCAGATGCACGCTTGCGGTTTCGCAGACGATCCCGGACATGCCGATATGCGGGGCATAGCCGATATTGTGGACGTTGGCGTATTGAGCAATCCGCATTGTTTCGGAGATGCCGCCAGAGCGCGCGACGTCAGGCTGCACGTAGGAAAGCGTGCGGTTTGCTATCAGCCGCTGCGCCTGGTCCACGGTGAAGTTGCTTTCGCCTGCCGCGATCGGGACTTCGGAGCGCGCACGAAGCGCCTCATAGCCGTCCTCGTCTTCAGGCGCGAGCGGTTCCTCGAACCAGAAATAGCCGTTTGCAGCCAGCGCCTTGCTGACCTCGACAGCCTCTTCGAGATTGTAGGCCCAGTTGGCATCGACGCAGAGTTCGACCCGGTCCCCTGCCCGCTTGCGCAGCCGCTCGACGCGCCTGCAGGCATCGCGAACCGGCTTGGCCACCTTGACCTTGATGCGTGGAAATCCATCCGCGATGAAACGTTCGAGTTCGCGGTCAGCCGCGTCGTCTTCGATCCAGTTCACAGCGGCGGCATAGACGTCGACCCTGTCACGTCCCATGCCGCCGAGCAGTTTTGCGATCGGCATATTCGCCGCCTTGCCCAGTATGTCCCACAGCGCAATATCGACGCCGGCAATCGCTTCGATCAGCATCCCGCCTGCCCGGCCGGAAAGCGCGCGGCGCATCTGCTGCCACAGGCCACGGATGTCGCGTGCATCCTGGCCAACGAGCCGGGGCTTGAGCAAGGTCTCGATCAGTTCGGCATAGGCCTTGGGTGCAAATCTCGCGAGCGTTTCGCCAACGCCGACCAGCCCCTGGTCCGTCCTGACCTCGACCAGCACGATCGAAACCTGGCTATAGGTACCCCACGACGTCACGGTGGGATTGGGCAGGTTCTGTGTAAGAGGATGAGCGATAACGTCGGTAATACGTATCTTGTCTGAGACTATGGGGCTCGCGACGTCCATGATTTTTCGTCTGTTCCGTATTATCGGCAGGTGCGATGGATCGGTTCTAGCGATCGCCAAGCAGCTTGGCAACTGATAAACTTAGTTGCTAAGTTTTATGATGTCGTGCTAACAAACCTGAATTGGGAAAACAAATGACCGCGACAACAACAAAGAAGCCGTTCTTTTCAGCGAAGCAGGCAAGCCCCTTGCGCCTGGCTGACAGCGTGTCAGACGCAATTGCGGCAGCGCTCTTCGACGGACGCATCCAGCCCGGCGAGCCTTTGCCGCCCGAAGGCGAAATCGCGCGTGAGTTCGGCGTGTCCAAGCCGATCGCCCGCGAGGCGCTGCGCCAGCTGACCGCCGCCGGATTGATCTTCACCCAGCAAGGCAAGGTGGCGCGAGCCAAGGCAATCAGCGGCGAGCCTATGGAGAGGATCTACGGCTATGCGGTCCGCTCCAGCCTGAAGAGCCTGCAGGAAGCCAACGAAATGCGCCGCGTCATCGAGACCGGCATCGCTCGCCTTGCAGCCGAACGCCGCGATCCCGAAGGGTTGAAGACCATGACCCAGGCGATCGAGGACATGAAGACGTCCCTGCTCGATCCCGCGGGTTTCACGGAGGCCGACATCCTGTTCCATCTCGGACTGGCGATGGCGACCGGAAACACGATGATACGTGTTCAGATGGAAGGGCTTCGCTCGGTGCAGCGCGAGGTCTCCGAACTGTTCTCCCGGCGGTCGAACCGGACCGATGCCGACTGGCGACAGACGATCAGGCGCCACGAAGAGATTCTCGACGCAATCTCCGCCGGCGATGCCGACCTTGCTGAAGCGAAGATCAAATCGCATTTCAAGGCCGCCGACATCGCCTCTCTGGAAGTCGCCGACAAGCTCGAAGGCAGACGCCAATGAGCGCAGGCCGCTTCTCACTCGAGGGGCGTCGTGCGCTCGTCACCGGCGCCAGTTCGGGCATCGGCCGCGCCGTCGCACTTGGCCTGGCAGCACAGGGCGCCGAGATCGTCATCCACCATTTCGGCGACGCCAGCGGCGCCGAGGCCACTGCCCGCGAGGTGGGAGGCAGCACGCCCGTCTTCGAGGCCGATTTCACCAAGCCGGCCGTTGTCGACAGCTTCGCCGATGACGTTCTCTCGGCCGCAGGTCCAATAGACATCCTCATTTCCAATGCCGCCATCGAGCGCCGCCTCCCCTGGCACGACGCCGATCCGGCGCATATCGAGGCGCATGTCGCCTCCAATCTCACGGCGCCGATTACTCTCGCGCGCAAATTCGTGCCGCCGATGGCCGAGCGCGGCTGGGGCCGCGTCGTTGCCACAGGCAGCATCATGGCGAGCCGTCCGCGCGCCGAAACAATCGTCTACGCCTCGCTCAAATCTGCCCAGCTGACAGCCATACAGGCGCTGGCGCGTGACGTTGCCCCGCGCGGCGTGACCATGAACGTCGTATCGCCGGGCGCGATCGAGACTGAAGCGACAGCTCCCCGCTACAGCGACGCCGCATTCCGCCGCGCAGTCGCCGTCAAAATTCCGGTCGGACGCCACGGCATACCCGAGGATCTCGTCGGCGCTTACATCTTTCTCTGCAGCGATGCAGCCGCCTACGTCACCGGCGTGAACATCCCCGTCGATGGCGGCTGGTCGATCGGCGACGCTCCGGGAACATTGCCGGGAGAAGCCGCATGACGGGGCTTTCTGCCCGTCCGCAAACGTTACGCATGCACACATAAACAATAACGATTAACCACCAAGGGGAGGAACCCATGAAAGGTGCACGAACAGGAATAATTGCTTCCACACTGGCACTTTGCCTGATGTCCGGGGCAGCGCTCGCGCAGGAATTGCGCGTGACCGTCTGGACCGGCAGCGAAGCCCATCTCAAGATGCTGAACGGCATCGCTGAAAAGTTCATCGCCAAGCATCCCGGCGTTTCCGTGAAGTTCGAGACGGTGCCCGTCGCCGACTATACGCAGAAGCTGACCTTCCAGGTTGCCGGCGGCAATCCGCCGGATGCTGCCTGGATGATGGAAGACGCAGCCCCCGCCTTCGAAAACGCCGGCCTGCTGATGGATATCGGGCCGACCGTCAAGGCCGCCGAAGGCTATGATTTCGCCGACTTCTCGCAGCCTGCGATGGCACTCTGGCAGAATGGTGAAACCGTCTACGGCATCCCGTTCTCAACCTCGCCGTTCATGATCTACTACAACAAGGACATGTTCGACAAAGCAGGTCTCGAAGACCCGGGCGCGCTCGCCGCGAAGGGCGAGTGGGACATGAAGAAGTTCCAGGAAGTGTCGAAGAAGCTCGTCGAGGCAAACCCAGGCAAGTGGGCGTTCGAGTTCAAGGATGGCGAAGGCTATGCATCACGCATGACGCATGCGGTGCTGCCTCCGATCCGCGCCTATGGCGGCGAGATGTGGGCCGATGGCCAATGCGGCTTCGACAAGCCGGAGGCAGTCGCTGCCGTGCAGCAGCTTCACGACATGGTCTTCAAGGACAAGACGATCGTGCCGCCTGGCGAACAGGGAGACTATTTCTCCGGAAATTCCGCCATGACGGTCAACCAGATATCGCGGGCCTCCAAGATGCCTGAGGCCGGCTTCAAGTGGGGCATCGCGCCTCTCCCGACCGGTCCCGGAGGCGAGGCTCCGGTCATTGGACAGGCCGCGCTGGTCGTCTTTGAACAGGGCAAGAACAAGCAGCTCGCTGCCGACCTTGTGGCGGAGATGACGACGAAGGAGAACGTAGCCATCATGGCGCAGTTCTTCCCGCCGGCACGCAAGTCGGTTCTTGAGAGCGACGCCTTCATCAACAGCAACAAGCTGGTGCCTGCCGACCAGATGAAGAGTATCGCAGCCGCGATCGTGAAGGGCCGTGTACACCCGGCACATGAGAAGGTCCCGCAGATATTCGCGGCGATGGCGCCGAAGATGGACGCACTCTGGAAGCCGGACGCAAATGTCGAAGAGGCGCTGAAGGGCGTCTGCGCAGCCATCCAGCCGCTGCTTTGACCTGCGGAAGATGATGGATATTTCCCGCCCAGAAACCACGACGCGCGACGATCGCGCGCCGTGGCTGACCTTGAAGACCCGGGAGATGCTCGAGGCCTGGCTTTTCGTCAGCCCGACCGTCATCGGCTTCCTTATCTTCTTCCTCGGCCCACTTGTCGCGGTCGTCTATTTCTCGATGACCGAGTGGAACCTCCTGTCACAGAAGGCCACGTTCGTCGGGCTGGACAATTTCAACGACGCGCTGTTCAAGAACCCTGACTTCTGGCACGTCGTCCGTAACTCCGTCGTGTTTGCTATCGGTCTCGTGCCTCTCAATATGGCCCTGGCCCTGACCCTCGCGCTGGCGCTGTCGCGGCCATTCTTCGGCGTCGTCTTCTTCCGTACCGTGTTTTTTGCCCCTGTCATCACGTCGGCCATCGCCTGGGCCATCGTATGGAAGTTCCTGCTGCAGGGCGAAGGCGGCGTTATCAACCAGATGCTGGCACTCGTCGGCATAACCGGCCCGAACTGGCTGCGTGAACCGAACTGGGCGATGGCTGCGGTCATCGTCACGCGTGTCATCAAGATGGTCGGCCTGAACATGATCCTCTACATCGCAGCACTTCAGGCAGTGCCGCGTGACTACGAGGAGGCCGCGCGCCTCGAAGGCGCGTCCCGCTGGCAGGTTTTCACCATGGTCATCTGGCCGCTTCTGGCTCCGACCACGCTGGTGATTCTGGTCATCACGACGATCGGATCGTTCAAGGTGTTCGACCACATCTACCAGATGACGGGTGGCGGGCCGGAGAACGGCACGCTGGTGCTGGCCTTCTACATCTACCAGCAGGGTTTCAAATTCTTCAACGTCGGCTATGCCGCCGCACTGGCGATGATCATGTTCGTGATTGTCATGGCGCTTACCCTCATCCAGGTTCGGATACGTCGCAGGGGCATGCAATGACCCGGCGCCAGATCGACATTGTCTACCGCACATGCTGGACGCTGGCGCTGCTGATCGTGGCGATCCCCTTCGTCTTTCCGTTTCTCTGGATGGTCTCGGCCGGCTTCAAGAGCACGACCGAGATATTCGGCACGCCGTCGTTGCTGCCGCGCGTCTGGCGCTATGAGAACTTCATCGAGGTGTTCACCTACCAGCCCTTCGCCCGGCAGTATTTCAACTCGCTCTACATCGCGATCGCCGTGACGGTGCTGACGCTGATCATCTCCTCGCTCGCCGGCTATGCGCTGGCCCGGATGCGCTTCGCTGGCGCGGGCTTGCTGATGCTGTTCCTCGTTTCGGCGCTGATGGTGCCCGAGGAGGTGACCATCATTCCCAACTTCTTCCTCATCCGCTCGCTCGGCCTGATCGACACGCACTGGCCGTTGATCCTGCTGCCGACATTCGGACCGCACGGCGTCATGGCGACCTTCCTCATGCGCCAGTATTTCCTGGCGCTTCCGCGGGAGCTGGAGGATGCCGGACGGATGGACGGGCTTTCGCGCATCGGCATCTGGTGGCGCATCGCCCTGCCGATGTCGCGCCCGGCGCTGGCGGCCGTCGCCATCATCACCTTCCTGTTCTCGTGGAACCTGTTCCTCGAGCCGCTGATCTTCCTGAGTTCGCTGCAGATGTTCACGCTGCCGCTGGCGCTCTCCAACTTCAACGACAGCTACGGACTGCCGCTGTGGAATCTGCAACTGGCGGCGACCACGCTCGCAGTCCTGCCGATCCTGATCGTTTACCTGATTGCCCAACGCCAGATCACGGAAAGCTTTGCGCTTTCCGGCGTCAAAGGCTGACGAGGAATATGAATGGCTGATGTAGTCCTGAAAGATATTCGCAAGCATTTCGGCGCGACGGAGATCATCAAGGGCGTCGACCTGACGGTCAACGAAGGTGAGTTCGCCGTGTTCGTAGGGCCATCCGGTTGCGGCAAGTCGACCCTGCTGCGCATGATATCCGGGCTTGAGGATGTCACCGCCGGAGAACTCCATATCGGCGGGCGGCGGATGAACGACGTTCAGGCGGCAAAGCGCGGCGTCGGCATGGTGTTCCAGTCCTATGCGCTCTACCCGCATCTCAATGTGCGCGACAATATGGGCTTCGGCCTGAAGGTTCGCAAAGTTCCAGCCGACGAGCGCGACCGGCGCGTGAGAGAAGCTGCCGCAACACTGAAGCTCGAAGCCTTGCTCGACCGCTATCCTCGCCAGCTGTCGGGCGGCCAGCGACAGCGCGTCGCCATCGGACGTGCCATCGTCGGCAGCCCGGATGTCTTCCTGTTCGATGAGCCGTTGTCGAACCTCGACGCGGAGCTGCGCGTCCATATGCGTTCCGAGATCGCGGCGCTGCACCACCGCCTGAAGACCACGATGATCTACGTGACACATGACCAGATCGAAGCAATGACGCTGGCCGACAAGATCGTGGTGCTGCGTGACGGCAAGGTCGAGCAGATCGGCTCGCCGCGTGACCTCTACGAGAAGCCGAACAATGTCTTCGTCGCGCAGTTCATCGGCAGCCCGAGGATGAACCTGCTGCCGGCCGCGGAAGCGAAGCTCGTAGCCCCGACGCATGCCCTGCCCGCCAATGCGGTTTCGGTCGGCGTGCGCCCCGAGCATCTTCGCGTCGTCGAGCCAACGACCGACGCGCTGTCCGCCACCGTGACGCTCAACGAATACACAGGCGCCGTGACGCTGATGCATGTCGAGCTGCCCGGTGGGCAGACCTGCCTTATCGTCGATGACAAGCGGGACATGCCGCCGATCGGCACCAGCATTGGATTGATTGCAGATAAGGACAATCTGCACTTCTTCGATGCCGACGGGCGCGCTGTTTCGTAATCGCCCGGTGGGTGGCCACGCCAAAAACTGACAACATGCCCAATCGGAGCTGATGAAATGGAAGAAACCTGGCGCTGGTTCGGCCCAGATGACGCCTGCGAACTCAAGCATGTGCGCCAGGCCGGCGCGCGCGGCATCGTCACCGCGCTGCATCATATTCCTTACGGACATGTCTGGACTGTCGAGGAAATCCGCAAACGGCAGGCAATCATCGAGGCCGAAGCCTCGCTAGGCCTGAAATGGCGCGTGGTGGAAAGCCTGCCGGTGCATGAGAGCATCAAGCTTGGCGGCGACGGGTTGGAGCCGATCTTCGATGCTTATCGCCAGTCGTTGCGCAATCTTGCCGCCTGCGGCATCGAGGTGGTCTGCTATAACTTCATGCCGATCCTCGACTGGACCCGCACGCAACTGGATGCCCCCCTTCCCGGCGGCGGCACCGCGCTGCGTTTCAATATCCACGAATATGCGGCCTTCGACTGCTACATGCTGAAGCGGCCGGGCGCGGAGGACGAGCACGACGAGACCACTCTCAACCAAGCGCGCAGCTGGTTCCAGAGGTCTTCGGAAAGCGACAGGGAAAAGCTGCTGGCCAACATCATGGCTGGTCTGCCGGGCGCCTATGATCGCTACGACGTGCCGGGCCTGCGCGCCATGCTGGAGCGCTACAGCGACGTGTCGCGGACCGACCTTCAAGCCAATTACGTCCGTTTTCTGCGCGAGGTGATCCCAACCGCGGAAGAGGTGGGCGTGCGACTTTGCGTGCATCCGGACGATCCGCCGCGACCGCTGTTCGGCCTCGACCGCATCGTCTCCAACGCCGATGACATCGACTTCATCCTGTCGGCGGTGCCATCTCCATCGAACGGGCTGACATTGTGCTCCGGCTCGCTCGGTGCGAACCCGGCTAACGACGTGCCGGCGATCGCCAGGCGCTTCGCCGACAAAATCCATTTCGCCCACCTGCGCAACGTCGCCAAGGAAGCCGACGGCTCCTTCATGGAGGCCGATCATCTCGGCGGCGACACCGACATGGTAGCGCTGGTGCGCGTGCTCATGGCCGAGTGCAGACGCCGCAGGGCCGAAGGACGCAGGGACTGGAATATTCCGATGCGCCCTGACCACGGTCATGAATTGATCGACGATGCATCGCGAAAAACCCATCCCGGCTATCCGGTAATCGGGCGTCTTCGTGGCTTGGCCGAGCTTCGCGGTGTGATGGCCGCTATCGAGAAGATCGATGCGGCATGACGGTCGCTGCTCGACCGCCGGGCGCTGCTGTCAGCGATTTGCTGCTTTAGCGGGCGCCCGGACTCTCGAAAGCAAGGGGAGATAAAAGCGATCCTGCTGACTTCAGTTGGTCGCCACCGGAGCAACGACCCCTGCCCTCCCGACGTTCTCCCGCGCCAGGATAACGAGGACGACAAGGAAGATCGCCTCAACGACCGCGAACGCCACGAACGCCTCCGTGAAGGAACCGCCTGAGGCGCGGATCACCAGGCCCATCATCCATGGCGACAGGAAGCTCGACACGACGCCGAAGACCTCGGCATAACCGACGGCGGCGGTTGCCAGTTCGTCCGGATATTTCTCGCTGAGCAGCGAGAAGATCGCGCCGCCGCCGAAGACGGCAATGCCACTAAGACCGGCGAAGAGCAGGAGCCAGCCGAAATCCATCGGATAGATGGTGGCTACCGTGAAGGCGATTGCAGTCAGCAGCGCCAGCACCGTGCCGAACTTGATCATGAAGGCCTTGCCGATGCGATCGGCGACATAGCCGCCGATGACAAGGAACACCACCTGCGACAGGCCCATCAGCGTGCCGACGAGAGCGGCATCCTCCACCGGCATGTTCTGGACCGCTATATAGGCCGGCACCACCCAGGTCGCCGTGCCGGCAATGGCGAGTGTACAGGCGGCGATGCCGAGACCCCCGACCAAAATCCACCGCGAGCGGAAGATGGCGCTGAGCGGGATCGACGCACCACGCGGCAGCGGCTCTTCCCAGGCAAAACCACGCACGCCGATTTCGGCCGGCCCATTGCGACCGAACAACACGATTGCAAGCGCGACAAGCAGTGTTCCGCCGGCGAGCAGCGCAAAGAAAGTACGCCAGCCATAGGCGATGGTAAGCGGAATGCCGAGCGCGAAATCGAGCGTTATGGCAAGGCTGTAGGCAGCCAGGATCATACCGACGATGCTGCCTCGCCGCGCCTGCGGGAACCAGCCGATGACCAGCTTCATGTTGCCGAGGAAGATCGCCGCATCGAAGAAGCCGATGAAAAGCCGGAGCGCGATCAACTGGCCATAGCTCTGGACATAGACTTGCAGCACCATGCCGAGGCCGGTGCCGGCAAGGCCGATCAGGAGCATGTTGCGGGCGCTCATGCTGCGGCTGACCTGCGACCACGCGATCATGCCGAGGCCGTATGTCAACGCGAAGATGCCCTGCGCCAGGCCGGCTTGAGCCGGATCGAGTTGCAGTGTCTCGGAGATGAAGGGAATGACCGCCGCAAAGGCGTACCAGTCCGCGGCGAGAAAGATCTCGCATATCAGTGCCAGCGCCAGCATGCCGAATTGCCAGCGTTTTATGCGTGATCTGTCCGTTTCAGAAATCGTGTCCCAATTCATCGTCCGTTCCCCTGTTCGGAAATTCATTTTCGCGAATTGATGCGCCTTTGCGGCGTTCATGATTGCCGGGCCATACCCGGTTCCCGCGCACCGCAATCGCAGCGAACGGGAAAGGCATGGATGTCTTCAGGCCGGAGGCGGCAGGAAGTCGACCTCGTGCTCGGCGGCGATGCGCACCACTTCGGCCGGATCGCCGACATTATGAATGCGTTCGAAAAGGCCGCGCAGCGCCCGCGTCGGCGAAACCCAGAACAGGCTGCTGACCGTACCGGAGGATTTGTTGAAGATGCCGTGCGGCTCGCCCATCGGCAGGCGGATGAGATCGCCGGCGTTGGCGATGACTTCCTTGCCGTTGAGCCAGAGGTCGAGACGACCTTCGAAGACCGAGATGAACTCGTCCTGCGTCGGATGAGTGTGCGGCGGCACGAAGGTGCCGGGCGGCAGGATCGCATGCCAGGCCATCGAAGCATCCGACTGTTGTTTCAGCGTGTAGGTCTGGCCAAGAATATTCCATTTGGCGCCGTCATAGGCTTCCTCGCTTTTGGTCACGCCGGCCTGCATCACAATCATTGATCTGTCCTTTTCGAGATATGTCGGTTCGGTGGTCTTCACGCAGCGAGGAAGTCGCGCAGGATTGCGACGGCGGCCGCCGGCTTTTCCTCGAACAGGAGATGGCCTGCATCTGCCACCAGTTCGAGCCGCGCGTTTGGAAGTCGCTTCAGCCAGGCGGACGCCTGGGCTGCCGGGCGCATGCGGTCCTCGCTGCCCCAAAGCAAAAGGGTCGGAACGCTGATGCGATGCAGCCAGCGGTCAAGCTTAGGATTGCCCTGCGGTTCGTCGCCGAGAAGCTTGCCGAACGCCATCATTTCGCGGCCGAGCGACTGGTCGAAGGCCGGATCGGGCACCTTCGGGAAATAGCCGATCGCCACTTGCGGATCATGCGTCAGGTAGCCCGGCAAATCCTGCGGCCCGACAGTCGAAAGGTCCGGCGCAGGATGCGCGCGCACCACCAGGCCGGCAGGCGCCACCAGTGCCAGCCGGCGCAGGCCGCTGCTCGTGCGCGCGGCATATTCGGCGGCGATCCAGCCGCCGAACGAGAAGCCGGCAAGGTCGAAGTCTGCGAGGCCGAGGCGATCGAACAAGTCGGCATAATGCAGCACATGGTCGTCGATCGATGCGATGTGCTCGCCGTCGGCGGATTCGCCGAAACCGGGATGGTAGGGAATGATCACGCGCGCATCGGCGGCAAGCAGGCGCGCGAATTCGAAGCCGGGAAAAGTGCCCGCACCATGGAGAAACACCAAGGGCTTGCCCTTGCCGATGCTGTGCACGACGGTGCGCACGCCGCCGATATCATACTCGGTGCGCTCGAAGCCGCTCATTGCTGGCGCAGATCTGGAGACGATTGCCTGGTTCATCCTGGGAAACTCCTTGCTATTCAGCCGCGACGCAGTCGGGACGCCCGACCAGGCTCGCAAGTTGATCGACGGCGGCAGCGATCCGCTGAAGCACCAGGGGACTTGCGGGCACACCGTCAGAAAAGTCCGCTTCGCTGGCATAGATCGCGGTCGGGATGGTGCAGGCCTCGAAGAAACCGAACAGCGGCCGGAGCTGATGCTCAACGACGAGGCAATGACGTGCGCCGCCGCCGGTGGCGGTGAGCAGCACCGGGCGATTGATCAGTGCGGTCGGCTGAACCAGATCGAAGACGTGCTTGAACAGGCCGGTATAGGAGCCCTTGTAGACCGGGCTGCCGACGATGAGGGCATCGGCGCTCTCGATCGCATCGACGATCGCCTTGGCGCGACCGCTCAGTCCGGCCGGCGAATACGCGCCCAGCCCGTCGCCGGCATCGACGAGATCGAAGATATCGACGTCGATGCCATGGCGTTTGTGCAGATTGGTGGAAACGGCTTCGACAAGCGCGCGCGTTTTCGACGGCCTCTGCGTGTTGCCGCAGAAGCCGATGACCCTGATGCCAGCCATCGATACGATACTCCCAGATCAGCGCAGCCGGCTCTTGGTTCTTGTGCGGGCCGCGCTTCAATTCCCGTCGACCGGCATCTTTCAAGTGTAGGGCGAGGCGCACAATCCCCCCAGTTGGGGGGGTTGCTGGCCCCCCGCCCCGTTGGAACACTGCACGAGGAAGAACCTGGCCGCTGAGCCTGGCCCGACAACCGAAAGACAAGGGTGGAGCCCGTGAACATGCCTGTTGCCAATCTCAAACAAGCCGCCAAACCGTCGCTTGCCGAAATGACGGCGCGTGTCGAAAGCATCCTGCCGGCAATCGAGGCGGCGGCGGAAGAAAGCGAGCAACTGAACCGGCTTGCCGACGGCACGTTCAAGCTTCTGCAGGACGCCGGGCTCTACAGCATGATGATGCCGAAGGAAGTCGGCGGCGCGGAGCTTTCCCATGTCGACGCCATGCGTCTCGGCGAGCGTGTCGCCTGGGCGCATGGTTCGGCGGGATGGTGCGTCATCGTCAACAACGCCGTCGGCGGGGTGATGTCATTGTTCGTTTCCGACAAGGGCGCCAGCGATATCTTTGCGCATGGACCCGACGTCATGGTCGCCGGTAACGGCGTGCCGCGCGGTTATGCGCGGCCGGTCGAGGGCGGCTACATGATCCGCGGCCATTGGGCCTATGGCAGCGGCATCCAGCATGCCGAGTGGATCCATTCCGGCTGTTTCGTCACCGACGCGACCGGCAAGACCATGGTGATGCAGCCGAACGGCCAGCCGGAGGTCGTCGTCACCCATCACCCGCGCGCCACGATCGAGCTGAAAGGCAATTGGGACGTGCTTGGCCTGCGCGCCACCGGCAGCTTCGATTACACTTTGAAAGACGCCGACGAGCTCTTCGTGCCGCATCACCTCTGCTACGGTCTCAACGAGGGCAATGCCAAGCGCGGCGGTCCGCAGGGCAGCCTCGGACTGGTCGGCTATACGGCATGGGGCCATACGACGTGGGCGCTGGGCGTCGGCCGGCGCATGCTGGACGAACTGGCCAAGCTTGCCGCCAAGCGCGTCGATGCCTTCGGCAAGATGAACGAAAGCGCGACATTCAAATATGAATTCGCCCGCGCCGAGGCGCGCTTTCGCTCGGCCCGCGCCTTCGCCTATCAGGCATGGACGAGCATGGCCGAAACATTCGCCGAAGGCGGCGAAGCTTCGCTAGAACAAATCGCCGACGTGAAGCTGGCGATGCGCCATGTGCATGATGTGATATCGGATGTCGGCACCTTCGCCCACCGCGCGGCACGGGGCGCTTCCCTGCACAACGGCATCATGCAGCGCTTCTACCGCGACATCCATTCGGGAACGCAGCACATTTTGATGGCCGACGAGATCGTACAGGAATGCGGGCGCGTCTATCTCGGCGCTGTCGGGGCGGACGCAAAATGGGGCGTGTTCGGCGTCGACGGCTGACCGTCGCGGGATCGCACGCACCCGCTTGCTTTTTCCTGCTTTTGCTGGAAACTCCTTGTCCGGCAAACAGGATGCTCGCTGAGGGTGGCGAGCCTTGCCGTGTCCGACAAGCCCAGAATGGGCGCGGACAAAAGGAGGAATGACGGATGCGCCGGTCCCCGGCCACGATAGCGGACTACTCGGCGGGCGCGGTCAGCGATGCCGCGCTCAACGTTGCCGCCAGCCGTTCGCTGGAAGCGCTCGGCGACGCCTGCCACCGCGAGATCGGCCGGCTGATCGGGTCGCCGACGGTAGGCCTCTATCTGCTCGACCGGGACAAGCCCTATCTGTTCTACAGCAAGCATGCGCCGGATGGGTTCATCCAGGAGTACAGCGCCGAATTCGACAAATACGATCCGCTGCTGGCCTATATCTGCGAAAAGGGACAGCCGGTGGACGGCTCGACGCTCGTCGGCGCCGCCGGCTGGCAAAGCTGCAACAATTTCGAGCTGCTGCGGCGCTGGGGGTTCATGCATTGCATGGCAGGGCCGCTTCGTGTCGATAACCGCGTGGTCGGTGTCGTCTACACGGCCAACCAGGGCGAGATCGGAGCCTATGAGTCACCGGCCGTAGACAGCATGCAGATCCTTTGCCGGGCCGGGTCGCTCGCGCTTACCACGATGGTCGAGACAGGCCGACTCAACGGCGCTCCGCCCTCCTGGATCTCGCAATCCGGCACGGCCTCACACGGCGAATACGCATCGCTCACCCGCGCCTCGGCCCTGAATCAGCTGCCGACGCGCTCGCGCGAAGTGGCGCTGCTTCTGTGCCACGGCCAGTCCAACAAGGAGATCGCAAGAGCGCTCGGAATATCGGCCTATACGGTCAAGGACCATATCGGCAGCCTCTGCCAGAAGCTGCATGCGCATAATCGCACCGAGCTTGTTCAAAGGCTGCTTACTACACATTGAGACAAGCTCGCTCCGCCTTGGGAGTTAGACCATCCGCGACAACGGCGGAGAGACTCAACCGATCTTGACGAGATTCAGGTTCGGCAGCGGGCCGCCGGGAAATTGAGCGAGCTTGCCGCCGACGGCCAGCGAGCCAAGATCGATCCCAACGAAACCGATCTGTTCGATCAGGGAAGCCACCTCTGCCTTGGCCGTGATGTCATCGCCGGAATAGAAAAGCACGCGCCGTCCGCCATCCGAACGTGGATCGGTGGCAAGCAACTCTGCGCGGAGATGATTGAATGCCTTTACGACGCGGGCTCCGGGCACCAGATCAGCAAATACCTCGCTTGATACACGGCCTCCGAGGTCTGCTGGCTTGAACAGCGGTGCCTCGATTGGATTGTTGGCATCGATCACAATGCGCCCTTTCCAATCTGGAAGGCCTGCCACCGCTGCCGGGAGCTTCGTCCAGTTCACCGCCACGAAGACAATGTCGGCGCGTGCCGCTTCCTCGCGGCTGCCAGCCTTGATGGACGGCCCAATTTCGCGGACCAGACCTTCAAGCGAATCCGCACCGCGGCTGTTTGAGATCGTGGCTTCGAGCCCTGCCCGAGCGAGCGTCCGGGCGAACGCGGTGCCAATCGCACCCGAGCCGATAATGCCAATGGTCATTTGATATTCCTTTCAGAGTTAGCGGTGGCGACCGAACGTACAAACGATCGACGTCAGACGATTGGTGCGGCACCGAGTTGTTGCATCCGTGAGAAGAGATTGGCGACAGCCGCTTATGCTCCGCCGCCGGCATTCTGACCGAGCAGTTGCAGTTCCCAGGCGAGCGCGATGCCGGTGCCGCCGCCATGCTCAAGAAACATCTCCCCGCCCCTCCTGGCGGTCTCTTCGCGGGCCCAGTCGCGCTGCAGTTCACCGGCCACCGCCATCCACGTGATTGGAACGACACCCGCCATATCCATGCGGCGCACGGCCATGTCGTGCGCTTCCACGCTCACGCCGCCTGACGCATCGGTGACCGCATAGACCTCGTAGCCCTCGCCCGCTGCCTGGATGGCCGGCATGGCAAGGCATATCTCCGACCAGAGCGCGGCCATGATGATCTTCTTGCGGCCCGTCTTCTTCACGGCATCGACGACACGCGCGTCTTCCCAGGTATTGATGAAGGTGCGATCGATTGGCTTCTGATCGGGAAAGACGTCTTGCAGGCCCTTGATGAGCTTGCCGCCACGGTCCTCAAGGACCGTCGTCAGAATCGTCGGCACGCCGAAGATCTTTGCCGTCTTTGCCAGCGCGATGACATTGTTCACGATCATCGTGGGTTCATGGCTGTGCAGATTGGCGAACTGGAACGGCTGATGGTCTATCAGAACCAGCACCGACTCTTCCGGCGTCAGCAAGGCCTTGAGGCCGTTCTTGGGGGCATTGGACTGGCTGGCCATGAGCGTTGTCTCCGGTTTGGCGCTGCGTTGTCTGCCCCTAGCTGTCGGTCTTTTATTGACCTATGAATAGACGGTAATCAGTTTCAATTCTTACAAGTATCACTTGAAAGAACGCTCATGGAGACACTTGCCAACCTCGAATCCTTCGTCCGAAGCGCGGAGGCCAGCAGCTTCTCGGTTGCCGCGCGCAGGCTTTCCCTGACGCCGGCTGCGGTCAGCCGCAACGTGGCGATGCTGGAGCGTAATCTCGGTGTCCGGCTGTTTCAGCGAACGACGCGCAAGTTGACCCTGACCGAGGCCGGAGAGCGCTTCCTGCTCACAGTGCAGGATCATCTGGAGGGGCTGCAGGCAGCGATCGCCGACGCTGCGACAGATCGTGGCGAGCCCGCCGGTGTCCTCAAGGTCAGCATGGGGTTGACGTTTGGCGCAGATTATATCCTGCCGACGCTGCCCACCTTCCTCGCGCGCTATCCCAATATTCGCCCAGACTGGCGGTTCGAGGCCAGACAAGTCGATCTGGTCGCCGAGGGATATGACGCCGCGATCGGCGGCGGCATTGACTTGACGCCAGGCTTGGTGACACGCACGCTCGCGCCCTTGCACATCGTCGCAGTCGCGTCGCCAGCATATATGAGAGGCAGGAAACAGCCTGCCGACCCCTCGGATCTGGCCGTCTTCGACGGCATTGTCATGCGCTCCACACGGACAGGACGAACCCGTGACCGCATCATGCGCAACGCCGCAGGTACGGAAATCCAGGCGACCCTGAAGGAAACGATCATATTCGATGATCCCGAGGCGATGTGCCGGGCGGCACTGCTCGGTCTCGGCGTGACATTGATCGCAGTCCCCCACGCGCTGCCGCATCTCGAGCACGGTGCGCTCGTCCGCCTGCTGCCGCAATGGTACGCCGACAGCGGACCAATATCGATCTACTACGCAAGCCGCAGGCAGCTGCCGGCCAAGACACGGGTCTTCGTCGATTTCATTGCCGAGGCGTTTCGCAATGATCGGCTGGCGGAACGCTTCGCGGGAAGCCTCGGCTGATATCGAACCGGCTGCGCCACGAACGACGGCGATGGCGGATGCTACACGCCCAGATAAGCGGCGCGGATGCGCTCATCGGCGATCAGTTCCTCGGCCGATCCCGACATGATGATGCGGCCGGTTTCCATGACATAGCCGCGGTCGGCGACCTGCAGCGCCGCATAGGCGTTCTGCTCGACCAGCAGTACCGTTATGCCCAGTTCCTTGAGATTCTTCACCACGTCCAGAATCTGAGCGACCAGGATGGGAGCGAGACCCATGCTGGGTTCGTCGAGCAACAGGCAGGCAGGCCGCGCCATCAGCGCGCGGGCGATCGCCAGCATCTGTTGCTGGCCACCCGAAAGTCCACCAGCGGCGAGGTTGCGCTTCTCCTTCAGGATCGGGAACAGAGCGAAGGCCTCCGTCATGTCCTTCTCAACCCGGTCGTCGGAAAACAGATAGGCGCCAAGGCGCAGGTTCTCCTCGACGCTGAGATTGGTAAATATCTGCCGTCCTTCCGGCGATTGCGACAGGCCAAGCGCCACGCGGCGATGTGCCGGAACCGCCTGCAGCGGTTCGCCTCGGAAAACCATTCCACCGCTGGTGATCGGCTGCACGCCGGAGATGCAGCGCAGGAGCGTAGTCTTGCCCGCGCCGTTGGCGCCTACCACCGTGACGATTTCACCCGAACGCACATCGAGATCGACGCCGTGCAGCACTTCGATGCGCCCGTAGCGCGAGCGCAGATTTTCAACCGAGAGCATGGCCGGCATCCTCCTTGGCCTGCACGCCGAGATAGGCTTCGATCACCTTTGGATCACGCGCGACCTGCTCGGGTTTGCCTGCCGCGATCTTCTCCCCGCGGTCGAGCACGACGATGTGGTTGGAGATGCGCATCACCAGTTTCATGTCGTGTTCGACGAGCAGGATGGCGACCCCGGACTTGGCGACATCGGCGATGAGATGGTCGATCTCCTGCGTTTCCACGGCGTTGCAGCCGGCTGCTGGCTCGTCGAGCAAAAGGATGCGCGGCTCCAGCGCCAGCGCCCGGGCGATCTCCAGCCGCTTCAGAGCACCGTAAGAAAGCGAGGATGCATCCTTGTCCGCCGCGCGGGCGAGACCCACCCGTTCCAGGAGTTGCATGGCAGCGGCGCGGGTCTCGGCCGTGCGCCGGCGCGAGCCTGGCATGGCGAACAGGTCGGCCAGCAAATTGCCGCGCTCCTTCAGGTGGCAACCGGACATGGCGTTTTCCAGCACCGTCATGTTCTGGAATATCTGCAGGTTCTGGAAGGTGCGCGACATGCCGCGCCGGGCGAGCAGATGCGGTGCCATGCCCGTCACTGCTTCGCCATCGAGCGTGACCGTGCCGCGCGCCGGCCGATAGGCTCCGCTGATCATATTGAACAGCGTCGTCTTGCCGGCGCCATTGGGGCCGATGACGGCAACGATCTCGCCCGGCTCGACCTGGAAGCCGACGTCATTGACGGCGCGCAGGCCGCCGAAATCGATGCCGAGACCTTCGACGGTAAGCAGCGGCATCACGCCCTCCCCCGCAACAGCCGCGACATGCTCGGCACCAACCCTGCCGGCATGAAGATCATCACCAGCATCATGATGAGGCCGAGGATCATGTGTTCATAATCCTGCAGCACCGTGAGAACCTGCGGCAGCATGGTAAGCAGCGCCGCACCCGCCACTGCGCCGGGCACGGAACCAGCACCACCCAACACAGTCATGGTGACGAGTTCGACCGAATGCAGGAAACCGGCAGCGTCGGGCGTGATGAACTTGTTCATCAGCGCGAGCAGCGAGCCGGACAGCGACGCATAGACGGCAGACAGCACGAAGGCGAAGAGCTTGTAGCGCGCGACATCGACACCGACCGTGCGCGCCGCGATCTCGGAATCGTGCAGTGCCCGCAATGCACGCCCGGACGGGCTGTCGTAGAGGTTCAGCGCAAGCCAGGTCCCGGCGAGCAGAAACAATCCGCTGAACGCGTACCAGAACTGGGCATTGGAAAGGTGGATGCCGATCGTTTCGATCAGCTTCCTCAGGCCAAGCTCAGGCACTTCGTGGCCATCCGGCCCGCCGGTGATCGACGCTTCGTTGGCGAGCACCATGGAGACGAGGATGCCGAAACCCAGCGTCGCGACGGCGAGGTAGTAGCCTTGCAGGCGCAGGATGGGGCGGCCAATCAGCCAGGCGAGCGCAGCACTCAGCGCGGTTCCGAGCAGCATGGCAAATGCCGGATGCAGACCGAGATATTGCGGGCCGAGCGCACAGGCATAAGCACCTATACCGGCAAAGCCGGCATGGCCGAGGCTGATCTGGCCGGCAAAGCCGATCAGGATGACGAGACCCGTTACAGCCAGGCCGTTGACGAAGATCAACGAGCCGATGCGGTAGTAGAAGTTGGACGGGAAGCCGAGAGGCGCAAGCAGAATGATGGCCAGCAGGACAAGCAGGGTGAGATGTTTGGAGGAGAGCCGCATCGTCACACCCGGTCGGTCGATTTGCCGCCGAACAGTCCTTGCGGCATGGCGAACAGCACCGCGAGGATGACAATGAAGGCGACGGCGTCCTTGTAGACCGAGCTGACATAGCCTGCCGTCATCGCCTCGATCAGCCCAAGCAGCAAGCCGCCGACAAGCGCGCCCGCCGGCACGCCCATTCCACCCAGCATGGCGGCCGCAAACCCCTTCAATGCATAGGCAACGCCGAGGTCGTAGCTGGTCAGCGTAATCGGGGTCATCAACACGCCGGCCAGCGCGCCGATGGCAGCCGACAGCGCGAAGGAGAGCGTCATCATGTAGTCGGTGTTGATGCCGACCAGCCGGGCGGCAACGCGGTTGTTTGCCGTAGCGAGGATCGCCTTGCCGGTCAGCGTGCGGGTAAAGAAGACGTAGAGCGAGGCAAAGACCATCGCCGCGCCGGCGATTACCCACAGGCCCTGCGGCAGGATCGTGGCGCCGCCGACGGTGATGGGTTCATCGCCGCTGAAAGACGGAAAGCGGTGCAGCTGTTTGTCGAAGACGAGCTGAGCGCCGCCGCGCAGGAAGATGGAGGCCCCGATGGTGATGATGATCAGGCTGACCACCGGCGCACCACGGGCTCGCTCCACCGCGAACTTGTTGAGCGCCACGCCGACGGCGGCCGCGGCGACAACGGCCAGCGCCGCCGCGAACGGCAGCGGCAAGCCTGCCTGCCAGGCAAAGAAGGTGACCATGCCGCCCAGCATGACGAACTCGCCCTGGGCGAAGTTCACCACATGCGAGGCGTTGTAGATGATGGTGAAGCCGAGCGCGACGAGCGCGTAGACCGCGCCTACCGTCACGCCTGACAGCACGTATTGCAGCAACTCCGTCACCGCGACTCCTTCCACTGTCGTGAGGCAGGAGGCGCGACTGCTATGCCGCGCCGATTATCTTGGCCAGGATTACTGGGCCAGCGCCCAGCCGCCATCCTTGATCTCCAGCATGCGGAAGGCGGTGAGATCGAGGCCGAGGTGATCGGTCGGCGACATGTTGACCACGCCGGTGACGCCGACATAACCCTTGGTCTGCTCGATGGCGTCGCGGATCGCCTGCGGTTCGGCCTTGCCGGCTCGGCCGATGGCATCGACCAGCAGCCGCAACGCATCATGGGCATAGCCGCCGAAGGTCGACGGCGCTGAGCCTGCCTTTTCCTCGTAAGCCTTCTTGTAGGCGGTTACGACGCCATACTGCGGATCGTCCTGCTTGAGCAGATTGGCGATGAGAATGGCCGTTCCCGGCAGCTTCACGCCGTTCGAGGCGGGACCGGCGAGCTCGATGAAGGCCTTGGAGGCCACGCCATGCGACTGGTAAAGCGGCGTCTTGATGCCGAGCTGGCCATAGTTGCGCGTGACAATCGCAGGCCCCTGCCCAAAACCGGCATTGAGGATCGCCTGCACGCCTTCCTTGCCGCGAATGTTGGTGAGCTGGGGTGTCATGTCGGCGTCGGTCGGGCCATAGGTCTCGTCGATCAGAACTTCGATGCCATAGTCGCCGATGACCTGCAGGCACTGCTTGTGCATCGACGCGCCGAAACCGTCGGAGCCGGAGATCATGCCGATCTTGGTGATGCCGCCGGCCTTCATGTTCTCGAAGATCTTGGCGCAGGCCATGCGGTCGGTGTGCGGCGTCTTGAAAGTCCAGGGCTGCACCGGATCGACGATCTCGACGGCGCCGGCGAGCGAGATGAAGGGAATCTCGGCGTCGGCCACCACCTGCATGATCGACATCGTCGTGCCGGTCGTCGATCCACCGATGATAGCGACGACCTCGTCGTCTTCGATCAGCCGCGTGGCGAAGGTGCGCGCCTTATTGGGGTCGCCTGCATCATCATAGGCGATCAAGTCGATCTTTTCGCCCAACACGCCGCCGGCAGCGTTGATCTCCTCCACCAGCATGCGCAGGGTTTTGGCTTCCGGATCACCCAGTGACGAGGCAGGCCCCGTCTCCGAGACGGTCGCGCCGATCTTGATGTCGGCAAGTGCTGGCGATGCCACGCCAAGCACGAGAGCAACGGCAGCAGTGCTCAAAGCAGATTTCATAGATTCCTCCCAGGTTGAAATATGCGCGCTCCGGCGCCGCCAAGGCACCAAAGGCAAAGTGTTCCCAAATGTCAGACAGCCCCGGCACCACACCCCTCCGGCGGGTAAGAAGCACGTCCACCTTCTCCCTTTCGAATTATTATTGACCGACCGGTCGGATTATGCAAGAGCTTTCTTACCGAGATTTCCTGATGGATTTTCTCAGCGGAGGAATTGGGAGGAATTCACGCAATGCAATCCGAAACGCTGCTGGCGTCGGTGGCGGACGGTGTCATGACGCTGACGCTCAACCGTCCCGACAAGCTGAATTCCTTCAACGAAGAGATGCATCGCGCGCTGCGCGCCGCGATAGAAAGCGCACGTGACGAAGCGACGGTGCGGGCGGTTCTTCTGACCGGTGCCGGCCGTGCTTTCTGTGCCGGCCAGGATCTCGGCGACCGCGATCCGCGCAATTCCACCGAGGCGCCGGACCTCGGCTATACGATCGAGACTTTCTACAATCCGCTGCTGCGCCTCATCCGCGCCCTGGACAAACCGATCGTCTGTGCGGTGAACGGCGTCGCCGCCGGCGCGGGCGCCAACATCGCGCTCGCCTGCGACATCGTGCTTGCGGCGAAGTCCGCCAAGTTCATCCAGGCTTTTTCCAAGATCGGACTGGTGCCCGACTCCGGCGGCACATGGAGCCTGCCTCGCCTGCTAGGTGAAGCCCGCGCCAAGGGACTGGCACTGACCGCCGAGCCGCTGCCGGCAGAAACCGCGGCGGCTTGGGGCATGATCTGGAAGGCCGTTGACGACGACCAACTCATGCCGGAAGCGGCAGCCCTGGCGAAGCGGCTGGCCGCCGGGCCGACCTTTGGGCTCGGCCTCATCAAACAGGCCATACAGGCCGCGGCCGCCAACACGCTTGACCAACAGCTTGACCTCGAACGCGACCTGCAGCGAAGGGCCGGCCGCAGCGCCGACTACGCCGAAGGTGTGGCGGCGTTCCTCGACAAGCGTCCGGCGGAGTTCAAGGGCAAATGACTGTCGACTTTGACGATCCGGCAGCATTGGCGACGGCTTCAGCCGCAGCGATGTGGCGCGACGACAGCGCCTCGCAGCATCTCGGTATGGTGCTGGAACATGTTGCAGCGGGCAAAGCGACGGTTTCGTTCATCGTGACCGGCATCATGACCAACGGCCACAAGACCTGCCATGGCGGCTATCTGTTCACGCTGGCGGATTCGGCCTTTGCTTTCGCCTGCAACAGCTACAACCAGCGCGCCGTGGCGCGGCATTGCGATATCACCTTCATCGCGCCCGCATATCTCGGTGACCGCCTGACTGCCACTGCGAAGGAGGTTTCGCGCGGCGGCCGCGACGGCATCTACGATGTTCGGATCATCAATCAGAAAGGCGAGCATGTCGCGGAATTCCGCGGTCAATCGCGAACCGTCAAAGGTACGCATCTGCCGACACCGGCGTAAAGCCGAACACGAGTTCTGGGAGGAACTAAATGGAAGACCTGTCTCCCCACCCGGGTGACCTTGAGCCGATCGAGATGGCCTCGCGCGACGAAATTTCCGCGCTGCAATTGAAGCGGCTGAAGACGACATTAGCGCACGCTTACCAGAACTCGCCGCACTACCGCGCAAGGTTCGATGAGGCAGGCGTTCACCCGGACGACCTGAAGACCCTTTCCGATCTGTCGAAGTTTCCCTTCACGGTGAAGAAGGACCTGCGCGACACCTACCCGTTCGGCATGTTCGCCGTGCCGCGCGAAAAGCTGGCGCGCATCCACGCATCGTCAGGGACCACCGGCAAGCCGACCGTCGTCGGCTACACCAGGAACGATATCGACACCTGGGCAACGGTGGTGGCGCGCTCGATCCGCGCGGCCGGCGGACGACCGGGTGACATCTGCCATATCGCCTATGGCTATGGCCTGTTCACCGGCGGCCTTGGCGCGCATTACGGCGCCGAGAAACTGGGCTGCACGGTGGTACCCATTTCGGGTGGCATGACCGAGCGCCAGGTGACGCTGATCCAGGACTTCAAGCCGCGCATTATCATGGTGACGCCGTCCTACATGCTGTCGATCCTGGACGAATACCGCAAGTTGGGCATCGACCCGCGCAGCACGTCGCTGGCAGTGGGCATCTTCGGTGCCGAACCCTGGACCAACGCGATGCGGCTGGAGATCGAACGCGATTTCGACATGCACGCTGTCGACATTTATGGCCTGTCGGAAGTGATCGGCCCCGGTGTCGCCAACGAATGCGTGGAAACCAAGGACGGCCTGCATGTTTGGGAAGATCATTTCTATCCCGAAGTCGTCGACCCGGAGACTGGCGAAGTGTTGCCCGACGGCGAGATGGGCGAACTGGTGTTCACCTCGCTGACCAAGGAAGCATTGCCGATCATCCGCTATCGCACGCGCGACCTGACCCGCTTGCTGCCCGGCACCGCGCGCGCCATGCGACGCATCGAAAAGATCACCGGCCGCTCTGACGACATGATGATCCTGCGCGGTGTGAATGTCTTCCCGACCCAGATCGAGGAGCAGATCCTGAAATGCAGCGGGCTTGCACCGCATTTCCAGATCGAGCTGACGCGCAACGGCCGCATGGACGACATGATTGTGCATGTCGAGGCAATGCCGAACGCAACCAACTCCGATGTCCGCGCGCACTCGGCCAAAGAACTTGCACACCACATCAAAAGCGTGGTCGGTGTCAGCATGAAGGTAAAGGTCGGCGATCCCGATTCGGTCGAGCGGTCAGCAGGCAAGGCAAAGCGTGTCGTCGACAACAGGCTTAAGGGATAGCAGGAAATGGCGAGAACGAGAGCCGCCGATTTCGACGACAAACGGCGCAGCATTCTCGACAGCGCTGCGGCAGTGTTCGCCAAGCTTGGCATGGAACACGCATCGATGGCGCAGATCGCCAAGGAAAACAACGTTTCCAAGGCCCTGCTCTATCACTATTACCCCAGCAAGGAACTGCTTCTCTTCGACATCGGACGCACGCATCTGATCGAGCTTGAAGCTGCCATCCAGAAAGCCGATCGTCCTGATCTGGATCCGCCGCAAAGGCTCCGCCATCTGATTGGCGGCGTTCTCGAGAACTACCGCACGGCTTCGAACTTCCATCAGGTTCTGCTCAACGGAACCGGATCTCTCTCCGAGGCCCAGCGCGTCGAGTTGCAGCAGATGGAGCGCCGCATCGTAAAGGCTTTTTCGGATGTGCTGATCAAGATCAATCCTGAACTGGGCAAGAAGCGCGCTGGCGTGACCCCGGTGACCATGTCGCTCTTCGGCATCCTCAACTGGACCTACATCTGGTTCAAGCCGAGCGGTGCCCTGAGCCGTGACGGCTATGCCGACATGGTGACGACGCTTTTCCTCAACGGCGTAACCTCACTAAACCGGTGAACATCGCAGCGACCGGCCGGTACCGGGTCTGGCCGCTGAAATGCGACGGCATCAGGTCTTCGCCACCATGGTGAGAACGTCGTACTGCGCGACCACCCTGGCGTCCTGGTTTGTCACCACGCAATCCCAGCGCACCTCGCCATAATCCTCGGTCTCGCGCGGGTTGATCTGCTTGGCCGTGAGCGTGACCTGAAGCGAGTCACCCGGGTTGACGGGGGTGAGGAACCGCAGCGAGTCCACGCCGTAATTGGCAAGCACCGGACCCGGCGCCGGATCGACGAATAGGCCGGCCGCGAAGGAGACGATGAGATAGCCGTGAGCCACGCGCCCCTCGAAGAATGGGTTGGCCTTGGCCGCAGCCTCGTCCATATGGGCGTAGAACGTATCGCCGGTGAAGGCGGCAAAATGCTCGATGTCCTCAAGCGTCACGGTGCGGCTGGCAGTAACGAGCTGATCGCCAATCTCCAGTTCCGTCAGCGACTTGCGGAAGGGGTGCACATCCTGGCGAACCTTCGCACCGGGCACCCAGCGTCCGGTGACTTCCGACATTAGCCACGGAGCGGCCTGGATGGCGGAGCGTTGCATGTAATGCTTGACGGAGCGCATGCCGCCGAGTTCCTCGCCACCGCCGGCACGCCCGGGTCCGCCATGCACCAGCATCGGCAGCGGCGAGCCATGCCCGGTAGACGACTTTGCGCTGGCGCGGTTGCCGATCATGATACGGCCGTGCCAGGGGGCGAGCGCCGCGACTGTATCGCGCGCGAAAACGGCATCATTGGTAAAGACGGAGGCGACGAGACTGCCTTTGCCGCGCCGCGCCAGTTCGGCCGCCTCTTCCGCCGTATCGTAAGGAATGATGGTGCTGACCGGACCGAAGGCCTCGACGTCGTGCACTGCCTGGGCTACATCCGGCCTGTCGCAATAAAGGAGCACGGGGTTGAGGAAGGCGCCCTCCTCCGCATTGCCCGAAACGATGCTGGGCCGGTCGGGATCGCCGGCGACGATCTCGGCATCGGCTTGCAAATCCTTGATACGCGCGCGCACTTCCTCGCGCTGTGCAAGGCTGGCGAGCGGTCCCATCTTGACCGTCTCGTCGGAAGGGTTGCCGAGTGCAGTCCTGGCCAATCTGTCGCCCAGCGCCTTGACCAGCGCCTCGACGCTGCCACGTGGTGCAATGACGCGACGGATCGCCGTGCACTTCTGGCCGGCCTTGACCGTCATTTCCCGCGCCACCTCCTTCACGAAGAGATCGAACTCCTCCGTGCCGGCCAGCGCATCGGGGCCAAGGATCGCGGCATTGAGGCTGTCGGCCTCCATGGTGAAGCGCACCGAGTTCTCGACGATCGACGGATGCGTGCGCAGTCGGCGGCCGGTGCCGGCCGAACCGGTGAAGGTGACCACGTCCTGGCAGTCGACATGGTCGAGCAGGTCGCCGACCGACCCGCTGATCAATTGCAGGGCTCCCTTCGGCAAGATGCCGGTATCGATGATGCGACGCACCATCAGCTCGGTCAGATAAGCAGTCTGGCTGGCCGGCTTGACGATTGCCGGCATGCCTGCCAGCAGCGTCGGCGCAAGTTTTTCGAGCATGCCCCAGCAGGGGAAATTGAAGGCGTTGATATGGACCGCGACACCTTCCAGCGGCGTCAAAATATGCTGGCCGTAGAAGCTGTTGTCGCGCGAAAGCGATTCCGCGTCCCCGTCGACCAGAACGCGTGTGTTGGGCAATTCGCGCCGCCCCTTTGAGGCGTAGGAAAGCAGCGTGCCGATGCCGCCCTCGATGTCGATCCAGCTGTCGGTGCGCGTCGCGCCGGTAGCCGTGGAGAGCGCATAGAATTCCTCCTTGGCCTCCATCAGCGCCTGCCCGAGCGCCTTCAGCATCAGCGCCCGTTCGTGAAAGCTCATCTTTCGCAATACCGGCGAACCGTTTTCCCGGCCAAAGCGCAGAGCGGCTTTCATGTCGAGGCCACTGGCGTCGATCTGGGCGACGGCTTCACCCGTGGACGCATCGAGCAGCGGGACGGCCTTGCCGGCGCCGCGCACCCATTCGCCGGCAACGTAGGATTCGAGCTGGCGGATTTTGGTCAAAGGAGCGTTCATCGGTTGGTTCCTCAATCGGCTTGGATCGTCTCAGTGGCGCGCAGAAAGGGAGCAGTTTCCATTTTATGCGAGGCCGATTTCGGCGAGCAGCGCATCCACCTGGCGCTCCCATTCCGAAGCGAGATCGGCATTGCTGGTGTGGCGCAGGCCAAACTTCTTCTGGGTTTCGAAATGCCCCGACGTGCCGCTGCCGAAAGAGGCGGCGACGCGCGGCCGCCAGTACGCGATAGACCCGCTCACCTCGGCACGGTTGGCCGCATCGACGAGAATTTTGCGCAGGCCTTCAACGCCGAGCTCCATGTGCCGACGCTCGCGCGGGAGGATGGCGAAGAAAATTTCGCCGAGCGGCTGGTAGGAGACGCGAGCGAATTCGCCGAGCTGCAGGACCACCGCATGGCCCATCAGCGCGTTCATCGCCACTGCATCGACCCAGCCCTGCAGCGGATAGTGCAGCACGGCGAGCCGCATGTCGGAACCATGCCGCGCCGCGCCGAGATCGCTGTCGCGCGCCACACGCTCGGTCCAGGGATGGTGATTGGCGTAACGTGAAATGTCGGCGCCGAACTCGCCCATGATGGCCAGCACGCGCTCGGCGTGGTCAAGCTTCTCCAGCACGATGCGCGAGGCGGCGATGCGCTCCTTGATGCCGGGCCCATCGTTGATGATGTCGGCAAAACCGGCCGCACCCGCCAGCTCGCTGTCGACGAAGGTCGCCATCAGGCGAAGCAGCTCGCCACGATAGCGCGGCGGTGCATTCTCTGGCGTCGTCAGCTTGCCGCCCAGAGCGAGATAGTCCGCAATCGGCATGGTCTCGTCACTGGTCATAGGTCACCACCACATGGTCGGACAGCGGGTAGCACTGGCAGGTCAGCACGTAGCCGCGCCGGACCTCGTAATCCTCCAGCGCGTGGTTGGCTTCCATCTCGACCTCGCCCTCCAGCACCATGGCGCGGCAGGTGGAGCAGACGCCGGCCTTGCAGGCAAAGGGCGCGTCGAGGTTGGCGCCAAGCGCAGCTTCGAGGATGGTCTCGCCCTTCTTGGCCATCTCGATCACGCGGGTAGAGCCGTCGAGCGTAATTCTCGCGGTGCACATTGCAGCCTTCTGGCCATCGGAGGCGACCTTGGCCACCTGTTTGGCGCGGCGCGGCGCAGAGGCGAACAATTCGAACTTGATCTGATCGTCGCGCAGCCCGTGCTCACGCAGCGAAGCCGCGATTGCCAGCATCATCGGCTCAGGCCCGCATATGAAGGCCATGTCGACGGCCGCGATATTGATCCAGCCCTTGAACAGCCTTGCGCATTTGTCGGCGTCGATGCGGCCGGAAAAGAGGTCGATGTCGTGAGTCTCGCTCTCCAGAACATGAATGACGCTGAAACGGCCAAGATTGGAGTTCTTGATGTCCTCCAGCTCCTCGCGGAACATGATCGTATTGTTCGAACGGTTGCCGTAGATCAGCGTGAAATGCGATTTCGGCTCGCGAGCGAGTGTCGTCTTGATCAGCGAAAGCACCGGCGTGATGCCGCTGCCGCCGGCAAAGCCGAGATAGTGCCGGGCACGCGCCGGCTCCAGCGGCACATGGAATGCGCCCATCGGCGCCATCGCTTCCAGCACGTCGCCGGGACGCAAGTCTTCATTGGCCCAGGTGGAGAAGGCACCACCATCGACGCGCTTGATGCCAACCTTGAGCACACCCTCGTCCTTGCCGGCGCAGATCGAATAGGAACGGCGCAGCTCCTCGCCATCGAAGGCACGGCGAAAGGTGAGATACTGGCCCTGCGTGAAGTCGAAGGTGCCGCAATCTTCGGCGCGTGGGGCGAGCGTCACCACCACGGCATCGCGGGTTTCGCGGCGAACATCTGCAACTTCGAGCGGAAAGAAGCGGGCCATGGGTCCTCAGAGGCTCTTGAAGTAATCGAAGGGTTCAAGGCACTCCGTGCAGCGGAAATGCGCCTTGCAGGGCGTCGAGCCGAACTGGCTGATCCGCTCCGTCTGTTTGGAGCCGCAGCGCGGACAGGCAACGTCGAACGGTATCAACGCGCCGGCGCAGGCCGTGGTGCCTTCGACGGGTGGCGCGATGCCATAGGCGCGCAGCTTCTCGCGGCCATCGGCGCTGATCCAGGCTGTCGTCCAGGCAGGCGACAGCTGGCGCTTGAGCCGCAGTTTTTCGACGCCGTGTTCGCGCAGGTGCCGTTCGATCTCGAAGTTGATGACGCCGGTCGCCGGGCAGCCGGAATAGGTCGGCGTTACCGTCACTTCCAGCGTTTCGTCCGCCCAGCTTACGTGTCGGATGATGCCGAGGTCAGTCAGCGATATGACCGGGATCTCGGGATCAGGAATGGCAGCGAGCCAAGACCAGACCTGGTCGACTGCTGGAAGCGTCAGGGTGGCGTCCATGGTGATCCTACCAGTTCGCGCCGGGATAGGCGCGCTGCAGGAACTGCATTTCGGCCAGGATGAAGCCCAGATGTTCCGAATGGACGCCTCGCTTGCCGCCCTTCTGCATGTAAGCCTTTTCCGGCAGCTTCAGCGTGGCGTCGGCCAAGGTGCGCGCGACATGCTGTTCCCAGGCCGTGCGCAGTTCCTCCGGCGAAGGCGCTATTCCTGCGGCGGCAAGTTCGTCGTCCACCACGTCACCCGTGAACATTTCACCCGTATAGGGCCAGAGGAACTCCAGCGCCGCCTGCATGCGCTCGCGGCTCTCCTTGGTGCCATCGCCCAGACGCACCACAAGATCGGCGCTGCGCTGCAGGTGATAAGCCACCTCCTTCGCCGCCTTCTCGGCGATCTCGGCGACGCGTTTGTCGCTCGATCCGGTCAATGCCTTCAGCAGAGGCAGGTGCCAGGCGTCGAACAGATACTGCCGCATGACGGTGCGGCCGAAATCGCCGCTCGGCTGCTCGACCAGCAAAAGGTTGCGATAGCCGGCAGCGTCGCGCAGGAAGGCGAGGTTGTCAGGTGAACGCCCACCACCTTCGGCTTCGCTGGCAAGGCCGAGCCAGAGTTGGGTCTGGCCGATCAGGTCGAGCGCGGTGTTGGCCAGCGCTATGTCTTCCTCCAGAGCCGGCGAATGACCGCACCATTCCGAGTTGCGGTGGCCGAGGATGAGACAGGTGTCGCCCATCCTGAGCGCAAATTCGGCGACGGCCGATGATGTAGCGGGTGCGGTCGACATCACATATGCCCCACTTCGTCCGGCACGTCGAAGAAGGTGGGATGCCGGTAGACTTTGGAATTGGCCGGATCGAACAGCGGGCCTTTTTCCGACGGTGCACTGGCGACGACATCCGACGAGCGCACCACCCAGATACTCACGCCCTCGTTGCGGCGTGTGTAGACATCGCGCGCATTGTTGATCGCCATCTCGGCATCGGGTGCATGAAGGCTGCCGACATGCCGGTGGTTAAGGCCATGCTGGCCGCGGATGAAAACTTCCCACAGGGGCCATTCGCTGGACATTGGTTTACTCCCAACTCGATCTCGCTTGAGGCTTTCGCTAGCGTCCTATTCGGCCGCGATCCTGACTTCTTTTCGCCGAGCCGCCTGCTTGTCGGCGTAGGCGGTCAGGCCGTCGCGGAACCAGGCACCCTCGTCCCAGGCGCTATTGCGAGCGGCCAGTCGCTCGCGATTGCAGGGACCGTTGCCGGCGACCACCTCGAAGAATTCGGTCCAGTCCGGCTCACCGAAATCGTGACCACCCTTCTCCTCGTTCCATTTGAGTTCCGGATCGGGAATGGCGAGACCGAGGAACTTCGCCTGCGGCGCGGTCTGGTCGACGAATTTCTGGCGCAGCTCGTCGTTGGAATCCTGCTTGATGTTCCAGGCCATGGATTGCGCCGAATGGACCGAGTCGCTGTCGGACGGCCCGAACATCATCAGTGACGGCCACCACCAGCGGTTCAGTGCGTCCTGCGCCATCGCCTTCTGCGCTTCCGTGCCCTTGCAAAGCACGGTCATGATGTCGAAGCCCTGACGCTGGTGGAAGCTCTCCTCCTTGCAGATGCGCACCATAGCGCGGGCATACGGGCCATAGGAGCAGCGCTGCAGCGGCACCTGGTTCATGATCGCCGCGCCATCCACCAGCCAGCCGATCGCGCCGATGTCGGCCCAAGTCAGCGTCGGATAGTTGAAGATCGAGGAATATTTGGCTTTGCCCGAATGGAGCTGCTCGTACATCTCGTCGCGGCTTATGCCGAGCGTTTCCGCGGCACAGTACAAATAGAGCCCGTGACCGGCCTCGTCTTGTACCTTGGCGAGCAGGATGGCCTTGCGCTCCAGCGTCGGCGCCCGCGTGATCCAGTTTCCCTCCGGCAACTGGCCGACGATCTCTGAATGGGCGTGCTGGCTGATCTGGCGGATCAACGTCTTGCGATAGGCCTCCGGCATCCATTCCTTCGGCTCGATCTTCTGGCCGTCATTGATGCGCTCCTGAAAGGCGCGCTCCTGCGGCTCCATCTCGTCGAGGCTGCGCACCCGGGCGGCATCCGTCTTGACCATCTGTGCATACATCGCGTCGTCTCCTTCCGGTTCGCGCGTCAGACGCGCTCGAGGATCAATGCAATTCCCTGCCCGACACCCACGCACATCGTGCAGAGCGCGTAACGCCCCCCGCTGCGCTGGAGCTGCCATGTCGCGGTGGTGACCAGCCGCGCGCCGCTCATGCCGAGCGGATGGCCAAGCGCGATGGCGCCGCCATTGGGGTTCACATGCGCAGCGTCGTCCGGCAGGCTGAGTTCGCGCAGAACCGCAAGCGCCTGGGCAGCGAAAGCCTCATTGAGCTCGATCACATCCATCTGGCCGAGCTCCAGGCCGGCGCGGGCCAAGACCTTGCGCACGGCAGGCACCGGGCCGATGCCCATGATGCGGGGTTCAACGCCTGCGGCGGCCATTGCGACGACACGGGCACGTGGCGTCAGGCCGTTGGCTGTGGCTGCGCGTTCGCTGGCTACGACAAGCGCTGCCGCACCGTCATTCACGCCGGAGGCGTTGGCGGCGGTGACGCTGAGGTCCGGTCCATTGACGCCCTTCAACCTGGCGAGTTGTTCCAGTGAGGCATCCGGCCTCGGATGTTCGTCGCGGTCGACAAGCACCGGGTCGCCCTTCTTCTGCGGCACCGGCAAGGGCACGATCTCGTCGGCGAAACTGTTTGCAGCTTGCGCGGCCGCCCAGCGCTGCTGACTGCGCAGCGCGAAGGCATCCTGGTCTGCGCGTGAAACGCCGAAGTCGGCTGCGACATTGTCAGCGGTCTCCGGCATGGAATCGATACCGAACGCCTTCTTCATCCTCGGATTGACGAAACGCCAGCCGATGGTCGTGTCGTAGACTGCATTCGAGCGCGAAAAGGCCGCGTCTGCCTTCGGCATGACGAAGGGCGCACGCGACATGCTCTCGACCCCGCCAGCGATCATGAAATCGCAGTCGCCGGCCCGGATCGACCGAGCGGCCAGCCCAACCGCATCAAGCCCGGAGCCGCAGAGACGGTTCACCGTCGTGCCGGGAACTTCGACGGGCAGGCCCGAGAGTAGTGCTGCCATGCGCGCAACATTGCGGTTGTCCTCACCGGCCTGGTTGGCGCAGCCATAGATGACGTCGTCCACCTGAGACCAATCCGCCGCGCCATTGCGCTGTATCAACGCTGCGATCGGCAGTGCCGCCAGATCGTCCGTGCGAACACCCGACAATGCACCGCCATAGCGGCCAATAGGCGTGCGCACGGCATCGCAGACGAAAGCCTCAGGCATCAGGTCTCTCTCCCAAACCGGATCGAACAACATTATTTACCGACCGGTCGGTCACTTATTGGCATATTTCCGTCGTGAGATCAACCCTCTTCCGAGGCCACAAGGATTGATGGACATGCCGCTTCGCCAGGACCGCCCCTACTAGCGGTCTCCCGCGCCTGGCCCTATCTGGCAGTCAAGACCTCTCGAGGTGTAACGCCGAACTGCCGCTTGAAAGCAGTTGCGAAATTCGCCGGGCTTGAATAGCCGGCAATGGCACTTGCATCCTGGATGCTCGTCTCGCCGTCCTGCAAAGCCGTAAATGCAAGTTCCAGGCGCAGGCGGCGCACATATTCGAAGACGCTGTGGCCTTCGGATCGGCGGAACAGACGCTGCAAGCCGCTGGCGCTAATCCCTGATTCACGCGCGATCATTTCGACATTCAGCGGCTCGGTCAGGTTGGCTGCGATCAAATCCTTGGCGCGTCGAAGGCGGGTCATCTCGTGACGCTGAAGAATGTTACTGCCGGTGGCGCGGCGGTCGGTATGCATGACCGCCATGATGGTTTCCGCAACAAGCTCCACCGCCCGCCCCTCCAGATAGAGGTTGCGAAGTTCAGGCAGGAAAACCGACGGCGTGACGATTTGCCGAACCAACTCCACGACGCGGGGGGTCAATGTCCAGCGATGGTCGGCGAGATTGTCCTTGAGCAGGCTGGCGGCAAGCCGATTGTCGCGTACTTCCTCCAGCCCTTCGAAATTGAGCCAGTCCGGAGTGGCAGACACGACGAGATGGCGAACACGCTGGCCGCCCATCGAAGCCCGCTCGAAGCTTTCGGAACCGGTGCTCATGATCGCTGCGCCTTTTATCGCGCTGCGCTGGTCGCCTTTGAACTGGAAGCGGCGGTCACCGATCTTGAGATCGACCTCGCCGTCGAGAAAGAAAATGCAGGACAGTTCCTGCCGCTGGCGCGATGTGATGGTGAAAGGGCGTTCTTCGATGGCATCGCTGATATGCAGGACCAGGCCGCGGCGCAGTTCCTGATGCAGGAACTCGCCCTCGATCAGCGTGTCCTCCATCGAAAGCCGGTCGTCCGTGCTGTCTACAACGACGCCATCACGTCGCATGAAATCGCGAACGAGAACGCGCTTGTTGCCACCGGGGTCGAAGCTGTCGTCCCGCACGCCAGAGAACGAGCTCATCGGCAATGCCTTTCCAGTTTTCTCGGCGATCGTACTTGCTCACGGATTACGGAGTGAGCGCGGCGATGGCGCCGAGACGAATTTTGTTGGCCTGCAAATGTTTTTGATCGCCGCACAAAGGTTCGGACGTTGTCAGCAATGCCATGTTGCCATACTCACTAGGTTAACTTGATTATTATTGTCAAGTTAATGGGGTATTATCATGGCTTGGTTTGGGACAGGGACGATCGTGGGCGATACGGATATCTTGCAAGTGCAATCATCGATGGGAGCCAAACGCCGCTCTCTGTTGCTGGCATCCACTGTGATTTGCGGTGTTTGTGGCGCGTTCGTGTTGCCTGCCAATGCCCAGCAGAGCGGGGACGCAGCGTCCGCCAGCACGCCCGATACCAGCGTGACGACGCTCGACACGGTTGTCGTTGAGGGTGGCGGGTCCGGCACGGGAATAGTCGCCAAACGCGCCAAGAGCGCTTCCAAGACGGACACATCCATTCTCGAAACGCCGCAGGCGGTGAGCGTGATTACCCGTGATCAGATGGATGCGCAGGGCGCCAACACGGTTGCAGAGGCTCTGCGCTACACCCCCGGTGTCTTTGCCGACCCGAATGGCTATGACGTGCGCTATGACTGGCTCTACATAAGAGGTTTCAACTCATATGGCACGATGTGGCTCGATGCGCTGGCCGTCGCCGGCGATCCGAACAACTACGCCACGCCGAGCATAAACTCCTACGCGCTTGAACGCGTCGAAGTGCTGAAAGGACCGGCCTCCGTGCTCTACGGACGCACCGTCCCCGGGGGCCTTGTCAATCAGGTCAGCAAGCGGCCTCAGTCGACACCTTATCGCGAGGCCTCCCTACAAACGAGTGGCTTCGGCGGCATCCAGGGCGCGGTCGACATGACCGGCCCGCTGACGGAAGACGGTGATTGGTCGTACCGATTGACCGGGCTTGCGAAGAACATGAACACCCAGATCGACCACGAGCGCGATCGGCAGCTGATGCTGGCGCCAAGCCTGACCTGGAGCCCCACGGCACAAACGTCGCTGACGCTGTATGGCTACTACCAGCATGACCGGCCGGTTTTCAGCCCGCGCTTCTATCCTGCGATCGGAACACTGCTTCCCAACCCGGCCGGGCAAATCCCGCGTGATGTATTTCTCGGCGACCCGGACTGGGGCGGCTTCGAACGCGACTATTTCCATCTCGGCTATGAATTCGAGCACGCCTTCAACGAGACCTGGACCGTTCGTCAAAACCTGCGTTACGGTCGTTCGGATCAGCATATGGATCTGGTGCTGGTCAATCCGGCATTCGCCTATTCGGGTGCGCCGTCGAGCCACCTGGACAGGGTTTCCGCCATCTCCGACGACTGGACCTCGACCTTTGCGGTGGACACGCAGGCCGAGGCAAAGTTCCAGACCGGCGCGCTCGACCATACGGTGCTGTTCGGCCTGGATTACGTGCGCGGCATATCCGACACCAACTTCGGCAACACCGGATGGGGTGTCTCGGTGCCGGGGATTGATTATCTCGATCCCATATACGGCCAGCCCATCCCCATAGCCCCTGTGACAGCGTCAGCATTGCAGAAGCAGGACCAGGTCGGTCTCTATGTGCAGGACCAGGTGCGCTACGGCGGCTGGGTCGGCACCTTCGGCCTGCGCTACGACATGTCGGATATCGACACCACCAATCGGATAACCGGTGCACCGACCGTCACGACCAGCGACAATGCGCTGACCGGACGCGCAGGCTTGACCTATCTGTTCGACAACGGTCTCGCCCCCTATGCGAGCTATTCGACCTCATTCCTGCCTCTTCTGGGAACCGACCCGTCTGGAAATCCCTTCGAGGCCCAGACCGCCGACCAGTTCGAGATCGGCGTCAAATATGAGCCCGCTGGCGGTCGCGGCTTGGTGACGTTGTCGCTGTTCCAGTTGACGCATGAGAACGCGCTGACGCCTGCCCCGACCGATCCCAATCCGACGCGGCCGAGCCAGTATGTGCAGGGTGGAAAGCAGCGCGTCCGCGGCATCGAGATCGAGGGCAAGTACGAACTGACCCCGGAAATCAGCTTGATGGCCGCCTACGCCTACTCTGACTCCGAGGTTCTGCAATCCAACAACCCGGTTTCGGTCGGACGCGAAATGCTGCGCTTGCCCGAGCATCAGGCAAGCCTGTGGGCGATCTACAGCCCCGACAGCGTGCCGGGCCTGTCGCTGAGCGCCGGCGTGCGGGCGACATCGTCCTATCAGACCGACGTTACCTATCTGGAGCAGTTGCGCATCCCGGCACGCGCACTGGTCGATATCGGCGCGGAGTATGATTTCGGGGGCATTCGCAAGGACCTCGAAGGCACCAAACTCAGGATCAACGTTACCAATCTATTCGATGAGGAATACGTTTCGCACTGCCTCAACATCACCGGCGGCAGCTGTAATTACGGGGCGGGACGCGCGATTACGGCCAACCTGAAATACACATGGTGAGGCATCCATACCGCCTGAGCGTGAAAGGGGCCGCCTGGTTTTCAGCGGCCCTCGCCCGTTACTGCCTTGTCCTTCTCGCTGCACTCTTCGCGATAGTATGGGGTGGCCTTCACGACGCGCGCGCCGAGATCGTACTGACCGATGCTACGGGCCGTGAGGTGCGTCTTGCCGCACCCGCGACGCGTATCGTGACCAATGAAAGTCTGTTGCTGCTCTCTCTCGCACTGATCGACCCCGACCCAGTGGCCAGACTTGCTGGCTGGGCCACGCCACGGCGCGTCGATCGCGGAATGTATGAGGCGTTCCGCAAGCGGTTTCCGGCGATAGACGATATTCCAGTCGTTGGTGGCGTCGTTCCCGCCAACGTTTCCGTCGAGACGATATTGAGTGCTCGCCCGGATCTCTTCGTCGTCAGCCTCTGGCAGCCTGGTTGGGAAAGCGTGACCGGAAGGTTGAACGCAGCCGGTGTCCCCGTCATCTTCCTGGACGGGCCCGAGAACGCCGCACGAGACCCTGCCGAAGCTACATCCTTTTCGATCAGGCTTCTGGGCAAAGCGATCGGACGGGAGGTGCAGGCCGGCGAATTTGCCGATTTCGTTATGAAGCACTACCAGGCCGTGGCCGAGCGGCTCAAAGGTGTCGAGCAGCGCCCGAACGTGATCATCGATGCCCATGCAGGCGCGCTTTGCTGCGCGACACCCGGCGCGGAAAACCGCCTGACGCAATTTATGCAGCTCGCAGGCGGCCATAGCATCGGCGCCGACACGGTGCCCGGATATGATGGCCAGCTGAGCGCCGAATACGTATTGGGCGTGGATCCGCAAGTCTATATCGGCACGGGAGGGCCGCATCTGGCGGCACAGGGCGGCCTTGTGGTCGGCGGCGGGATCGATGCTCAAGCGGCGCGCGCCTCGCTGCGCTCAGTGGTCGGCCGCCACCTTCTGGGCGAACTCACCGCCGTGCGCGAGGGACGCGCCTTCGCCGTCTCGCATCAGCTTTCGATCTCGGCACTGAACGTGCTTGTGCTCGAGTGCTTTGCAAAATGGACGCATCCGGATTTGTTCGCCGAACTCGATCCTGCAGAGACGCTGGCCGAAATAAACCGCCGGTTCATGGCGGTTCCGATCGAAGGCACGTTCTGGATCGGCCTCGAAGACGAGACGGTCCGCCAACAGCCATGAGCCCGACAGTTGATCAAAGCGCGATCCTGCATTACCGCCGGACGAGACGCCGCCGCATCCTGCTCACCCTGCTGCTCGTCTCGATCTGCATGGTCGCATTCTTTGCCGACCTCGTGGTCGGGCCTTCCGGACTTGGGGTCCGGGAGACGCTCAATGCGCTGTTTGGCATTGGCGATGTCGCCCGCCGCATCGACGTGATCGTATGGCAGGTTCGTGTACCGACGAGCGCGATGGCGCTTCTGGTGGGCGCGGCCCTTGCGCTGGCAGGCGCGGAGATGCAGACCATACTGGGCAATCCGCTGGCAGAACCGTTCACGCTGGGCGTTTCCTCCTGCGCGGCGCTCGGAGCCGCGGTTGCCATCGTGCTTGGATTGTCGTTCCCCTTCGTGCCCGTGGGCTGGACTATCTCGGCCAATGCCTTCCTGTTCGCGCTCGCCTCGCTCGGTTTGATCCACGTGCTGGCGAGGATACGCGGAGCAGGCCCGCAAACGCTGATCCTTTTCGGCATAGCGCTTGGCTTTTCTGCCGGTGCGCTGCTTTCGCTCCTGCAATTCGTGGCATCTGCGGACGCGCTGCAGCAACTCGTTTTCTGGAGCATGGGCAGCCTCGCACGCGCCGATAGCCACAGCGCACTGATCGTATTCATCGTGCTGGCGGCAACGGCTCCCTTTTCATTCGCGGCTTCCTGGCGCCTCACGGTCCTGCGGTTCGGCGAAGAACGTGCCCGAAGCCTCGGCGTCGATATTGGCCGGCTGCGGTTGACCTCTCTTTTGCGTATCAGCCTGCTTTCGGCGACTGCCGTAGCCTTTGTGGGGATTATCGGCTTCGTCGGGCTCGTGGGGCCGCATATTGCGCGCATGCTGGTTGGCGAGGACCACCGCTTCCTGCTGCCGGCGAGTATGGCTGTCGGCGCGCTGGTCATGCTGCTGGCCTCCCTTGCCTCAAAGATGATCGTGTCCGGCGTGCTGATACCCATCGGGATCGTGACGGCGCTGGTGGGCCTGCCCGTATTCTTCGTGCTTGTGCTGCGCCAGTATGGGGCAAGCCGATGAAGGCGAAGGAAAACGCTTTTCTGAGCGTGCGGGATCTTCATGCAGGCTACGGCGCACGGAACGTCATCGCAGGACTCAGCCTGCCACCGCTGAAACCCGGACGGCTCGTCGCCCTCGTCGGACCGAATGCCGCGGGCAAGTCCACGCTCCTGCGCGCCATGGCGCATTTGATCAGCGCGCGCGGCGAAATAAGGCTGGGCGAGATCGACCTCATGCACATGCGGCCGGCCGCGCGCGCGACAATGATCGGCTTCATGCCCCAAAGCCTGCCCGACGATGTTTCGCTGAGCGTCCTCGAAACGATAATCGCCGCACTGAGGGTGACGGGTGCCTGCGATGGCGGTCAACCCATCGAGGAGCGCGCGCTGGGCGTCCTGGAAAGGCTCGGCGTTTCCTATCTTGCCTCCCGGAGGCTCGACATGCTTTCGGGCGGGCAAAAACAGGTGGCGAGCCTCGCACAGGCGATCGCCTGCGAACCGGCCGTCCTGCTCCTGGATGAGCCCACAAGTGCGCTCGATCTGGCCCGGCAATTCTTCGTCATGCGCATGGTCAAGGATTATGCCGCCGCCGGCCGGATCGTGGTGGCGGTTCTGCACGATCTGGCGCTCGCAGCTCAATGGGCGGACGAGATGGTCGTGCTGGCGCATGGCGCGCTGCATAGCGCCGGCCCGCCAGCCGAAATCGTCACGCCGAAGATGCTGGCCGAGGTCTATGAGATCGAGGCGCGCGTGGAGCGCTGCTCCGAAGCTCGGCTTCAAATCATGGTCGACGGCGTCGTGCCGCATGCATCACGCCGCGCCTCGATTTCAAAGAATAACTGACAGATCAAAGGGAGTTTCGGTGATGAAGGAATTTGTCGCGCAGGCCCGCATCGCTCTTGCCGACCCTGAAACGGTAATCGCCCCCTTTTGCGAACATATGGTCGAGCACGGAGCATCTGTGGAGGCGTGCAATGGCGAACACGTCGTGCGTTTCGCCAATTCGCGCGCCCGTTTTTCGCATGAGGCCGACGTTATGCGTATCGATGCCACCGCCGCGAGCCTTGAAGAGCTTTATTTCATCCGCTTGACGGTTGCCTCGCATATCGTCGAGTTCGCCGGAGGTCAGACCCCGGAGATCTCATGGACAGGCGATGGCGGCGATTTCGTACGCCCACCCAACTTCCAGATCCTTCGGATCGTCGGTGTCCGCAGCGTGACGCCACATATGCGCCGGATCACGTTTTCGGGCGCGAATATCGACCGGCTCACCGATATGAGCGCGTTGCATCTCAACATACTGGTCCAGCACCCTGACCTGACCGAGCCGCAGTGGCCAAGCGTCGGCGCTAATGGTCTCGTCAGATGGCAGGATCCGGAACGCCGGCCCTCATTCCGCAAATACACTGTGCGCTCGTTCGACCTTCCGGCGGGCACAATCGATATCGATTTCGTGATCCATGCCGATGCAGGACCGGGATCGACATTCGCCGAACACGCAAAGGCCGGCGATCAGGTCGGCATCGTCGGACCGGGTGGTGGCGGCCTCGTCGAGGCCGAATGGTACCTTTTTGCGGGAGACGAGACTGCATTGCCGGCAATCGGGCGCATGCTGGAAAACCTGCCGGAAAATGCTCGCGGCAAGGCGCTCATCGAAGTCGCGGACGAAAGTGAAATCCAGCCGCTTTCCTTCAAGGCCGGAATCGAGGTCGAATGGCTCTGCCGCAATGGGGCAACAGCAGGCACCACACAATTGCTAGCCGATGCCGTGCGACGCACAGCGTTTCCAGCCGATGGCACTTCCGTCTACGCTTGGGCGGGATGCGAGTTCGAAGCCTTTCGCGCGATCCGCGCCTATCTCCGCAAGGAACGCGGCCTGAGCAAGCAAGAAAATCTCATTGTCTCCTATTGGCGCCGCGGCAAAAACGAAGACGATGCAGGAAAAGGAGCGGATAGCGAGGACGCGTGAGAGAAGCTTGCTAGCTCTCCTCCCGGGCCGTCAGCGGCGCACCGGGGACATAGAGTGAAATCGGCCGGATTTCATACACCGCCGTCGGATTGGCGCGACGCAGGTCGCGCGCCGCTGCGACGGCTGCCTCGAGCGTCGGGAAATCCACCACGTAAAAGCCGAGCAACTGCTCCTTGGTCTCGGCAAAGGGGCCGTCCGTGACCAAACCGGCACCCTCCCCGCGCAAGGTCACGGCACCCTGGGTCGGGCCGAGCCGTGCGGCCGGGCCCAGACGCTTTTCCCCGACGAGACGATCGTTGACCTGAAGCAGATCAGCCATCAGCGCCGCATCCTCCTCTTCGGTCCAGGATTCGACCACTCCTTCCTCGTGATAAGCCAGGATGGCGTAGAACATCGATCGTCTCTCCCTGTTTCAGTCGATTTTCGCCAAACAAGCCGGATCGCGGATAATTCTGGAAGAGCAGGCATATCCGACGATCGCTGCCGCTGGCTTTAGATATCGGCCCCCCGAACCACCGCCGCCTCTTCCTCCAGCTTCCGGTATGGGAAAAGCCGCCGAAGCGTCACGTAGAACACCGGCGTCAGGAACAGGCCGACGATCGTCACGCCAAGCATGCCTGAGAACACCGCCGTACCCAGTGATTGCCGCATTTCAGCGCCCGGCCCGGTGGCGATCATCAGCGGGACGACGCCCAGGATGAAGGCGAAAGCGGTCATCAGGATCGGCCGCAATCGCAGCCGGGCAGCTTCCACTGCCGCTTCGACGGCAGACGCGCCGCGCTCCTGGCCCTGCCGGGCAAACTCGACGATCAGGATGGCGTTCTTGGCGGCGAGGCCGACAAGCACGACAAGGCCGATCTGCACCAGCACATTGTTGTCCAGTCCGCGGAAGGCCACGCCGATGAGTGCCGCGAGCACGCCGAGCGGCACGATGAGCACGATCGCGAACGGCATGATCCAGCTCTCATACTGCGCCGACAGCGCAAGAAAGACGAACAGCACCGACAGCCCGAAAATCAGGATCGCCGTGTTGCCGGTCTGGCTTTCCTGCAAGGCAAGTTCCGTCCACTCGAACGACGTTCCCTGCGGCAGCGTCTGCGTTGCAACCGTCTCCATCGCCTTCAGCGCATCACCGGTGGAGACGCCCGGCGCGGCGTTGCCCTGCACCGGCACGGAGACATACATGTTGTAGCGCTGCACCAGCGACGGCCCGGTCACGTCGCGGATCTCCACCAGAGTGCCCAGCGGCACCAACGCGCCTGTAGCCGATCGGACCTTCAGTTTCAGAATGTCGTCGCGCTCCAGGCGAAACGCCTGATCCGCCTGCGCCCGGACCTGATAAACGCGTCCGAACGCATTGAAATCATTGACATAGGCAGTACCGAGATTGATCGACAGCGTCTCGAATATGTTGGGGATCGGCACATTGAGGATGCGCGCCTTGTCGCGGTCGATCTCCAGGAAGAACTGCGGGCTCGAGGCCGAGAAAGTGGTGAACACACCCGTCAGACCCGGCGTTTGGTTGGCCTTGCCGGCAATCTCATAGGCGAGCGCCAGTATCGGCCGCATGTCGGCGCTGTTGCGTTCCTGCAGCATCATCTTGAAGCCACCCGAATTGCCGATGCCGGGCACAGGCGGCGGCGGCAGAGCTATGATGAACGCCTCCTGGATCGATTGCAGGCTGCCATACAGGTTGCCGATGATCTGGCCGGACGACTGACCTTCTTTCAGTCTTTCCTCGAAGCTGTTGAAGGCTGCAAAGATCACGCCCGAATTGCTGGCATTGGTGAAGGTCGCACCGGAGAAGCCGGCAAATGCAACGGCATTGGCGACGCCGGGCGTCTTCCTGATGATCTCCGATGCCTTCTGGACGACGGCGTCGGTTCTGCCCAGCGACGAGCCTTCCGGCAATTGCACGACGACGATGGCATAGCCCTGATCCATCTGCGGGATGAAGCCGCGCGGCACCGTCTGCAGCATAAAGACCGTGGCGTAGATCAAGGCGGCAAAGACCAGCAGCATTGTAAGCAACGCTGCCCACGAACCGACGAGCAGATGCACCAGCTTGGCATAGCCATGCGAAAGCTTGTCGAAGCCGTTGTTGAAGCCGTCCGCAAGCGCGCGGCCCCACCGGGCCAGGAAGAAGTTTGAGTGCTCGCCATTGTGGTGAGGCTTGAACAAGGTGGCGGCCAGCGCCGGTGAAAGCGTCAGCGAATTAAAAGCGGAGATCGCCGTCGAGACCGCGATGGTGATGGCGAACTGGAGATAAAACTGGCCTGAAATGCCGGGGATGAATGCCGTCGGCACGAAGACGGAAATCAGCACCAGCGAGATCGCAAGCACCGCGGTGCCGACTTCGTCCATCGTTCGGTGGGCAGCGCGCCGCGGCGTCTGCCCCAAGGCGATATTTCGCTCGACATTCTCCACGACGACGATTGCGTCGTCGACGACGATGCCGACCGCCAGCACGAGCCCGAAGAGCGTGAGCATGTTGAGCGAGAACCCGAAGGCATAAAGGAATGCCAATGTGCCGATCAAGGACACCGGGATCGCCACAATGGGCACAATCGCCATGCGCCATGATTGCAGGAAGACGATGATGACGATGACGACCAGCAGGATCGCTTCGGCGATCGTCTTGTAGACCTCGTTGATCGACTCGGCGATGAACTCGGTTGGGTTGTAGACAATCTCGTAGGCGAGGCCTTTCGGGAAATCCGCCGCCAGATCGGCAACAGTTTTCTGGATCTCGTCGGCCGCCGCCAGCGCATTCGTTCCGGGCCGTTGGAAAATGCCCAGCGCCACCGCCTGCTTGCCGTTGAGATAGGAATTGGTGACATAGTCCTTGGCGCCGAGTTCGATGCGCGCCACATCCTCCAGAGAGATCAGGCGCCCTTCCGTCGACTTGACGATGACATAACGAAAGTCACGGGCATCATTGAAGCGCCCTTGCGTCGTCACCGTATATTGAAAGGCCGATCCGCCGGTGACCGGTGGCGCGCCGATCGAACCGCCGGAAACCTGCACGTTCTGCTCGCGCAATGCTTCGACCACATCGCCGGCCGTCATGCCATATGCCGACAGTTTCTCAGGGTCGAGCCAGATGCGCAGCGCATATTCGCGTTCGCCGAAGATGATGACGTCGCCGACGCCGTCCAGTCTCAACAGCACATCGCGAATGCGCGTGCGCGCATAGTTCGAGACATAGAGCTGGTCGTAGGTGTCGTCCGGCGACAGCATGTGCACGACCATCATGAGATCGGGCGAACTCTTGGCGGTCGTCACACCGAGCCGCCGCACCTCTTCCGGCAGGCGCGGCTCGGCCACCGAGACGCGGTTCTGCACCAGCACCTGAGCCTGATCGAGGTCGGTGCCGATCTCGAAGGTAATGGTCAATGCCATCGCGCCGGTTTCCGACGAGTAGGACGACATATAGAGCATGTTCTCGACGCCGTTGATTTCCTGCTCGATCGGCGTCGCGACGGTAGCTGCAACTGTTTCGGCGTCCGCGCCGGGATAGGCGGCGCGCACCACGATCGTTGGCGGGGCGATCTCGGGATACTGGGCGACCGGAAGCTGCGTGTAGGCGATGCCGCCGACAATCAGAAGCACGATCGAAAGGACCGCTGCGAAGATCGGGCGGTCGACGAAGAAATGAGAGAACCTCATTGCGGTTGCCCTTCGGCCTTGGGCGGCAAGGTGATCGCTTCGGGCTTGACGGTGACGCCCGGACGCACACGCACGAGCCCATTGACCACGACGGTTTCATCGCCCGTCAGGCCTTCGCGAATAACACGATAGCCGTCGATGCGCGGGCCGGTGCGGACCGGCTTTGTGGAAACCAGCCCCGCCTGGTCGACAACAAAGACGATGCGGCGGTTCTGGTCGGCGCCGATCGCCTCGTCCGGCAGCAGTACGCCGGGATGCGGCAACGAACCCGGCACATTGATGCGGCCGAACATGCCCGGCTGCAGCATCCCCTCCTTGTTGTCGAAGCGGGCGCGGGCGCGCATCGTGCCGGTCGCCTCGTCCAGCCGGTTCTCAGCAAAGTCCAGCTTGCCTTTGACCGCCGCCTCGTTCTGGTCGGCCACGCGAACCGAAACGTCGATGCCGCCTCCTCCTTCCTGAATGGAGCCGCCGCGCTGACGCGCATCGCGGGCATAGGAGAAGTAGGCCCGCTCATCGATGTCGAAATAGAAGTCGATGGGGTCAAGCGCGACGATGGTGGTGAGCAGGGTCGAGTCCGGCTGGACGAGATTGCCTTGCGAAACCAGCCTCCGGCCAATGCGGCCCGATAGCGGCGATTTGATCTCGGTGAATTCCATGTTGAGGCTGGCGGTGCGCAATGCGGCCTCGGCGCCCTGATGCTGGGCTTGCGCGGAGAGGAACTCGCGCCGGCGGTCATCGAGCGTGGAGGCGGAAAGATTGCCGGACTTAGCCAGCTGCTCGGCCCGGTCGAGCTGCATCTTGGAGAATTCGAGCAGGCTCGTCGCCACATCCACCTGCGACTTCGCCGCGTCAAAGGCGGCCTGGTAAGGGCGCTGGTCTATGGTGAAAAGTGGGTCGCCTTTCGCCACCATCTGGCCGTCGCGGAAATGTATGTCCGCCAGGTAGCCGGCGACGCGCGAGCGGATCGCGACATCGTCGATCGCATCGAAACGCCCGACGAATTCATCGTCTTCGACGATATCGCGCACCACAGGCTTGGCGACCGTTACGGTTGGCGGCGGCGGCTGTTGGGCGAAGGCACTGCCGGACAGGCTGAAGGTCAGGCCCAGCAAACCACCAAGCGCAATGCGCCATAACGGTCTTCTTCGGCACTTGATGGAAAGGTAGGACAATCTGCCTGCTATGCTTTCCATCGGACACTCCTCATGTGACCTTTGCAAGTTATATCGATTTAAATAGCAAGACAGCCGCAAAGCAAGTGCCTGCCCGCGAGACAAGCACAGTTGCCGGCAATGGGCTGCGCCGCAATCGCGGATTGCGGGTCAACTCCTCGATCAAAGAAATGATGCAGCGGCGACCCACTGACAATTACTTCTGAAATCGCCGTCCTGACCTGAAAAACTGAAGCTCTTCAGGTCGATAGGGATCAGAACCTCACGGCTAGGTCGAGCTTGAAGCTTTGGTCCTGTGCCTTGCTGGCAAGCTGGCCGGCATAGGCGAAGCCGAGCGTTGCGGCCTTTGCTATCTGAAGATCCAGTCCTGCTTCGATCGCGAGCGCGTCCGTGGCGATCGGCAGACCCTCGATCGCGAAAGGCGTGCCGCCGGCAAAGGCGAAGGTGGAGGTCGGCACGGTGTCGCCGAAGGCGTGCCGCCAGCCCAGCATGCCGCGGGCGGTTGCGCCGAGGCTTCCGATGGCAAAGTCGGTAGCGGCGTGTGCGCCGAGCGTCGTGAAGGTGACATCCGTGGTGGACGCTGCGGAAACGAGGCCCATCCCGCTGCCTGTTTCGGCAAAGCCGTCCGACCTGACGCTTGCATGCGCCAGTCCGGCGAAAGGTTCCAGGCGGAGATTGCCGGCGGACAGGCGATAGCCGAGTTCACCGAAGACCTGCGCGGTGCCCGCGTCGTAGCTGGCGGTGGGCCTGCCGTCGAAATCATAGAAATAGCTGCTGAAACGAGGCGCGCGCCGGGTTTCGATGTCGTGCCATGTGTAGGCAGCGCCCGTCCGTAGGGCAACAGCGCCCCATTCGGCGCCGGCATAAAGGCCGAGGTGGATATTCTTCGAAGAGCCTGACGAGGAGGTCTGCCGGCTCTCGAATGTGGTCTGGCTGTAGCCGCCGAGCACGCCGAGCCGCCAGGCGTCGCCCACAGCCGCGTCGCCGCCGAACAGCACGCCGCCGATGGAGTGCTCCAGCCCTACCGCATTGTCCGTTCCATCGCGTTCGCCCCAGGCGCCGAGCACCTGGCTCCAGACCGCGAAACGATCGGTCGTGGCAGGCGCGAGTTCCGGCCCGTCCGGGCCAAAAGCCATGACCGGCAGTGCCGGCGCACCCGCATCGGCAAAGGCGGCGCGAAGGCGCGACGAAGCCGCATCACTGATGAGGTTGCTTTGTGTGACGAGCGTGCCGGCAAGCGAGGCATGAACCTCGCCGGTAAGCTGGTTGAAGGCGACGGCTGCTTCCTCTTCGTTCAGGGTCGTGATGATCCCGTAGAAAAGGTTGTTCACGCCGAGACTTTCGATGCCGCCGGCCACCGCCGCGCCATTGCGGGTGGTGGCGACATCGGCGAAGGCGACACTGTTACGCGCTACGTCGAGATAAACATTCGTCGGATCATAGGTGAGATCGAAATCGAGGAATGCGTAGCAGCTGCAGATGTATTCGAACTGCCCGGTGACGCTGCCGGCCGTGATGATCGTGTGGCGTTCATCGCCTTTGTAGCCGCCGGGGCCGAACCTGATATCGAGCGACCCGCCTTCGATGGTGGCGGTACCGCTGACGTCGAGACGGCTTGTGCCATCGGGCGCGCCAAGCTCGACCAACAGCCAGGAATCCTGACGCTGCCGATAGTTCCCGTCTATCGTCAGCGTGCCGCCGTCGCGGCTCCAGCCACCCAAAACCCCGCCGTGATTGTCGACGTTGCCGAAAATCGTGCCGTCGCCAGAGAGTAGGGCGTTCGCCTCGACGAAGGTGTCGGAGGCGATACTGCCGCCGATGACGAGAATGCCGCTATCGACACGGGTGTCGCCGAGATAGGTGCTGTCACCGGAGAGAATGAGCACGCCATTGCCGGACTTGATCAGTCCGCCATCGCCGGTGATGTCGTTTTCCCACCAGCTCTCCCCTTCGTCGATCACGGCATGGAAATCGCCCCAATCGAACTTGCCAGGCCCGAGCACCGCCTTGCCGGCATCGAGCAGGCCGTAGCCGAAGATCTCATCGACACCGGGCGCGCCGACATCCCAGGCCGTGCCGAGCAGAACCTGGCGCACTTGCTCCATGGTCATGTAAGGAAACATTTGCGCAACCAGTGCGGCAGTACCGGCTACATGCGGCGCGGCGAATGATGTGCCGAGGGTCTTTTGGTAACCGCCATCCGGTTTGGCGACATAAATCCCGTCAGCCACTCCGTGCCAAACATAATCGCCAATACTCGGATTCCATTTCCACCCGGGGCCTCCACCTGGGGCTGCGAGGCACCAGTTTTTTGCCACACCGCACCGGTTTGCCCAGTCTGGCACGTAATCAGGTCCAACGGCGGTCACCGCCAGCCAGCCGCGCTCGAGTTCAGGAAATAGATATGGCAGGCCAGCTTCCAGGCTCGGTTGATCCCGGCCGTCGTTCATTGTTGCCCAGATCAGAAGAGTATCAGCCGCAACAGCTCGCCGATAAACGGCGAGGCTCCTCGCAAGATACTCTTCGTCTTCTTTAGTCATTGTATCGGTGATGGACGGAAATGACCCATAGCTGTTGTTAATGATACGGACGCCGCGATCAACGAGCAGCGAGATGCCATATTGCGCTCCCAAGTCATTAAGAAAACCGTCATCGCCGTCAACGTTTACCATCGCAATTGTCGCGCCCGGAGCCACCCCGTGCATGCCGATGCTATCGCGATTGGCGGCGATGACAGAGGCAACCCCCGTTCCGTGGCCGTCAGTGTCGATATTCCACGGCTTTGAAGGATCATAGGTAATACCGTCGACATAGCGGCCAACAAACTCAGGGTGGTTGGTGTCAAAGCCACTGTCGACGACCCCCACCGTCACGCCGCTGCCGTCGACGCCTTTCGCATAGGCGTCGGCCGCATTGATCGTCTCCAGCCCCCATTGCGCGAGATATTCCGGCGTTCTCCACGTCTCCGGATTGGCCGGGTCGCCTGCGGTCTGAGCGCTGGCGATGCCGGAAAAACTGCCGCAAAGCGCAGTCGACAAGAGAAGCGCGGCAATATGGCTCGCGCTGCGATTTCGGCTGTTCATGGGGTCACTCCGAAAGAGCTTGCGGGAATATCGGCACCGCACGAGAAAGATGAAACGACGAGGAAAAGACAGAACGGAACTTCCGCGACGGCGCGCGCTCGAACAATACGGCAGATGCCGTATTTCGGATCGGAAAGCCCGGCATTTGGGAGCCGGCTGTTCGCGTTCTCTGCAGGATCAGACATGATGGCTGACAAGCGCCACGCCCAGTCCGATGAGGATCGTGCCGCAGGTTTTGGGGACCATCCACCCTGCCCCGCCGGCTGCGACCCGGCCAAGCGCGAGTGAGGCGATGCCGACCGCGGCGAGATCGGCGATCGAGAAGGTGAGATTGACGATGATGCCGAGAATGAGGAATTGCAGTCCGACGGGAATGGTGGCCGACGGGTCTACGAATTGCGGCAGGAAGGTCAGGAAGAACAGCGCGGTCTTGGGATTGAGGATTTCAACGACCATGCTGTCACGAAATGTATTCGGCGCCGGCCGGGCACCATCCCCGCCCGTGCGGTTCCAACCGAGGAACATGGCAAGGCCGAGCGTGATGAGGTAAGCCGCGCCCGCAAACCGGATAATCGAAAAAACGACCGGCGCATGCTCCATCAGCGCGGCGAGCCCCACTGCCGCGGCTATGATATGCACGTAACAGCCGAGATGAACGCCAAGTGCCGCCATCAGGCCTGCCTGGCGGCCATGTGCGAGAGTCTGCGCGGTCATATAGAGAATTGCAGGCCCCGGCACGCAAGCGAAGGCAAGCGTTGCGATGGCAAACGGAATCCACAGATCCAGCGACGGCATGATGGCTCCTCCCACATGTTTCAGCCGCGGGAGGAATAGGCTCGGCTCCGGGAGGAAGACATACGGCAGATGCCGTATTTGAACGGCCGTCGCTGTCCGATAATCAGTTGATGGTTAAGAGAATGCTACCCGGAATTGCGAGCCCTGAAGCCCTGCACGGTCCTGTCAGCCAGCGGGTAGTCCCAGGCGAACCGCGTAGGCGGTCAGTTCGGCGGCACTATGGAGATTGAGCTTGCGCATCAGGTTTTCCCGATGCTTGCGGGCGGTCAAGGGACTGATGCCCAGCCGCTCCGCAATTTCCCGCGCGGTCATGCCTTGCGCCACCAGCGTCAGGATTTGATGCTCGCGCCGCGTCAGCGGGATTGGCGACAGCATTTCCTGCGCCGGCTGCGGCCTGCTGTTTCGAGCCGGCTCGCTGATTGCGAAGCGAACGGTCTGCGCCAGATAGGTTCCGCCGTTCTTCACCGCCTCGATGGCTGCGCCAAGTTCTTCCGGGTCGCCGTCCTTGGTCAGATAGGCGCTGGCGCCGGCATCGAGGGCAGCACGCACCGTTCTCGGCTCGATATTGGCCGTCAGAACCAGAATCTTCATTCGGGGCGCAAGAGCCCTTATGTCGGAGATGAACTGGATTCCGGCAACGCCCGGCATGCCGAGATCGAGGATCAGCAAGTCGGCGCGCGTGCCGCGCACATGGCCCAGCAGAGACTCGCCGTCCGCCGCCTCGGCAACGACAGACACATTTTCCATCACCGAGATGAGCAGCTTCAGTCCTTCACGGACAATGGCATGGTCGTCGGCAAGAATGGCGGTGAGCGGGCGAATCATTTGGTCAGCGGAAATTCCCTGGGCGCCAACTTATGGGAAACAAGTTGCCTATAGATCAATCGTTTTTGGGTAAGGACCGTTCGGACGATGTTCGCGCGGCGCTTGGAGGGGCCTGATGCAGGAAGACAAGATTCGCCAGGCTCTCATCGAGCTTCTGTATCGCAACTCCTACGGCGTGGTCATCTCCAACATCGTCATTTCTCTCGCGGCCGTATACGTGCTGAGGAATGCCGTTTCCGCGAATTGGCTGGCTGGGTGGCTTGGCGCACTCTATCTGCTCACCGCCATACGCGTTCTTGCCTCCCGCCGTTTTTTCAGCAGCAAAAGATATGCCGGCTCGATCATGCGATGGGCGTGGCTGGCAGCAAGCTTTTCATGGGTATCGGGCCTGTTGTGGGGCGCTCTCGGCTGGGCGGGGTTCCTTCCCGAGGCACCCATCGTGCTTTCCTTCACGGTTATCGTGCTGACCGGCCTCGTCTGCGGCACGGTGCCGTCGCTTTCGGCTTTTCCGCCGGCGCTCATCGGCTCGATTCTCGCGACCGTTGTGCCGATTGCCGCCCGTTGCATCATGACCGAAAGCGATATTTCCGGCGCCTTCCTGTTCCTGCTCGCATCCCTTGTGGCGATCAATTTCTACTATTGCCGCATCACTTACCGGATGCTGCGCGAAACCGTCAGTTTGCGACTGGAAAATGAGAATCTGGTCGACCACCTGCAGGAAGAACGCGACCGGGCACAGACGGCAGACCGCGCCAAGACGCGTTTTCTGGCGGCGGCCAGTCACGATCTGCGCCAGCCGATCCATGCCTTGAGCCTGCTGGTTTCCACGCTCGCCATTTTGGGCCAGCGCGGCAATGTACCCTCCGGTGAGGCTCGCGACCTGGCAAGCAGGGCGAAATCCGTCGTCGGCAATCTCAGCGGGCTCCTGAACGCGCTGCTCGATATCTCCCGGCTCGACGCAGGGATCGTCACGGTTGCCAACGAAGCGGTGGAACTGCGTGAGCTTTTCCGCGATCTTGGCAACGAGTTTGCCGCAGAAGCAAAACAGCGCGGCCTTGAATGGCGTGTCGTCGACAGCGAGCTGCGGGTCGACAGCGACCCCATGATGCTCAAGCGGGTCCTCAACAACCTGGTGTCGAACGCCTTTCGCTACACCAAGGAAGGCGGCGTTCTGCTCGGCTGCCGCAGGCGCGGCGATCTGGTGGAAATACAGGTCCTGGACACAGGCCCCGGCATCCCCGCCGATCAGCAAGCAATGGTTTTCGAGGAATTCGTGCAGTTGCAGAACCCGGCAAGGGACCGCACGCAAGGTCTGGGGTTGGGCCTCGCCATCGTTCGCCGCACGACGGAACTGCTCGGACATCCGTTGAAGCTGGTTTCCAGGCCCGGGCGCGGCTCGATGTTCTCCGTGACGGTTCCGAAAGCCGGCGCGGTAGAGGCCACTTTGCAGGGCAGCGAGACACTACCCGCCGGCATCACCGCACCCGTCGGCATCATGGTCGTGGAGGACGAAAAAGATGTTCTCGACGCCATGGTCCGGCTGCTCACGCTGGAAGGGCACCGTGTCTATGCCGGCCGATCTGCTGCAGAAGTGCGAAAGACCCATGCGGGAGCTTTGAGAACCGGAGACGCGCCGGTCGATCTTATCATCGCCGACTACCGCCTGGGTCGGGGCGCCACGGGCCTGGAAGCGATCCAGACGCTTTGCAGCCACATCGGCCGCCGTGTCCCGGCCATCATCATTACCGGCGACACCTCGCCATCGCGCCTCAAGGAAGTCAGCGCGAGCGGAGTTCGTATCCTGCACAAGCCGATCGCCGGCGAGGAACTGCGTGAAGCGATTCTCGGTGCCTGCGCTCAAGGCAAGGAGAACAATCCTCGTCGCTGAGATTGTGACGTATCGCTTGATCGAACTGGAACATTGCGGCTTGACCGGACTGCCCATACGCTAGGGCATGGCGACATCGAAGCTGCAGCCCTATCGCAAAAAGCGGGACTTCTCGAAAACGCTTGAGCCCGCCGGCAATCTTTCAGGCGATACGGGCAGCCGTTTCGTCGTTCACAAGCATCATGCGACTGCGGATCACTATGATCTGAGGCTGCAGGTCGGCGACGTGCTGAAAAGCTGGGCCGTACCGAGGGGGCCTTCGCTCAATCCGGCAGACAAGCGGCTTGCGGTCGAAACCGAAGACCATCCTCTGGAATATATCGACTTCGAGGGCGTCATACCCGAAGGCGAATATGGCGGCGGCCCGATGATCGTCTGGGACACAGGCGTCTGGGCGCCGATGGACGATATCGAGAAAAGCCTGAAGACCGGTGCGTTCAAGTTTCGTCTGGCCGGCGAAAAACTCAATGGCGGCTGGATGCTGGCGCGGCTGAAGCCAAAGCCGGGCGAAGACGACCAGCGCAACTGGCTCCTGTTCAAGGAGCGCGATCTCGCCGCCGACACGAAGATCGACATCCTCGCCAAGCGCCCGGAAAGCGTGAAGTCCGGCCGGCGGATCGAAGAACTGGTGCAGAAGCCGAAACCGGTGCGCAAGCAGGCTAGGCTCGATCCCGGCTCCCTTCCGGGCGTCACGAAGGGAGACGCCCCGACGCGCATCGAGCCCCAACTCGCGACCCAGATAGCCGCTCCGCCCGGCGGTGATACCGGAGAGGTCTGGCTGCATGAGATCAAGTTCGACGGCTACCGGACGATGGCGCATGTATCCGGCGACACCGTGCGGCTGATCACGCGAGGCGGACTGGACTGGACGAAGCGCTACGGCGACCTGCCGGATCAATTTCGGCGGCTGCCGAGCCGCGACGTCGTCATCGACGGCGAAATCGTCGTGCTGGACGACAAGGGCATCAGCCGGTTCTCGCTGCTGCAGGATGCGTTGTCGGAAGGACCCGGCAAGAAGCTGGTATTCTATGCCTTTGACCTTCTCCATCTCGATGGCTGGAACCTTGCCAAGGTTGCACTGGAAAGGCGCAAGGATCTGCTTTCCGAATTCCTGGCCGGGCACATAACCACAAATTCGGCGATCCAGTTAAGTGACCATGTCGATGGCGACGGACACGCATTCTACGAAAAGGTCTCGGAATTGGGGCTCGAAGGGGTCGTCTCGAAACGCGCATCAGCGCCATATCAAAGCGGCCGCTCAAAAACCTGGACCAAGACCAAGGCGTTGATGGCAGGCGATTTCGTCATTGCCGGATACACGGTTTCCGAAGCGGCCGAAGGCCTCGCCGCCCTTGCCGCAGCCGAATGGGTGGACGGCGAACTGCAGTATCGCGGCAAGATCGGCACGGGCTTCGATGCCGATATGCAGGAAGAACTTCTTGCCCGGCTGGAGCCCCTGCATGACGGCGCAACCAAGCTCGAGGGTGCGCCGAAGGAGATCATCTGGGTCCGCCCGGTGCTGTCGGCGCATGTCCACTATGCAAACCGCACGGCCGACAACGCGCTTCGCCACGCAGTGTTCAAGAGCCTTCGCGACGTGGAGCTTACCACGCCTGTCTCGACGAAGCGCAAACGGCTGATTTCGGACGCCGATCTCGCAAGCATCTCGGTCACCAATGCAACGCGCCGGCTGTTCGGCAAGTCCGGTCCGACCAAGCTCGATATTGCGCTTTACTACGCCATGGTCGGAGACTTCATGCTGCCGCATATTCTCGGCCGGCCGGTTTCGCTGTTCCGCTGCCCGACGGGAAAGCTCGCGGATTGCTTCTTCCAGCGCCATGCCTTCACCGGCATGCCATCCTCGATGGCAACCTTCGACTCCACCAATTCGGAAGGCGAGACGAAGTCCTATATCTCGGTAGAAGACGCGAGGGGCTATCTCGCGCTGGCACAATTCGGCGTCATCGAATTCCACACATGGGGATCATATCGCAAACGGCTCGACAAGCCCGATCGCATAGTCTTCGATCTCGATCCGGGCGAAGGCATCGCCTGGCGGGAGGTGGTCGAGGCGGCTGTTCACATCCGTGCAGGGCTTGAAGGGCTCGGTCTCGTCCCCTTAGTCAAGACATCGGGCGGCAAGGGCATCCATGTGGTCGTCCCCATCACGCCGAAGCTCATCTGGAAAAAGGTCCATCAGGCAACCAGCGCCATAGCCAGCCAGCTTGCCGCCAGCGCGCCCCAGACCTTCACCACGACGATGGGCAAGGACAATCGCATAAAGCGGATTTTCATCGACTTTCACCGCAACGCGCGCGGGCACACTTCGGCTGCCCCCTACTCTCTTCGGGCACGCACAAACCTGCCTGCATCGACCCCCGTAAGCTGGACCGATCTCGAAACCATCGACGCTCCAGAGGATTTGAACTATTCTTCGCTGCCTGGCCTCTTGGCCACGTCGGGCGACCCCTGGGCGGATATTGAAGATTTCGCTAGGGATTTGCCGTTATTGTCTGAAAGCAGGAAGTCATCGTAGTACCGCGTAGGAGACGATCATGGCGCCCAGGGCAAGCTGGAAAGGTTACCTTAAACTCAGTCTCGTGAGCTGTCCGGTCAGGCTCTATCCCGCCACGAGCACGAGCGAACGCATCAGCTTCAATCAGCTTCACAAGAAGACCCACAACCGGATTAATATTAAGCCTGTCGATCCTGAACTGGGCCTGGTCGAACGATCCGATCTGGTGAAGGGATACGAATACGAAGACAAGAAATACATCATCATCGAGGATAGCGATCTTGAAAGCATCAAGATCGAATCCACGCACACGATGAACATCGAAGCCTTCGTGGACGAAGGCTCGGTCGACGTCATCTATCAGGACGCCCCCTATTATCTGGCGCCAGACGGCGCTATGGCTGAAGAGACATTCGTCGTGCTTCGAGAGGCGTTGCGGAAGACCGGCAAGCTGGCGATCGCACGCCTCGTCCTGTCCAGCCGTGAGCGGGTGATCACCATCGGCGCTCGCGAAACCGGCATGTTCGTCTGTACGCTGCGAAATCCGAGCGAAGTGCGCGGTACGGCCGAGTATTTCGGCAACATCCCGGTCGGAAAGCCGGATGCCGAGATGCTGCAACTCGCCGAGGCGCTTATCCAGCAGAAGCAGACGACTTTCGATCCCAAGAACTACGAGGATCGCTACGAGGTCGCCTTGATGCAGATGATCCGGGAGAAGCTCAAGGGTCACAAGCCGATCGTCGCGGCGGCTCCCGAACGCGGCAATGTCATCAACCTCATGGATGCTCTCAAGGCGAGCCTGTCGCAATCGAAGCCGGCAGCCAAGAGCAAGACCAAGGCCGAACCGGCAGCCAAGTCCAAGGAAAAGGCCGTCCCTGCCGCAGCGGCGAAACCGGCTGCCAAGAAAAAAGCCTGATGGCGGTTGCCGGCCAGATATTCGGCATCGTGGGCGCGCTCTCTGCCTTTCCAAGGCGAATGGCCGCGCGCGAGGTCGAACGGCAAAAGGGTCATCTCCGGCGGGGCTTGACCCGCCGGATGTCGCATCTGGTCTTTGGCCGCGGCTTGCTCATGCGGGCAAGCGAGATCGAGATCGAAGCGTTGTTCGATACCGGAACGAGCCAGGGCACACGGCTCCTGAGCGAGAACGGGTTTCTTCGGCTGCTGGGGCTGATGCCCTCGCCGGAGGCATCAGCACTCACGGAACAGTCTTTAGTCGACCAGTCCGGGCTGTCCCCGCGGACGCTCAAGCTTCTTTCCCTGTTCGACGCTTTCGAGCATGACGCCGAGCCTTACTCCTTCCGGGATTTGATCCTGGCCCGGAAATATGCGGGGCTGGTTTCAAGCGGCGCTTCCTGGAGCGCGATCGCAAGATCGGTGCATCGATCCGGGCCGGTGAAGTCGCTTACGGCATTGTCGCTCCACCACGAGGGAGCGGACGCGATCTATGCGCGCCGAGCCGAGGGTCTGAGTGAACTCGACGGCCAAATGCTGTTCGAACTTGGAATTCCCGGCGAAGCCGAACTGGAGGATATCTTCCTGCAGGCCGAAACGGCCGAGCAGGAAGGCCAATATGCGGAGGCTGCAGCCTTCTACCAGCGCTATCTCGCAATCGATCCGAACGACCCCGTCGCCGCCTTCAACCGAGCGAACTGCCTGAAGGCGGCCGGCCTGCCGTCCGATGCCGCGCAGGACTATACCCGCGCCATCAAACTCGATCCCAGCTTCGTTGAGGCGTGGTTCAACCTCGCCGGGCTGATGAGCGAGGACGGCCGGATCGCTTCCGCGCGCCGCCACCTTCTCAAGGCGATCGAACTCGACAGCACATACGAAGACGCAATCTTCAACCTCGCGAAGCTTGAATTCGACGCTGGCAATCTCAGCGAAGCCCGGCGCTGGTGGGAGCGCTATCTCAAGCTCGACGGCGATTCCGAATGGGCCCGAACCGCTGCCCGCGGCATTCAGTTTGTCGACCTTCAGCTTGCCCAGCGAACGGCAGGCTGAGATGTTCCTGTTCGATGGACCGGATGATGCTCGCGTCACCATCCTCCTCGCGCACGGCGCCGGCGCACCGATGGATTCCGCATCGATGACAGCCACGGCCAAGGCTTTAGCTGAGGCCGGGTTTCGCGTCGCACGCTTCGAGTTCGGCTACATGGCCGCGCGCCGGACCTCCGACAGCCGCAAGCCCCCTCCCCGTGCCGAGACGCTCAATCCGGAATACAAGGCGGCCGTGGCCGAACTCGGCGCGAAAGGGCCGCTCATCATCGGCGGAAAATCCATGGGCGGACGGGTCGCCAGCATGGTCGCGGATGATCTTCATGCCGACGGTAAGATCGCCGGGCTTCTGTGCCTCGGCTACCCCTTTCACCCGCCAGGCAAGCCCGAACAGTTGCGCACCAAGCATCTTGCCGGATTGAGAACGCCGACCTTGATCTGCCAGGGAACACGCGACGAATTCGGCACCCGCGAGGAACTTCCAGCCTATCAGCTCTCCGACAGCATTGATATTCTGTGGCTGGAGGATGGAGATCACGACCTCAAACCTCGCAAGAGCGTATCGGGTTTTTCTGCCGCCGATCACCTGAAGACGCTTGCCGATGCGGTCGCGGCATGGGTCGCCAGGCTGCCTCGCTGACCATGCGACCGGCATGAAGATCGCCACCTTCAACGTCAATGGCGTAAACCGGCGGCTTGAAAACCTGCTGGCGTGGCTGGCATCGGCCAAACCCGATATCGTCTGCCTGCAGGAATTGAAGGCGCCCGACACGCAGTTTCCAAAAACTGCGATCGAGGCGGCGGGCTATGGCGTGGTCTGGCGCGGGCAGTCGGCCTGGAATGGCGTCGCCATCCTGGCGCTCGGCAGCGAACCCGTGCTGACCCGCACCGAACTGCCGGGCGATCCATCCGATGCACAGAGCCGCTACATCGAGGCGGCCGTGAACGGCATCCTGGTCGCGTCGCTCTATGCACCCAACGGCAACCCCCAGCCCGGCCCGAAATTCGACTACAAACTTGCCTGGCACGATCGCCTGATCAGCCACGCCACGGAGCTATTGTCGACGGGGCTGCCTGTCGTGCTTGCCGGCGACTACAACGTCGTCCCGGAGCCACGCGACATCTATCCGACACGATCCTACGACGACAACGCGCTGGTCCAGCCCGAGAGCCGCGCAGCGTTCCACAGTCTTCTCGACCAGGGTTGGCTCGACGCAATCCGCAAGGTTCATCCCAAGGATCTCATCTACACATTCTGGGATTACCGGCGAAACCGCTGGCCGCGCGATGCCGGCCTGCGCCTCGACCATATTCTTCTAAGCAAAAAGCTCGCACGACGGCTCAACGGAGCCGGGATCGACAGGGACGTTCGAGGAATGGACGGCGCAAGCGATCATGCACCGGTATGGATCACACTTCGGAAATAAGGCGCCGGCCTAGATCAGGCATCGCGAACCGGTTCGAGAGCCAGATCCCTCTCCGGACGCGCACCGGCCTCCAGCCGTGAAAGTTCCCGCTCGTTGACATCGTAGTACTCGCCGTCGATCAGGACGCGAGCAGACATGCCGGAATCGGAAAAACGTCGGCTGACGACGTAGACCTTGTGCCGTTCAAGGACGCGCCGAACCGCCGCGCGCGACTTTCGCTGGTTTTCGACCGCAGTCGATTTGCGTTTTTCCGCCATGGACATAGCACCACATCAGTCGAATGCAGTTTTCCGATCTCACTCAAAGGATGATATCGCACGCGACTTTCTTGGCAAGGGTTAGCTCAGATTCCATCCCGGACGCGCTACCGCAGCCTTATTGCGAGGGCAGCCCGCGGCGCTTCCATTCGCTTCGGGGAACCGGATCCCCGACATTGAAGGCGAATGACACGACTTTCATTGCCTGTGCGTCGACCTCGCAACGATAGCTCAGATTGAACCACTGCCCATTCGCGCGGAAGGCTTCCCGGGGAATTTCGATGACGGTGCCGTCCTTCAGTCGCTCGGAAGGCAGGAGGTCCGGAAAATACGGCGGTGAAGCGTTGAGCAACTGCTCACGCAGCTCCGTGACGCAGAGCCGGCCCGCACGTACGTCGCGCGGAACGTTGCGCATCGCAGTTGTCGCTGCCGGACTGGCGGTTGCGGTCTGCGAAAACAATTTCTTGGCCTCCTGAAGCTTCACGGCGCTTTGCACTTTGGCGGCTTCAGCCGGCTTGGGCGTCGGTTTCTTTGGCGTCTCGGGCTGCGGAGCCGGGTTTATCGCATCGAGCGCTTTCGCCGGCGGTGGCTCTGCGAGATCCTTTTTGTCGGGTTCGAGCCGCGCCAAGGGTGACGCCGAACCGTCTTCCGCACTGTTGCCATCCAGAGCCTCCCGAGGACCGGCGTCCTTCTCGCCGAATTGGAAGACGGGCCTCAGAGCGGGTATCGGCCGTTGTCCGGCGGTATCATTGCCTGTCGGTGACGATGTCTCGGCTTTCGCTTCCTGCGGCTTCTCGGGCTTGGCCGCTTTCGCAGGTGGCGGAGGTTCAACTTTGGCTTTCTCCGGTGGCTTCGGCGGGGGCACGAGTTCAACCGCTATCGCCTGCTCCTCCTGCGATGGCGAGAGCGATACCGGCAGTCCGAAGATCAGAAGTACGGCAATGAGCAAATGCGTGACGACGGAGGCAGGCAAGGCCCACCACCTGAACATCCAACGCTGATCCCATATGTCATCCCGCATCGGGACTGATGTGGAATGAAATGTTGGCGGCATCAAGCATTCATGCCGCCAATGCCGAAATAGTCATCCAGCTTCGCGAAGCGATGGAGGTGCCGGAGACAAGCAGGACCGTCAAACGGCCCATCCGCATCTACTCTGTGATCGGGTCGCCGCATGGTTCATAAAGCAGGTTGATCCACCAGGAGCGGTTGACCAAACCCTTGGCGCCGTCGCGTTCAGACAGCGTGTCGACGCCGACACACCATTGAACCAGGCTGGGCGAAAGGCCGTACTGCTCGGCGAGATAGGATGCCGCCTCGTCGATGCCTTCGCTGCACCCCACGGTCTTGCAAAGCTGCGCCTGAGTGGCGATGTCGCGCAACGCCTCATGGCCGATCGAGCTGGTGCGATACCAGACCATGAACGCAAACACGGCAAGCAGAAGCAGAAATCCGGCTGCAATCTTCAGGTAGAACTTCACGCGTCAATGCCCACCTTACGGGCGTCTCGCCCTCTTCAACTTTGACATCTAGCGATGCGGCAGGAGCAAGTCAAAAAATGGGCGCTGTTTTCCTACCTGCATGAAAAAGGGCCGCAAGCGGCCCTTCCGTGGATCTGGCGAGTACCCTCAATCAGGCGTTGGCATCCGCAACCGCGCGCTTGGCCATGACCACAATCAGATTGGCGCGGTACTCTGCCGAGGCGTGCATATCGGTCATCAGGTTCTTCGACGGCACGGTGACGCCTTCCAGTGCGGAGGCGTCGAATTTTTTCGTCAGTGCCGCCTCGATCTCCTTGGAGCGGAAGACGCCGTCGTCGCCCGAGCCGGTAACCGCCACCCGCACGCCGTCGCTGCCCTTGGCCACGAATACGCCGGTGATGGCATAGCGCGAAGCCGGGTTGCGGAACTTCTGGTAGGCAGCCTTTGCAGGCGCGGTGAAGGTGACCGCGGTGACGATCTCGTCTTCCTTCAGCGGCGTTTCGAACTGGCCCTTGAAGAACTTGTCAGCCGCGATCTGGCGCTTGTTGGTGACGATGGTGGCCCCGAGCGCCAGAAGGGCGGCGGGGTAGTCGGCGGCCGGATCGTTGTTGGCGATCGACCCGCCGATCGTGCCGCGATGGCGCACGGCGGGATCGCCGATGAGGCTGGCGAGATGCGCGACCGCGGGCGCGACCTTCTTCAGCTTCTCGTCGTTGGCGACCTCGTAATGCGTCGTGCCGGCGCCGATAGTGACGGTCTTGCCCGAAACCTTGATGCCTTTCATTTCCTTGATGTGGCCGAGATCGACCAGATCGGAGGGTGCCGCAAGCCGGGTCTTCATCGCCGGAATGAGCGTCATGCCGCCGGAGAGGAATTTGGCATCGCCTTTTTTGATCTGCTTGGCGGCGTCAGCGACCGAGGAAGCGCGGTGGTAATTGACTGAGTACATGATCGTTCCTCCTCAGTGCTTCGTTGCCAACCGCAGCGCTGCCCAGACCTTCTGGGGCGTTGCCGGCATGGTCAGTTCATTGGTGCCGATGGCGTCGGTAATGGCGTTGATGACCGCCGGCGGCGAACCGATGGCGCCGGCCTCGCCGCAGCCCTTGATGCCGAGCGGATTGGACGGGCATGGCGTGTTCGAGGTCGAAACCTGGAACGACGGCAGGTCGCCGGCGCGCGGCATGGTGTAATCCATGTAGCTCGCCGTCAGAAGCTGGCCGTTGCCGGGATCGTAATGCGCGCCTTCCAGCAGCGCTTGCCCGACGCCCTGCGCAATGCCGCCATGCACCTGGCCCTCGACGATCATCGGATTGATGATGTTGCCGAAATCGTCGGCTGCGACGAACTGGATGATCTCGGTCGTGCCGGTATCCGGATCGACCTCGACTTCGCAGATGTAGCAGCCGGCCGGGAAGGTGAAGTTGGCCGGGTCGTAGAAGGCGGTTTCCTTAAGGCCGGGCTCCATGCCGCCGGGCAGATTGTGCGCGGTGTAGGCGGCAAGGGCCACCTGGAACCACGGCACGTTCTTGTCGGTGCCGGCGACTTTCAGCGCGCCGTTCTCGATGACGATGTCGCCCTCGTCCGCTTCCATCAGATGGGCGGCGATCTTCTTGGCCTTGGCCTCGACCTTGTCGAGCGCCTTGACGACGGCGCTCATGCCGACAGCGCCGGAGCGCGAGCCATAGGTGCCCATGCCCATCTGCACCTTGTCGGTGTCGCCATGCACGATCGACACCGAGTCGATCGGCACGCCGAAGCGCTGGGTGACGAGCTGGGCAAACGTCGTCTCATGCCCCTGCCCGTGGCTGTGCGAACCGGTGAGCACTTCGATCGTGCCGACGGCGTTGACGCGCACCTCAGCCGATTCCCAAAGGCCGACGCCAGCACCGAGCGAACCGACCGCAGCCGACGGCGCGATACCGCAGGCTTCGATGTAGCAGCTCATGCCGATGCCGCGCAGCTTCCCGGCCTTCTTGGCCTTGGCGCGGCGCTTCTCGAAGCCGGCATAGTCTGAGGCCTTGAGGGCGGCATCGAGCGAGGCACCGAAATCACCGGCGTCGTAGCACATGATGACGGGCGTCTGATGCGGGAAGGAGGTGATGAAATTCTTGCGGCGAAGCTCTGCCGGCGAGAGGCCGAACTCGCGCGCCGCCGTCTCCATCATCCGTTCCATGACATAGGTGGCTTCCGGCCGCCCCGCCCCGCGATAGGCATCGACGGGCGCGGTGTTGGTGTAGATCGCCTTCACATTGGCGTGGATCGCCGGGATGTTGTACTGGCCCGACAGCAGTGTGGCGTAGAGATAGGTCGGCGTCGCCGAAGAAAACAGCGACATATAGGCACCGAGATTGGCCTTGGTCTCGACCTTAAGGCCAAGAATCTTGTGATCCTTGTCGAAAGCCATTTCGGCGTGGGTGGCGTGGTCGCGGCCATGCGCGTCGGTGAGGAAGGCTTCCGTGCGGTCGCCGACCCATTTCACCGGCACGCCGGTCTTCTTCGATGCCCACAGGCAGACGATCTCTTCCGGATAGATGTAGATTTTGGAGCCGAAGCCGCCGCCGACATCGGGAGCGATGACGCGCAGCTTGTTTTCCGGCGCGACATTGTAGAACGCACTCATGACGAGGCGCGCGACATGCGGGTTCTGCGATGTCGTCCAGCAGGTGTAGTGGTCTTCCGCCTTGTCGTAGTGGCCGAGTGCAGCGCGCGGTTCCATGGCGTTGGGAACGAGGCGGTTATTGATGATGTCGAGCTTCACGACATGCGCAGCCTTGCCAAAGGCGGCATTGGTGGCTTCGGCATCGCCCAGATCCCAATCGAAGATCAGGTTGTCGTCGGCTTCCGGATGGATCTGCGGAGCGCCTTTCTTCACGGCGTCCACGGCGCTGGTTACGGCCTTGCGTTCCTTGAATGTGATCTCGACGGCCTCGGCCGCGTCGCGCGCCTGGCCTTTCGTGTCGGCCACGACAATGACGATCGCATCGCCGACATAGCGGACGCGGTCGACCGCCAGCGGAGACCATGCGCCCATCTTCATCGGCGAGCCGTCCTTGGAATGGATCATCCAGCCGCAGATGAGATTGCCGATACCGTCGGCCTTGAGTTCCTTGCCGGTCAGCACGCCGACGACGCCCGGCATGGCTTGCGCTGCCTTCACGTCGATCTTCTTGATGTCGGCATGTGCGTAAGGACTGCGCACGAACGCGGCATGCTTCATTCCCGGAACCACCATGTCATCGACATAGCGCCCCGCGCCTGTGATGAACCGTCTGTCTTCCTTGCGCGCAACCCGTGCGCCGACGCCTTCAATGCCCATTGCAGAAACTCCTCCGCGAATTTCTAGAAGCGAATAGTCTGTGGCGAGTAGTGGAAACCAATCAGCGCAGCAGCGAATGCGAAACCCTATTCGCTATTCACTACTCCCTATTCTCTCAATATCTCACGCCGCCTTCTTCGCCTTGCTCGCAACCTTACCCTTGCTCGCCTTCGACATCGTCTTGGACGCTGCCAATATGGCTTTCACGATGTTGTGATAGCCGGTGCAGCGGCAGATATTGCCTTCGAGCTCTGCGCGCACCGTCGCTTCGTCCAGGCCTTCTGGGTGGCGATTGATCATATCTGTCGCCGACATGATCATGCCCGGCGTGCAGAAGCCGCATTGCAGCCCGTGATGCTCTTTGAAAGCCGCCTGCACCGGATGCAAATCGGCGCCGTTGGCCAGGCCTTCGATGGTGACCACCGTCGAGCCGGATGCCTGAGCGGCCAGCATTGTGCAGGATTTGACTGCCTTGCCGTCGACATGGACGACGCAGGCGCCGCATTGCGACGTGTCGCAACCGACATGCGTGCCGGTGAGCCCGACATGCTCGCGCAGGAAATGGACCAGCAGCGTGCGGTCCTCGACCACGCCGCCTACGCGCCGGCCGTTCACAACCAACGATACTTCCGACATGAAACCTCCCTCGGTGCCGTTCCCGTCACAGCCGAAGGCCGGACGGTCTGAATTCTGTCGCCGCGAAACGCGCAGCAAAAATACATTTATTATTCCCGACGATGCGAGAATGCAGGCGGCCCAGATGCCCGTATATTGTACTTTCGGACACGAGTTCTGCATGCAGGCATTGCCAAACTAACGCCTGGGGGCAAGAATGCACAAGACGCGTGTGCCTTCGACATTAGATGAGGACGTCGAAGGTGGGTTTTGGGAGGAACTGCGCTGGTCTGCTCACGGACAAGCTACGCCTGCGGCCTGTCGGCTTTGACATCCGACATGGCCGACGCCGATGAATTTGCCCGCGCAGTCGCCGAGGAAGCGGCTGCGATAAATGCCGGCTTTGCGCTCTTTTTCTTTTCCCAGCAGTTGATGGATGCCGAATCGCTGTCGGCTGCGCTGAAGCTCCATGCACCGGGCCTCGCCCATGCCGGCTGTTCGACTGCCGGCGAGATAACGCCTGCCGGGCTCGAAGAAGGCCATGTTTTGGCAATGCTGTTCCCGCAGCGCTCCTTCACCGCAGTCAGCGCGATGATCAGGAACCTTTCCTCCTCCGGCATGGACGACATCGCCGGCGAGGTCGAGGAATTGAGACGCACGCTGTACGCGCGCACGGGCTCGACTCACTCCGGCAATGTCTTCGCCCTCTGTCTCATCGATGGCCTCTCCTATGCTGAGGAGGCCGTAACCTCGGCGATCCACTGGGGGCTGGACGACATTCCGCTGATCGGAGGCTCGGCCGGCGACGACCTGAAATTCCAGACGACCGCGCTGATCTCGAACGGCCATGTCGACAGCGACTGCGCCATCATCATCTTGATGGCGACCGAAATCCCGTTCCATGTCTTCAAGACGGAAAACTTCGTGCCGACCGAAGACAAGCTCGTCGTCACATCCTCAGATCCCGAGCGGCGCATCGTCCATGAATTCAACGCCGGCGTGGCGGCCGAGGAATTCGCCGCAGCGGTCGGCATCGTACATGGAGCCATGACGCCGCTCAGCTTCGCCTCGCATCCGGTCGTCGTGCGCGTCGGCGGCGAATATTACTGCCGCTCGATCCAGAAGATGAACGCTGACGGCTCGCTCTCCTTCTTCTGCGCCATCGACGACGGCATCGTGCTGTCCATCGCCAAGCCGACCGGCATGGTGGAATCGACCCGCACCGCATTGAAGAACGTCAGCGAGCGGCTGGGCGGCATCGACATGATTCTCGGCTTCGACTGCGTCTTGAGACGGCTCGACGCCCGCAACCGCCAGGTGTTCCGCGATATTTCCGAACTCTACCGCGCCAACAATGTTATCGGCTTTGGCACCTATGGCGAGCAGTATCGCTCCATGCATCTCAACCAGACCTTCATCGGCATCGCCTTCGGCCAGCGACAGGCGGCGGAATAAGAGCCAGGGAAATGTCCGTGCGCCAGATCGATGACATCGAGAAGCTGAAGAAGATCAATCAGGCGCTGATCTCCCGCGTCGAGCGCTCGATGGACCAGCAGGGTAATGCCTTTTCGCTGTTCCAGACCGCGATAAACCTGGAGAACCGGGTACGCAGCCGCACCGAGGAGTTGCGCGCCACGATGCGCCGGCTCGAAGTGTCCAACATCGACCTCGTCGCCGCCAAGGAGAATGCCGAGCGCGCCAACCTTTCCAAGACACGCTTTCTCGCAGCCGCCAGCCACGACATTCTTCAACCGCTCAATGCCGCACATCTGTCGGTGTCGGCGCTGGCCGAGGTGCAGGCCGGCGAGGAAGGACGCAAGCTGGTTCGGCAGGTCGAGCGCTCGCTGGAGACGATGGAGGACCTGCTCCACACCCTGCTCGACATTTCCAAGCTGGACGCCGGCGTCGTCGAGCCCGAGATTACCGATGTTTCGCTTGAGCAATTGTTCTCGTCGCTGAAATCCGATTTCCAGCCACTGGCCGCGCAAAAGGGGCTGAAACTCAAGTTCCATGCCGGAAATGCGGTGGTGCGTTCCGATCGCACGCTGCTGCGCCGTATCCTCCAGAACATTGTCTCCAACGCAATACGCTACACCCGCAAAGGTGGCGTTCTGGTCGGTATCCGCCACCGCGGCGACAGGATAAGGATCGCAATCGTCGACACCGGCTGCGGCATTCCTGAAGACCAGCACGAAGCGGTGTTCGAGGAGTTCCACCGCGGCACGGGTTCGGCCGACGCCGATCTTTCCGGCGGCGGGCTTGGCCTCGGCCTGTCGATCGTGCGCCGCATGACCAGCGCGCTCGGCCATCCCATCGCCTTTTCCTCGATCGTCGGGCGAGGAACGATTTTTCATCTCGACGTGCCGGTAGTCGTCGGCAGCTTTGCCGATCCCATGGCACTGCTTGGCGAGCCCGAACGGCCGCGCGGTTACGGCCTGTTCGGAACCAAAGTGCTGCTGATCGAGAATGACATCGAGGTTCTGGAGGCCATGACCGTGCTGCTTGAGCGTTGGCAGTGCACGGTCAAGACTGCGACCTCCACCGCGCTGGCAATGCAGGCGCTGGGCGATACGGACTGGATTCCCGATATCATCATTGCCGATCAGCATCTCGACGGCGGCGATCTCGGCAGCGCAACCATCGCCGAAATTCGCGACTATCTCGGACGCGGGGTGCCCGCGTTGATCGTCACCGGAGACAGCTCTGACGCCGTAGTACGCCTGGCGCGCGAAGCCGGCGTGGAACTGATGCGCAAACCGCTGAAACCAGCGCAGTTGCGGGCGCTGCTGGCGCATTTGTTGGCTTAGGGGAGTAGGAAATTAGGGGAGTAGGGGAATAGGGCAGTAAGGCAGTAGGGACTGAGGTTCCAGAGCTGCTGTGGCTGTTTCGGCCAATCTCACTCTGCCGCTCTGATCCCCTACTGCCCTACTGCCTTATTCCCCTAGAATCCCGATTGCTCCCGAAACAACTCCGCATTGTCGAGCTTCGAGACTTCGATCACGGCTTGGGTGCGGCTATAGACGTTGAGCTTGCGCAATATCTCTGAGACATGCGCTTTCACGGTGGTCTCGCCGACCTGCAGTTCAAAGGCGATCTGCTTGTTGAGAAGACCCTGTCGCAGCATTTGCAGCACACGCAACTGCTGCGGCGTCAGCTTGGCGAGCCTGCGCACCATTTCGGCCCGGTCGGCACTTTCGGCGTCAGGTGCCTGGCCCTCATAGTTTTCCGGCACATGGATCGCCCCTTCCATGACGGAACGGATGGCGTTGGCGAGGTCGGTCTTGCGCACGGATTTCGGGATGAAGCCGGCAGCGCCGTAAGAAAGCGCCTCGGATATGATCTTCGGTTCCTCGTGACCGGAAACCACGACCACCGGCAAGCGCGGGTAGCGCGTGCGCAGTTGCAGCAGGCCGTCGAAGCCGTGGACGTCGGGCATCGAGAGGTCCAGCAGCGCCAGATCGAAAGGCTTGGGCCCGGCCAGATGTTCCAGCGCTTCGGTGATGGAGCGGGCTTCCACCGTATCGACATCCGGATAGGCCATGCGCACCGCGCTATGCAGCGCCTCGCGAAACAACGGGTGGTCGTCGATTATCAGGAACCGGGCAGTTTCGTTGGCAGAGCTCATGGCCAACTCTCCGTCATGCAAGCGCGGAGGTCGAGGGATGCCGTGGTCCGGCCACGCCGGCCAAAGAAGACATTTTTTCTAATTCCCTGATTCATTCCGCATCATTCAAGAGTAGCCGAGCGCAGCGCAAGCGATTATTGCCAAATAGTACATCGGCCGCTTTTCGACACGCGACGCATTCGCCGCACGAAAGCGACCCGCAAGACGCACCGGGAGGAACCTTGATGGGCGAAATCATCCTGCACAACTATTTCCGTTCCTCTACGTCCTACCGGGTGCGCATCGCGCTGGAGATGAAGGGGCTGGATTACACCTATGTGCCCCATCACTTGCGCTTCGGCGAACATCTCGAACCGTCCTATCTCGCCGTAAATCCGCAAGGGTTTGTCCCTGCCCTGATCTGGAACGACGGCACGCTTCTGGTGCAATCGCTGGCGATCATCGAATTCCTGGATGAAACAGTGCCGCAGCCGCCCCTGTTGCCGGCCGATGCGCTCGGCCGCGCCCGCGTTCGCATGCTCTCCCAGATGATCGCCTGCGACATCCACCCGATAAACAATCTGCGGGTGCTGACCTCATTGCGCACGCTTTATGGCGCCGGCGACGACGACGTCGCCAACTGGTTCCGGCACTGGGTCAACGAAACCTTCCAACCGCTTGAAAAGATTCTTGCTGACAGCAAGGATACCGGCATGTTCTGTCATGGCGACCGGCCCGGCCTCGCCGACATCTGCCTTGTCGCGCAAGTCGTCAACAACGCCCGCTACAATGTCGATATGGAGCCCTACCCGGTGATTTCGCGCATCGCGGCAGCCTGCATGGAACTGCCCGCCTTCATCAAGGCCGCACCGAAAAACCAGCCGGACGCCGAATAGGAGGTTAGCTGGCCACCTTCTTCTGCCGCCGCTCGTAAAGCATGATCAGCGTCTCGGCGATCAGCGCGGGCCGCTCATCGCCCTCGATCTCGATGACGTTGCTTGCCTTCATCAGATATTGGCCCGGACCGCGGTCCTCGAGCGATATCAGGGTCGAGCGCAGCCGCACGCGCGTGCCTGCCCGGACAGGGGCAACGAACCGGACCCGGTCGAGGCCGTAGTTGAATGCGGCTTGCGTATTTTCAGGGATCGCACCGATCTCCTGGCCGAGCGAGCCGATGATCGACAGCGTCAGGAAGCCATGCGCGATCGTCGCGCGGAAAGGACTTTCGCGCCTCGCCCGCTCCGCATCGACATGAATCCACTGATGGTCGCCGGTGCAATCGGCAAACTGGTCGATCCGGGTCTGGTCGACGGTAGTCCATTGCGAAACGCCAAGTTCCTGCCCGACGGCGTCCTTGAGCGTGGCGAATGTCAAAGCCGGTTTCGACATCGGTCTCTCCGTTTTCCGACGCTTACGCGCGCAGGTTTTCGGCACAAACAGGCACGCTCACTGGATCAGACGTCCCCCGCGAACGGACTGCTTCTGCCCGGAACTAGCAGCTTATGATGCTCTGCAAAAGACCTTCGTGACAGACTTTTGCCTTCAATCATCCAGGTCAAGGTCGTTCGAACGAACCGGTCCCAGGCAGCGTTACGCCCGGACGACTACTTCCGCTGGTCGTATCCCTCCCGGATCTCCGCCATGGCCTCGCGAATGCGATTGCGCAGGATATCCAGCGATTCCGTACCGGATTTGCGCATGATTTCAGCTGATTCGCTGGCGTTCTTGACTGTGGTTTCGAAGGAACGGCGGACAAAATCGGCCTGTTTCGACATCATCTCCTGCGGGTTGCCGGGCGCGCGGAAACCCTGCGCCATCTCGGTGATCTCGCGCACCGTGTCCTGCATGATCTCGCGCTGTCGCGACATGAGACTGGATGCCCCCGATGCGCCGGCCGAGGCAGATTTCTGCAACGCTTCCAGATTCTTGCGATGATGGGCGAGAATGGAGTCAACGTCGAAACGCGGCAGCTTCAGCTCCTCGCCAAGCCGTTTGAACATGTCCATGAAGGTATCGGTCTCGGGTGCCTTGGCCATCATTTCCTCCCTTTCGCGCGCCGGTGTCGAACGCGGTCAAGGAGAAGATAGGCCGATGATCGCGCGGGTCAATTCACCAGGAAGACGAGCTCGATCACGTAAAGCGCCAGCCCGGCCATGCCGCCGATGAGCATGCCGTTGAAGCGGATATATTGCAGGTCGCGCCCGATGTTCATTTCGATGAGGCGCGTAAGCTGGCCGAGATCCCAGCGCTTCACCTGCTCGGCGATGAAGCTCGAGACGCCGCTTTTCTGGCTTTCGACGAAGGAGACCAACGCCACGACAAACCCCTGGTTCATGTCGGCGCGGATTTTTTCGTCGCTGGCAAGCTGGCGGCCAACCTCGACGAACATACCGGCGAGATGGGTGCGGATCATGGAGTTTTCGGCGCGCGCATCCTGTTCGATCAAATTGCGCAGGCTTTCCCACATGTCGCCGGCCAGCGCCTTCAGTTCGGGGCGGGCGAGAAAATCGCGCTTCAGTTTTTCGGCACGTTTCGCATAGGTCTTGGAATTGCGCAGATCGGCGATGAATTTTTCGACGAAACGGTCGAACTCCTGCCGCATCGGATGATGCTGATCGGCCCGCACCTCTTCCAGCAGCGAACCGGCGGAAGCAACGATCTTCTTGAGCAGATAGGCGTCGGCGCGGAACAGGTTGAACAGCGACGGCAGTTCCTCGCGGATCTTTTCGCGCATCGTGGCAAGCGCTTCCTCGTCGGAAAGGAACTTGCCGACGACCTTGGTGAACTGGTCGAACAATTTCTGGTGACGGCGATCGTCGGTGAATGCTGAGAGAAGCTCGGCGGCCAACGGTGCAAGCGGCACCTTTTCCACCTGCTCCAGCATGCGCTCGGAAACAAAGCCGCGCAGGCCGGACTGGTCGATGGCGGCCAGCGTCTGCGGCACCAGCCGCGCGACAAAGCGCGACAGGCCTTCCGCCCTCTGCCGATCCGACAGCCAGTCCGCGACGAGAGCGGAGAAGTCCACCTCGCCGAGCTTTTCGCGCACCGGACCCGGCGCCAGGAAATTGACCTCGATGAAGCGGCCAAGATTATCCGCGATACGCTCCTGGTTGGACGGAATGATCGCCGTATGCGGGATCGGCAGGCCGAGCGGCCGCTTGAACAGCGCGACGACCGCATACCAGTCGGCCAGCCCGCCGATGGTGGCTGCCTCGGCAAAAGCCGCGACGAAACCAAGCCACGGAAAGCGCGGCTGCAACAGCTTCGCCGTGATGAAGACGGCAACGCACAGGCACAAGGCACCAGTGGCGATGAACTTGGTACGGCGCAAGGCCGCAAGCTTTTCCGCGTTTTCCGGGCTGATTGTCGATGCCTGGTTCATATGCTCATCCGGTTCTCGAAAGGGCCGCACACTATCATCCGTGAGAGACCCCGCCATTCGTTCGCGAGACATATGGGGCTTCAGCAGGTGGAAGACATAAAAAAGGCCCGCTTTCGCGGGCCTTTGATGCAATCCGGACGGAGGGCTAACGCGAGACAGGCGCCCTCACCTGCCGGCAAGCATTTTGGGAACGTCACGAACCGGCGACAGGCCGAACGGTTTGGGAGCGACGAGATCAAGACCATCAAAGGAGCGCTGGCCGAGGTCGATAACGCCCACGGTCTCGCCGTCCTCGAAGGAAAGCGCTGCGTTGAACTTGCGCGCCAAGGCCTTCATCGCGACATTCTGCGGATGGGTCGTCACCAGAAGCTTCGTGTAGCCCAGCCCGCGTGCATTGGCGATCAGGCGCTCGAACAGGCGCCCGCCGATATGCCGATGCTGAAGATGGCGCTCGACGCTGAAGGCGATCTCGCCGGTCGGCTCGTCAATTTCAGGCCGTTCGTGAAGTTCGGCAGCACCGAACACCTTGTCGTCTTCGACATAGCCGATAACGGTGGTGCCTTGCGCGAAGCTGCGATCGGCATAGCTGGCGATGAAATCGTCATCCGTCGCGCCATTGAAGCGATCGCGCCGGCTCACGGCATCGAGCCTGAGAAGATGATCGCGGAAGCGTGGCAGGTCGGAAGGCCGGAGCTGCCTGATGATGCCGGTCAGCGGGAAATGATTTAGCGTATTCTGCATGTGCCGTACTTCTCGTGGGTTCCTCCCCGAGTCTACGACTCTCGACAGCGATTATATTGTGCGCCGCAGCATGAAATGCAATCCCTTTACGTAAAGGTCAGCATTGCAAAAATGGAATACCGGACGCCGTCGCTCCACCAATGCCAAAAATATGACCAAAAAGAGAAGGTATTTTTCGCTTCTTGTCTGGAATTATTCTAGACTGTAGGCCATATTCAGGAATGAAAGCGATCCAACGACTCGAGAGATCGCACCTGTCTTGGCTTGAGCCGTTCGAAAATCGGTTCCAGCCGGTGCTGCGAAGGAAACGACCATGCGGCTCACCCGCCAGACGAACTACGCCATGCGCATCCTCATGTATTGCGCTGCCAATGACGACCGGCTGAGCCGGATCCCCGAAATCGCCGCCGCTTATACAGTGTCGGAGCTGTTCCTTTTCAAGATCCTGCAGCCGCTGGTCGAAAACGGCCTGGTGGAAACCGTACGCGGCCGCAATGGCGGCGTCCGGCTCGGTCGCGCCGCCGACAAGATCACCTTGTTCGACGTGGTGCGCGTGACGGAAGAGAATTTCGCCATGGCCGAATGCTTCGAGAACGACGCGGCAGAATGCCCGCTGGTCGACAGCTGCGCGTTGAATTCGGCACTGCGTGAGGCGCTGAACGCTTTCTTCGAAGTGCTGGCAGGCTACACGATCGCTGACCTGGTCAAGGCACGGCCCAATGTGCGCAACCTGCTGGGTATCGATCTTCTGGTAGAGCGCCGCGCGCCTGCTGCCTGAGTATTTTCATCGCAAGCACGGTATGGCAACTTCGTGAAATACGAAGGGACTGCCTATGAGTTGGGATATTCTGGTTCACGCTGCCAGTTCTCCACCACCGCCTGTCGATGAAATGCCCAGTGACTGGAAGCCTCTTCCACTTGGTTCCAGAAGCGATGTGCAGGCAAAGATTTCCGCCGTCTTACAAGACATCAGGTGGGAGGATGATGGCTGGGGTGACTATGACAAAAACGGTCTCTCGCTCGAATTCAGCCTCGCAGGATCAGAACCACTTGACGGTATCATGATCCATGTTCGTGGCGGCGGTGATTTACTCCCGCTTCTGAAGGCATTTTCCGCTCGATATGGCTGGTACGTTTTGATGCCCAGCGAATGGATGCATCATGCGGCGAACCCAGAGGCTGAATGGATGGATTTCCAGGATTATCGCGACCAAGTCACGGCGCCCGCTGACGAAAAACCCGCCAAGAGCCTTCTCGCAAGCTTAAAAAGAAGGCTTTTGGGGCCTAGCGCCTAAAGTCCCGCCGATTGCGGGAGAACGAATGGCACGTTGCCGGAAGGCAGCGCGCCGACCTTCAGCTTGCATTCAAACACCTTCGAGATCAGCTCGTCGCTTAGCACATCCTGCGGCGAGCCGGCGGCCGCCAGCTTACCGCGATGCATGACAAAGATGCGGTCGGCATACATTGCTGTCAGATTGAGGTCGTGCAGGATCGCCACGACCCCGCCGCCGCGCCGGGCGAAATCGCGGGCGATGTTCATGATGATGAGCTGGTGCTTGATATCGAGGCTGGAAACCGGCTCGTCGAGGAACAGGTAGCGCGGCTTTCCATCCAGCACCGGCGCCCAGACCTGGCAGAGCACGCGGGCAAGCTGCACCCGCTGCTGCTCGCCGCCGGAAAGCTCCTGATAGAAACGGCCAGCGAAGCCGTCGAGATCGACACGCGACAGCGCCCGCTCCGGCAGGCGATCGTCCTCGCCCGGCAATGCGCCGGAGCGGCCACCTAACAGGCCGAGCTTGACGATTTCACGCACCGTGAAGGGAAAGGAAAGTGCCGTCGCCTGCGGCAGCACCGCGCGCATGGCGGCAGCCTCCCAGGCTTTCAGCGCCGTTAGATCGCGATCGTTGACGGCGATGCTGCCGGTATAGGGCAACTCTCCGGTAAGCGCCCTGAGGAAGGTCGTCTTGCCCGACCCGTTTGGCCCGACAATTGCCGCCACCTCGCCCGGCCTCATGTCGAAATCGACATTCGAGATGATGCGCTTGGCGCCAATGGAGACGGAAACATCGCGAGCTTCGATCATGGCCGTTTCCTCTAGAGATCCAGGAGGCCGCGCTTGCGCAGCAATATCCACAGGAAGAACGGCCCGCCGACGGACGCCGTGATGATGCCGATCGGCAGTTCTGCCGGCGCGACGATGGTGCGGCTGATCGCGTCGGCGACAAGCAGCATGGATGCGCCGAGCAGCGCGGATGCGGGCAGCAGATAGCGGTTGTCCGGCCCGATCAGCAGGCGCAGCAAATGCGGTACGACGATGCCGACGAAGCCGATGCCGCCGCTGACGGCAACCGAAGCGCCGGTGGCTGCCGCAACCGCCACGATCGCTACATTCTTGAAGCGCTGGACGGGTATGCCGAGATGGTTGGCGGTCGCCTCACCCAGCGCCAGCGCGTTGAGCGCACGCGCCAGGAACGGCGAGACGATCAGTACCAGCACGATGATCGGCCCGGCCGCTGCAATCTTGGTCCAGGTCGCGCCCGCCAGCGAGCCGAGCCCCCAGAAGGTCAGATCACGAAGCTGCCGGTCGTCGGCGAGATAGACGAGGATGCCGGACAGCGCGCCCGTCAACGCACCAAGCGCGATGCCTGCAAGCAGCATGGTGGCGATGGATGTCTGGCCGCGCCGTGTCGCCACGCGATAGAGCAGCAAGGTAGTCGCCAGACCACCGAAGAAGGCGGCAAGCGGCAGCGTGTAGATGCCGAAGATCGCCAATACCGGCCCGAGAACGGTGCTGCCAAGCACGATGACAACGATGGCGCCAAGGCCGGCACCCGATGAGACACCGACGAGGCCGGGATCGGCCAGCGGATTGCGGAACAGGCCCTGCATGACCGCCCCAGACACGGCAAGGGCAGCCCCGATCAGCACGCCGAGAATAACGCGCGGCAGGCGGATGTCATAGACGATGATGCGGTCGCGCGCAGACAAGGCAGAACCGTCCGACAGCGACGGAAACAGCCAGTCGCGCACCACGGTGACAGCCGAAGCATCCGACGCACCGGAGGCAAGGCTGAACAATACGGTCAGCGCAAGCAAGAGGCACAGAAGACCGATCGCAAACTTTGCGCGCGCCGAGCGGTCGCCCGCTGCGGCTCGTTTTTCAATATCGCCGAACCTGTCGGCCAATGTATCCGCCACGGTCTTTCCGTTCAGTCCTTGATCGCGTCGCCATAAAGGGCGACGGCAAGATCACGAATGGCGCCGGCCGTGCGCGGGCCGAAGCCGAGCAGGTAGCTGCCATCCATCCGCACCAGTTTCTTGTTCTCGGCTGCCGGCGTAGACGCGATGCCTGGATGGGCAAAGAGATCGTCGGCAGCGGCCGCATGATCACCACCGCGATTCATCATCAAAATGACGTCCGGCTTGGCGGTGACCACCGCTTCCTCGGAAAGCTGCTTGTAACCCGGCACGCCTTCGACGGCGTTGACGCCGCCCGCGAGCTTGATGATGCCGTCTGCCGCGTTGCCGCTGCCGGCAGCCAGTATCTTGCCGCCCTGCATGCTGAGGATGAACAGCACGCGTTTGCGCTCTTTCACATCGGCGGTGAGTTTTTCGGCCTCCTTGAGATCGGCATCGACAGAGGCTTCGAGAGCGTCGGCCTTGGCGTCGGCACCCAGCGCCTTGCCGACGACCCGAATTTTTTCCAGGATTCCGGTATGATCGAAAGTTTCAGGCACTTCGATGAAGGTGACGCTGGCTTTCCTCAGGACATCGACGGCTTCCTTCGGACCGCTGCCGGCAAGCGCCAGAATGCCTGATGGATTGACCGACAGCACGCCTTCTGGAGACAGCGCCCGCATATAGCCGACATCTGGCAGCGCCTTCGCCGCCTCGGGGTAGGTCCCGGTCGAATCGCGGGCGATCAGCTTGCCCTCCTCGCCCAGCGCATAGACGATCTCGGTTATCGATCCACCGATGGAAACGAGCCGCGACGTGTCGGGAAATACGGCCTTGCCTTCTTCCGCGGATGCCGCGGCAGCCGCGCCGAAGACGGATGCAGCCACGAAAGCAGCACATGCGCCGCGGGCAATACGATTGAAGATGCTCATGGAACTGCCCCTCACGCCGCCGTCGAAGTCGGAATGCGCGGCAGGTTCTCGGCAATGAAGCGCCAGTCCTCGCGCTCGCTTTGCCCTTCATGCCGCTTTCCGAAGAATTGGATGATCATCTTGCCGTCGGCGCCATAGGCCTCGAGCGAGGTGACGTGACCGTCCTTGGTCGGCTTGCGCACCGCCCAGATCTCGCTGACGTGATCCATCCGCAGATGCATGTGGAAGGTCTCGTCGAGAATGTTGATCCACGGCCCCATCGGCTTGATGTTCTTCACCACGCCCGAATGGATCTGGATGCAGCCGCGGTTGCCGACAAAGCACATGATCGGCGTTTCACTCTCGGCGGCGTGATGCAGCATGGCAGCAAGCGCATCATTGTCGACCAGCCACGCATAGTCCGGCCCGACCATGCGAACCGCCTGCTGGCGCGACAGTTTCAATGTGCGCAACATGCCGAAGAACTGATGCGTGTCGGTAAGCTTGCTCCAGCGATCGCGCAAATCGTCGACGCTGGTTGAAACCTCCGCCGAGGCAGCCTCGGTTTCGGTGTTGTCTTCATAACTAAGGTCCACCGTCTGGCTCTGATCGACGGAGGCTAGATCAGCAACGAGCTTCTGGTAGGCGTAGAGATTGGAGGTGCTGCGCAGATGCACCTTGTGCACCGCCTCGCCTTCCCTGTCGAAGAATTGCAGGCTGCGGCGGATTTCGCCGCCATCGCGCTTTTCGACGGCAAAGCCATGCGCCCAGACTTTCGGGAAGATGCGCAGGTCGATGTTTTCGCCGAGCACCATGGCATTGTGGTTGCCAGTGACGACCTTGTCATAGACGCCGATCTTCTCATGAACGGCGCTTTCGTTGCGGGTCAGCGCCATCACCTCGCCTACGGCCTCCAGGCCGGTCAGCAGATCGTTGACGCGCGGCTCCACACGATAGACGCCCTCGCCGCAATGCGCGGCCACCAGCTCGGCCTCGGAGATGCCGAGCTGGCTTGCGAGGTCGCGCTCGCGCATTTTGGGATTAGCCGCCCTAGCCGTACGAATTGCATCTGGCGCGGGTTTGACGCGAGCATCCATGGAAACGTCCTGCACTTACTTGTTGAGAATGAGCTTGCCCTGGCGGGTGATCTTCAGGCGATAGAGCGACCCGCCGTGGTCGATCCCGATCTCGTGGTCGCCGTTGAACAGCGATGAACTCAAGACCGTACGAGTCGGGAAATGCTGCGGCTCGGGACGCCGGGGCGCGTCGTTGAAAGGCCGCCGGTTGCGATAGTGAAAATCGTCATGGTTGTGGCTGTTCATGGTCGTCGGACCCTTTCGTTTTGGAGTTCGGCCTCACCTGTCGGACGACCTCTTCTCCAGCCTTGAAATCAATCTTGACTCAAAACATCATGTTCAATAGTCAGTGCAATACCAGAGTAAATGAGTCAAGATTTAAATCACTCTGGCGTCAATGAAAAATGCCAGCAAGCGTCGAAAGCCAGCCCGCATGAAAGACATTATGGAGAGCTTGGGACATGGGGCTGGTGGCACGAAATATGGCTGTTCTGCTTGGCGGAACGGCGGTGACCGTATTGGTCGCGACTATCGGGGCAAGAGCCCAGGAAACGAACGAGACCGAAAAGCAAGATCGCGTGACACAGCTTGAGCGCGTCGTCATCACCACAGGAAAGGCCGGTGCCGGAAACGGTACTGGCGATCCGGTGGATGTGCCGGCCAGCGTTGGCAAGGTCGACAAGACGACACTCGAGAAGCTGGGGCGCGAAAATCTCGACGACGTGCTGCGCTCGGTGCCCGGCACCTTTACCCGCGAAAACCCGCAACAGCCGGGCATTGCCGTCAACATTCGCGGCTTCGAAGGTTCTGGCCGCGTCAATTCGATGATCGACGGCGTGCGCCAGAGCTTCCGCTTCACCGGCCATGAGGCTGGCGGCTTCACCTATGTCGATCCGAACTTCCTGACCGAGATCGATGTCGAACGTGGTGCCGTCTCAACGGCTGGCGGCGGTGGCTTGGCCGGCTCGGTCAATTTCCGCACCATCGGCGTCGAGGACATCGTGCGTGACGGCCAGGAATATGGCCTGCTCGGCCGCGCCTCCTGGGGCAGCAACGGCGTCGGCTTCTCCGAAATGCTGGCGGGCGGTGTAAAGCGGGATGCCGTCGGACTCGCGGCGGCAATCAGCAAGCGCGATTCCAACGACTTCAGGAATGGCGACGGCGATACCGTGCCATATACCGGGCAGGATCTGGTCTCAGGTCTGTTGAAGGCCGATTTCGGCTTCGGCGAGGATCACCGCCTGTCGCTCGGCGGCATCTTCTACCAGAATGATTTCACCGCCAATTCCTACGAGCAGCAGGTCAAGAATCGCACGGCGACTGCCAATTATCGCTACGACCCGACAGGAAACGACCTGATCCATCTCAAGGTGAACGGCTACTTCAACGACATCCAGATGGAATATCTAAAGGGGCTTTCGCCGTTTGCGAGCGCCGCAGGACGCAAGATCAACGACCGCGGCGTCGGTTTCGACGTGTCCAACACGTCACTGATGGATTTCGGTGAGATCGCGGTGAAGTCCGAAAACGGCGTCGAGTACTTCACCGACAAGGTCACCTCGATCAATGGCGGCGTGAACCCCGCCAACGCCCACAGCCGCACTGGCGCAGTGTTTTCGCAAAACACTTTCACCTACGGTATGTTCGAACTGGTCGGCGCGCTGCGTTACGACTTCTACAATCTGAACGGTACAGCCGATGCAGGGCCTCGTGCCGGCGGCGCCTATACGGTCGACCAGTCGAAGGGTGCGCTCAATCCGAAGGTGACGCTGGCGGTCAAGCCGGTCGACTGGTTTCAGCCTTACGTCACCTATTCGCAGTCGATGCGCGCGCCAACCGTGCAGGAGACCATGGTCGGCGGCGATCATCCCGGTGGCACTTCGGCAAGCTTCCTGCCCAATCCGGACCTAAAGCCCGAATCGCAAAAAGGATGGGAAGTCGGCGTCAATGTGAAGCGCGACGGCCTGCTCACCGCCGACGACAGCCTGCGGGTCAAGGCCAGCTACTACAACATGAAGGTCGAGGATTTCATCGCGGCGCGTTTCAATCCGCAATTCTTCATGTTCGAGTATGTGAATGTTCCGGGTGAGTCACGCCAGAGCGGCATCGAGCTTGCCGCCACCTACGACCTCGGCATGGCCTTCGGCGGCATCGCCTACACGCACACCGACACCAAGCTGCCGAGCCAGCAGCCAGGCCTCGGCGCGCTGAGCTACCTGCCCGACGACATCGTCGCTCTAACCCTTGGGGGCCGTTTCCTTGAGCAGAAGCTGGAGATCGGCACACGGGTCAACTACGTCTCCAACGGGGTAACCAATGTCGGCAATGCAAACGATGCGACCTTCACGCCGATCAATGTGAAGACGCCAAGCTACACCACCGTCGACCTGTTCACGAACTACAAGGTCAACGAGAATGTGGACGTGGCCTTCAAGGTCACCAATCTGTTCGACAAGCAATACACACCGGCACTGAGCACCATCGGCTCCGGCCAGGGCCGCACATTCTACCTGTCGACGCAGTTCCAGTTCTGACCTCCGGGAACGAGTTGACATCCAGCGCTCACCGGCGAAGCCATTCGCCGGTGAGTTTTTGAAACGACCAGACCAGCCAATTGGGGATATCCATGAACACCACCCTGACTTCAGCCCGTCTCATCATCGCAGCCGCGACGATTTCATGCCTGCCGATTGCCTCAGCGCATTCTCAGGAAGCCACGCCGGCGCCTGCCCTCACCCTTGAGCTGAACGGCGCACAACCTTCGGACAAGGGCTGCCGGCTGACCTTCGTGGTCAACAATGCACTCGGCTCCGAACTCTCGAAGGCAGCCTTCGAGATCGCGCTGTTCAACGAAAGCGGCGTGGTCGATCGCCTGACCGTTCTCGACTTCAAGGAATTGCCGGTAGGCAAGACCAAGGTGACCCGCTTCGACCTCGCCGGCGCCGACTGCGCCAAGATCAGCCGGGTGCTGATCAACCATGCGACCGAATGCGCCGGTGAAGGTGTCGAGCCAGCCGCCTGCATGCGCCAGCTCAAGACGGAAACGAAAACCGGAATAGCCTTCGGCGTGTGACGGCTCTTTCGGTAGTCGGGCTCCGTGGCCGCAGGCAGAACTCCAATGAGGAAAGACTTACATGCTGCCTTTGACCGGACTTCACAGCCTCGCCTCAGCGCGAGGCGATGGGCTCAGACCTGAATTGCTCGCGCTTTTGCGCGGGCGCGAAAATATGACCGCACAGAACCCGAATGTCGTGGATCTTGAACACCACCGGGACAAGGGACCGGCTCAGGCAGGCCCGAACCCGGTCACGAAACTTGGCTCCGAGATGCCGGATAGGGTAATCAGGTTTCCGACCACTGACGAAACGCGCAATGCGCCAAGAGAACATGCGCCTTCCCGGCGCAACATCTGAAGGAGACGAAAATGTACATCGCAATGAACCGCTTCAAGGTGCAGGCAGGCTCGGAAGAGGCTTTCGAGAATGTCTGGAAGGGCCGGGATTCGAAGCTTTCGGAAATGACCGGCTTCAAGGAGTTTCATCTCCTGCGCGGATCGTTGAACGAGGCTGAAGGCTATACCCTGTTTGCCTCGCATACGGTCTGGGCAAGCTACGAGGATTTCGTCGCCTGGACCAAGTCGGAAAACTTCCGCGCCGCCCACAAGAACGCCGGTGCGACCAAACCCGCCTATATCGGCCATCCCCAGTTCGAGGGGTTCTCCGTCGTCGAAGGCGCCTGAAATGACGGCGGAAGCCATCGATTTCGCACGCACAATCCCCGTCCTGCCCTCGCCCGACATCAAGGCGAGTCGAGATTTCTATCGTGACCGGCTTGGTTTCGAGGTCATCCAGCCGGAAATGGACGACTATCTGATCGTCCGGCGCGGCGAGATGGAAATCCATTTCTGGTATACGGCCGACCGCGCCCTGCCCGAGGTTTCGTCCTGCTACATTCGCGGCGGCGAAGTGCCGGCGTTGCATGCCGAGTTTTCGCAGCGCGGCGTGGAGAAACTGAGCCCATTCACCGTGAGGCCGTGGAACATGAAGGAATTCTACGTCCACGACCCGCACGGCAATTTGCTGCGGTTCGGCTGCGCGCCGGAAGAAGTGTAGTCACGCTCCCGCCAGCAGGCTCGCATTGCCGCCGGCGGCAGTCGTGTCGACGCAGACGGCGCGCTCATGGGCGTATGCGGCGGGATAAAGCACTTCGCTGATCAAGGGCACGATCGGCCCTTTCCGCGCCGCCAGCGCCTGCCGGATTTCGCGCGCCCGCTCGGGCGAACCGGAAAATGCCACGACATCGACGCCGAGCGATTTCAAGGAAGCCGCAGACACCACACCATCGATTGCCACGATCGGCAATCCCTTGCCGGTCAGCGCATTGACGGCCACTGAGGCGCCGGGCGCGACCGCCAGCACGGCATTGCCTGCTGCAAGCGCCTGAATGGCCTGCGCAAGCAACGTCTCGCTGTCCGGACCAAGGCAAAGCACACGGCCGCGCGGGTTCAGCGCCAGCGTGTTGGCCTCGCCGGTCGGACCCGGCAGATCGATCTGGCCATAGTCAATCGCAGCGGCCGCCGCGATGCCGGCCGACCCCTTGCCACGCAGGTGCTTGCGCAGAACCATGATGCGGTCGGCGGCGACATTCCAGCCACTGAGGGTCGCATCGGGAAACTGCTCGGCAAGCTCTACGGCCGGAAGCGGCTGGCCTTCGACCTCGACAGCGGGCACGCTTTCAGCCTTGCGGAAACGACGCAGATAATGCGGACCGCCGGCCTTGGGCCCGGTGCCCGAAAGCCCCTCGCCGCCGAAAGGCTGCGAGCCGACGACGGCGCCTATCTGGTTTCGGTTGACATAGATGTTGCCGGCATGGATGCGATCGACCAGGTGCTGAACGCGCCCTTCAATGCGTGTGTGCAGGCCGAAGGTTAGCCCATAACCCTTTGCATTGATGGCGGAAATGACCTTGTCGAGATCGTCGGCGTCGAAAGTCGCGACATGCAGGACGGGGCCGAAAATCTCGCGTTCCATCTCCTCGATGCCCTTCACGCGGAAGACATGCGGGGCGACGAAACGGCCACTCGCTGGCGCCTCGAGCTTGGCGATCAGGCGGCCCTTGCCTTCCATCTTGCTGCAATAATCGCGGATGGAATTCTGCGCCTCTTCATCGATGACCGGCCCGACATCGGTCGAGATCGACCACGGATCGCCGACGCTCAGCGCCTTCATCGCGCCTTCCAGCATTTCCAGCATCTTCTTCTCGACGTCCTTCTGGACATAGAGAATGCGCAGCGCCGAGCAGCGCTGGCCCGCACTCTGGAAGGCGGAAGCGACGATGTCGCGCACTGCCTGCTCGGGCAGCGCGGTGGAATCGACGATCATCGCATTCATGCCGCCGGTTTCGGCAAGCAGCATGGCGTCGGGTGCCGCCGTCTCGGCCAACTGCTTTTCGATCAGCTTGGCCACTTCTGTCGAGCCGGTGAAGCAGACACCGGCGATGCGCGGATCGGCTGTCAGCGGCGCACCGACCGACGGGCCATCACCCGGCAGAAGCTGGATGACGTCCTCGGGAATACCGGCCTTGCGCAGCAGTTCGACTGCGCGCGCAGCGATCAGCGGCGTCTGCTCGGCCGGCTTGGCAACCACGCTGTTGCCGGTAACGAGGGCCGCAGCGATCTGGCCGGTGAAGATCGCCAGCGGGAAATTCCATGGCGAGATGCAGGCGATGACGCCACGCGCGACAGTTCCTGCTTCGGCCTTCTCGGCCTCGGCAGCGTAATAGCGAAGGAAGTCGACTGCCTCACGCACTTCCGCCACGCCGTCTGCCAGCGACTTGCCGGCCTCCCGCGTCGCCAGCGAGAAGAACTCCACCGCATTGGCCTCGTAGAGATCGGCGGCGCGGCGCAGGATCGCCGCGCGCTCGGCAACCGGGCGTTTTGCCCAGGCCGGCTGCGCCTCAACCGCGATGCGCACGGCAGTCGACACCTGCTTGGCAGCGGCTTCGTGCACCGTGCCGACGATGTCGTCCGGCTTGGCCGGATTGACGAGCTTGCGCTGGCTGCCATAGCCGGCAGCGCGGGTGACGGGCTTTGCCGCCCAGCGCTCGGGCGTGGCGAATTCCAGTCTGGCCTTGTCGATAGCCGCCAGCGTCACCGGGTCGGTGATGTCGAAACCCTTGGCATTGATCCGCCCTGCCCCGAAAATCTCGGAGGGCCGCGCAATGGCCGGGTTTGCCGCCGGACCTTGTGTTTCAGCAGCCTCGATCGGATCGCGGGCGATGTCTTCGGGCTTCACGTCCTCGTCGGTCAATTGGTGCACGAAGGAGGAATTGGCGCCGTTTTCGAGCAGGCGGCGGACGAGATAGGCGAGCAGATCGGAATGCGCGCCGACCGGCGCATAGATGCGGCAGCGCGTGCCCTCGGTCTTGCGCACCGTCTCATGCAGGGATTCGCCCATGCCATGCAGGCGCTGGAATTCGAAGCAATCGCGGTCAGGCGCCATCGCCAGGATAGCCGCAACCGTATGCGCATTGTGGGTGGCGAATTGCGGATAGATGCGATCGGTCATCGACAGCAGCTTCTTGGCGCAGGCGATGTAGGAAACATCGGTGTTGACCTTGCGCGTGAACACCGGATAGCCGTCGAGGCCGAGCGTCTGGGCGCGCTTGATCTCGGTATCCCAGTAAGCACCCTTGACCAACCGCACCATGATGCGCCGGTCGAGCCGCTTGGCCAGCGCATGGAGCCAGTCGATGACGAAGGCACAGCGCGGGCCATAGGCCTGCACGACGACGCCGAAACCGTCCCAATCTTCCAGTTCCGGATCGGCCAGAACGCGCTCGATGACGTCCAGCGACAGGTCGAGGCGATCGGCCTCCTCGGCATCGATGTTGAGCCCCATTCGGGCGTGGCGGGCAGCAATCGCCAGCGACAGCAGGCGCTTGGCCATGACCGGCAGCATGGTTTCCTTCTGCGCCACTTCGTAGCGAGGGTGAAGCGCTGACAGCTTCACCGAAATGCCCGGATTGGTGCGGATATCCGGGCCGTTCGAGCCGCTGTTGAGCGACGAGATCGCATCGGCATAGGCGCGGTGATAGCGCAGCGCGTCGGCTTCGGTGCGCGCCGCCTCGCCCAGCATGTCGTAGGAATAGAGATAGCCCTTGGCGGTCATCGAGCGGCCGCGCTTGACGGCCTCAGCGATGGTGCGGCCAAGCACGAACTGCTCGCCCATTTCGCGCATTGCGGCTGCCACGGCCTTACGGATGACCGGCTCGCCAAGGCGGCGCACCATGTTGTGCAACGTGCCGGCAATGCCGTCCTCGCCCTCGTCGAGCACGCGGCCGGTCAGCATCAGCGCCCAGGTCGATGCGTTGACGAAGATCGAACTCGAGCCGCCGGAATGCGCCGACCAGTCATGCGGGGCGATCTTGTCCTGGATCAGGTCGTCCATGGTCTGCGTGTCCGGCACGCGCAGCAGCGCCTCGGCCAGGCACATCAGCGCCACGCCTTCCTTGGTGGAGAGGCCGTAAGCGGACAGAAACACTTCCATCAGCCGCGGATCGGTGGAACCGCGCACCGCTTTGACCAGTTGCACCGCCCGCCCCGTGATCGCCTTGCGCTCGGCTTTGCTCAGTCCTGCCGTCTCGACAAGCCGGGCCAGCGCCTCGTCCTCGTCAGGCAGATAGTTGGCGCGGATCTGGGTACGAATGGTGTCGAGCAATGGAGCGGTCATGGACATCCTGCTGGCGCTGAAACGGTTTGGAGACGGCTTCGAGATCTATCATAAACCTCTTTTTCAATCGGTCCAAAATATTGCACTGTAAAGGCTAATTAGACTATAGATCAGTCAGTTTTCTATAAACTTGGACTTCATTTCGAATGTCAAAAGACCAATTGGACCGCATCGACCGCAACATCCTCGCAGCCCTTTCGCGCGATGGCCGGCTTTCCATGGCCGAACTTGCAGCACAGGTCGGCCTGTCGAAGACGCCGGTGCAGGCGCGAGTGCGGCGGCTGGAGCAGGACGGCTTCATTCGCGGCTATTCGGCGGTGATCGACCGCGAGCGCATGGGCGAAGGCCATGTCGCCTTCGTGCAGGTGAAACTGTCGGACACGCGCTCGGCAGCGCTGGATGCCTTCAACCGTTCGGTCCATGCCGTGCGCGAGATCGAGCAATGCCACATGATGGCGGCAAGCTTCGATTACCTGCTGAAGGTCCGCACCACCGACATCGCAGCCTATCGCCGCGTGCTGGGCGAGCGCATCTCTGCCCTGCCCCACGTCGCGCAGACCTCGACCTTCGTGGCGATGGAGACGGTGAAGGATCGGTAGACTTTGAGTGAGCATCGGAATTACCCGAAAACCGAATCCACTTTTCGGTCCGATGCTTAATCCGAAATCGTCTTCAGGAACGCTATCAATGCGGCACGCTCGCGCTCGGAGATCGACAGCGGCACGACTTCCGATTTTCCACTCGGGCTTGCCGGCGCGCGGACATAGTGGTCGACGACATCTTCCAGCCGCTTGATCTGGCCGGCATGCATATAAGGCGGCCTGCCGGCTGCGCCGCGCAGCGACGGCGTCTTGTAGGCGCGCGTGAGTTGCGGGCCGGAAGTCACCATGAAGCGTAGCTCGCCGCAGGCTTCGGGACCGGCATCGCTGAAGGCACCGAGGCAATTGAACGGGTCGTTCTGGACCTGCTTCACCGCTGTCTCACGACCCAGATCTTCCGGCAGACCGGCGACGGCGGGAATGCCGGTGTTGTGGAAATGATCGTCGGTGAAGCGCGGGCCATTATGGCATTCGATGCAGTTCGCCTTGCCGACGAACAGGCGCAATCCATAGACTTCCTCGTCGGAAAGTGCCGCCTCGCCTTCGGGCGTTCTGCCTGCGGTAACGGCGTCGGCAAAGCGATCGAAGCGCGTTTTTTCATGCACGATCGAGCGCTCGAAGGCGGCGATCGCCTTGCCGAGATTGGAAAAGACGCGGCTGATTGTCTGCCGCTGCTGTTCGCTCATGCCCGCCCATGCGGCTTTTTCGGCTGCATTGCCGAGCGGCCCGGCATTTGCCGGCAGACCCTCCAGATCAGGCAATGGCCCGAAAATCCGCTCATAACGGTCGGCGAGATGGGCCTTGATGAAATGCGCATAGAGGGTGCGGTTGCCGCCATGCTCGCGGGCATCCTCCAGCGGTGTCAGCGCCTGCGCCCATAGGCTGTCGCGGCGGCCATCCCAAAACAGGAACGCGCTGCGCGCAACATCCGCCAGCGGCATGGTGCGGCGATTTGTGGTGGTTATGCCCTTGGCAAGCGGCAAGTCGTCCTGGAACTGCCGATCGATCAGGTGACAGGTGCCGCATGCGACATCGCCATTCCGGCTGAGACGCTGTTCGAAGAACAACGTCGCACCAAAAGCTGCCGCAGCCGGCAGGTCGGCATATTTGTTGGTGGGGTCGGCCGGCAGCGGCGGCAGTGCCGAAAGCGACAGCGATGCAACCGTCTTCTTCTCGGCTTCCGTCAGTTCCGGCGGTTTGCAGGCCGCCAGCATCCCGCTCATGACAAGCGCCACGATGGCAAGAGACGGCAGGATGCGGCGCATTTCTACAGCACCAGATTGAACACCACGTGATCATCGCCCTGCGGCGCGGAAATGGCGAATTTCAACTCCCACCAGCCGCCCATGTTGAATTTGACGCCTTCAATGCGATAGCGGCCCTCGCCAAGCTCGCCGGTCATCTGCGGCGCTGTCGGCAGCCCATGACCGTGTTGCGGCATGCCGCCGTCGACGGAGATCTTCGCGCCATCGACTGCCTTGCCGTCGGGCGTTTTCACCGACACGATCCAGTTGTGAAGCTCGCCCTGCTTCACCTCACCCGCCTCCGGTTCGATTGAAACGGCATAAACGCCCTTTTCGCTCGGCTTGGAGCGGGCAAGGTCGAGTTCGGACGGCGGTGGCGCCATGTGCATCTTCGAGAAGGCGATCGCAGCGATGGCCGCAATGCCGATGATCGCGACGAGATAACGCCAGTTGAAAATCATTTTCGCACTCCTCGCCGAATCCCGTTTGCGCAAGCGGCACGTTAGTCTGTGAAGACAACAACGAAAAGCAGCCAAATATCCTTCCATATCAGGGAAGTAGCCAGTACACCCTCGACACGCTAAAACGACGGTGCGGCGAGAGGAGAACGACATGACAAACGGCATTGCGGCGATCGGCGAATGCATGATCGAACTGTCGGGGCAAAGCTCGCAGGTCTGGCGCATGGGTTTTGCCGGCGACACGTTCAACACGCTGTGGGCGATGCGCGCTTTGAGCCCAGGCCACCATGTCGACTTCGTCTCGGCCTTTGGCGATGATCCCTTCTCGACCGACCAGATCGCCTTTTTCCGCGAACACGATATCGGCATCGCTTCAAGCCCGGTCATTCCCGGCGCACGCCCCGGCCTCTATGCGATCAAGCTGACTGGTGCCGAACGTTCTTTCACCTATTGGCGGGGCGACGCTGCCGCGCGCCAGCTTGCCAGCAATGCCGCCGCATTGGCAAAAAGCCTTGAAAATCGGTCGCTTGTCTACTTTTCCGGAATCACTTTGGCAATTCTGGAACCGGCTGCCAGGCGCACGCTGCTGCAGGCCATCGCGACGGCGCGGTCGCATGGCTGCCACATCGCCTTCGACCCGAATTACCGCGCGCGGCTCTGGCCGGACATTGCCACCGCTCGCGAGGCGATCGGTGAAGCGCTGAAGGTAACCGATATTGCCTTGCCGACCTTTCCCGACGAGCAGGAGCTTTATGGGGACGACTCGCCCGAGGAAACCGTGAAGCGGCTCGAGAAGGCAGGTGTCGCGGAGATCGTCGTTAAGAACGGCGAGCACGATGCGCTTATCTCTCATTACGAGAACACTGTTTCGGTTCCCGCGGTCTCCGTCCTCCCTGTCGACACGACCGGCGCCGGCGACAGCTTCAACGGCGCCTACCTTTCGGCGCGGTTGCTCGGCATCGCGCCGACGGACGCGGTCAAGCGCGCCCATCGCGTGGCTGGTGCGGTTGTGCAGGTGCGCGGCGCGCTCGCACCCTTCGATATCCTGAAACTGGCGTTCGATCGGTAGTTTCAGGCGGTTCAGCCAGCGCGGAACCGATATTCCGTCACCTGCCGGTATGTTTCTCCCGGCCGCAGCACGGCTTGCGGAAAATAGGGGCGATTGGGCGAATCCGGCCAGGTCTGCGCCTCGAGGCAAAGACCGGAATAAGCCTTGTAGCGGCGACCGCCCAAACCCTTGGCTTCCGGCGCGACATACTGGCCGATATAGAGCTGGATACCCGGCTCGGTCGTCCAGACTTCCATCTCGACGCCCGAAGCGGCGCCCTGCACCCAGGCAGCCTGCTTGAGCGCGCCACGCGCTGCGGCAAGGCAGAAATTGTTGTCGTAGTCGACCTGTGTCTCTCCGTTCAGGGCTCGCAACGGGCGTGCCTGCCGGAAATCGAACGGCGTGCCATTGATCGGCTGGACGACACCGGTGGGAATGAGTTTTTCGTCGACTGGGAGATAGGCAGCCGCCGCAAGCATCAGGCGATGATCGAGAATCTCGCCGCTGCCGCCATTGTCGAGATTGAAATAGGAATGCTGCGCCAGATTGCAGAGTGTCGGCTCATCGCTGGTTGCCGTGAGTTCGATCGAAAGCGAACCGGAACCCTTGATGCGATAGGTGCAACGCGCTTCCAGCGTGCCCGGAAAGCCCATGGATCCGTCGGGATCGCGCAGGCCGAGCGTGACGAAATCCCGCCCGTTTTCAATCACATCCCAGACTCTGGTGAAGTAACCTTCCGAGCCGCCATGCAGCCCATGCGTCCCGGGCTTGTCCTGATCGATCTGAAAACGCTTGCCGTCGAGCATGAAGCGCCCGTCCCGGATGCGGTTGGCATGGCGCCCGACGATGGCGCCGAAATAACCGGGCGATGCGAGATAATCCTCGAAGCGCTCAAAACCGAGCACCAAAGGCGCATCATGATCGGCCAGGCGCAGATCCTGAACGACGGCACCCCAGGTGATGATGTTTGCCGAAAGCCCGCCCGCGGCGATCGAGAGCCGCTGAACCGGCTTGCCGTCGCCCGTTGTGCCGAAGACTTCACCGTTCGCCATATCCCCTCCGATCAGGCATGAATCCGGCCGCCTCAATGGCTCAGCCAGACAAGCGCTCTAACAAACAACCCCAGAAACCGGAACCGGTTTCTGGGGTTGTTGATCGATTTCAAGTGTCAAAGCACCGCCCGTCCGATCGGACGGGTTGGTGCCTGACAGGATCAGAGGCCGAGGCCGCCGATGCAGACATATTTGGTGTCGAGATAGTCATCCATGCCCTGATGGCCACCCTCGCGACCCAAGCCGGATTCCTTGACGCCGCCGAACGGCGCTTCCGGCGTGGTGATCAGGCCTTCATTGACGCCGACCATGCCGTATTTCAGCCCCTCCATCACGCGGAAGGCACGGCCCAGGTCGCCGGTGTAGAAGTAGGAAGCGAGACCGAATTCGGTATCGTTGGCAAGCTCCACGCCCTCTTCTTCCGTTTCGAACTTGAAGACGGGTGCGACGGGGCCAAAAATCTCGTCCTTCATGAACTTCATGTTCGGCGTGGCGTTGGCAATGACGGTCGGCTGGAAGAAGGAGCCGCCCAGCGCGTGGCGCTTGCCGCCGGCAACGACCTTGCCACCATTGGCGGTAGCGTCCGCGATGAACTCCTCGACCTTCTCGACGGCCTTCTCATCGATCAGCGGGCCCTGCTGCACGCCGGCTTCCAGGCCGGGACCGACCTTGAGATTGTTGGAGGCAGCGGCCAGCTTCTCGACGAACTTGTCATAGATGCCTGCCTGTACGAAGAAGCGGTTGGTGCAGACGCAGGTCTGGCCCGAATTGCGGAACTTCGCGGTGATAGCACCTTCGACCGCGCGGTCGAGATCGGCATCGTCGAAGACCAGGAACGGCGCGTTGCCGCCGAGTTCCATCGAGACCTTCTTGACCGTCGAAGCCGACTTCTCGATCAGCATCTTGCCGACCTCGGTCGAGCCGGTGAAGGTGATCTTCTTGACCAGCGGGTTGGCGCAGATCTCGTCGCCAATCTCGCCTGCCGAGCCGGTGATGATGTTGACGACGCCCTTCGGGATGCCGACTTCCTCGCACAGCGCACCCCAGGCCAGGCCTGAGTAAGGCGTCTGCGATGCAGGCTTGACCACGGCGGTGCAGCCGGCGGCGAGTGCGGGGCCGATCTTGCGCGACAGCATCGAGGACGGGAAGTTCCAAGGCGTGATCGCGGCGATGACGCCGACCGGCTCCTTGGTGACGAGGATGCGGCGATCGGCCCACGGCGACGGCACGATATCGCCATAGGCGCGGCGTGCCTCTTCGGCGAACCACAGCACGTAAGCGGCCGACGAGCCAACTTCGCCCTTGGCTTCGGTCAGCGACTTGCCCTGCTCCAGAGTAAGCAGTTCGGCCAGTGCGTCCTGATTGTCCATGATGGCGTCATGCAGCTTGCGCAGCCACTTGGAGCGCTCGAGCGCCGAGGTCTTGCGGAAGGTCTTGAAGGCCTCGCTGGCAGCCTCGATGGCGCGGCGCGTCTCGGCAGCACCTGAGCGCGGAACGGTGCCGATCTTCAGGCCGGTCGCCGGGTTGATCACGTCGATGGTCTTGCCGGAATCGGCCTGCACCCATTCGCCGTTGATGAGGTTGGCCTGCTTCATGAAGTGGCTGGTTTTCTGCAACATCGTTCTCGCCTCTCGTGCAGCGCGTCAGTGCACGCTGATCCTCTGGAATTCGATGAACCGGACGAACGAAGCGCCCGGCGGGCCGTCGTGTCTGGCCTTGAATATAGGCTCGATCGACGATCGCGCCACCTCTTACCTTAGGGAGTGCTGTTGGATCAATCGCCTTGATCCATGGACGGACTGGTCCAGCGCTATCCGAAGACCATCTGGGCAATCGTCAGCCACAGTGCCGTTGTAACGACGGCGCAGGCGGTGGCGATGGTCATCTGGTTCGAGGCAAGCGCCTGCCCGGTGCCAAACTGCGTGGCAATGAGATAGGAATTGACGCCCGCCGGCAACGAGGCTGCAGCCACCGCGACCTTGGCCGACATCGGCGGAAGGCCAAACAGCCACGCCGCCCCGAGTGCCGCCGCCGGCATCAGGAACAGCTTAAGCGTCGAAAGGACCAGGGCGGGCCGGACATTGCCCGAAATGCCGAACCTGCGCAGGCCAAGACCCATCGCAAAAAGCGCCAGCGGTCCGGCGACATCTGCAAGCGCGTCGACAAGCCGGACGGCCAGCCCCGGCAGCGGCAGGCCGGTGAGACGCCAGAGCACGCCTGCAAAAATGCCGATGATCAGCGAGTTCTTGTAAAGACGGCGCAGAAAGTCGCGAGCAATGTGCAGCGGATGGACGCCGTTCTTCCTCCCGCCGAAAATCTCGAACAGGATGATCGAGGCGGCCAGCATTGTCGGCAGATGCACCGAGATGATCAGCGACAATATCTCGACCCCCTGATGCCCGAAAACACCCAGCATGAAGGGAAATCCAAGCAGGAGCACGTTGGAAAAGGAGGCAGCAACGCCACCCACGACACCCGCCTGCGAATCCCGCCCGAAGATTCTCGTCATCGCGAGATGCCCGGCGGTCCATGTCACCGCAACCGCGGTGAAATAGGTCGCCCAAAGCGCCCACGGTGCCGAGCCGTGGAAATCGGCGCTCACCATCGTGCGGAACAACAGCACCGGCAGAGCGACCCCGACCGCGAACTGCGAAAGCGCGTCGCCCACATCCGTCTTCAAATAGCCGGTCAGCCCGGCGAGATAGCCAAGCATCACAAGACCGAATACGAAAAGGACGGTTTCGACGAGGGGAGACATTTTCTCCCTGATAGGCGAGCGAAGGCTTTAGCGCAATCGCCACCGACATCTCGCCCGGCTTGCCTTTCATGACGGTTTCGCATCCCTATATCCCTCTTGTGGGGTTAGGGTTACGCATGCAGAAATTCGTCATCGCTTTGTTTTTATTGTTTTCGCTATCGCCGGCACAAGCGACGGAAGCGGGCTGGGCCCTGCTGCGCGACGGCGGCCATGTCGTACTTCTGCGCCACGCGATGACGCCCGGAACCGGCGAGCCGACCAATTTCGATATCGAGAAATGCGGCACGCAGCGCAATCTGTCGGATCGCGGCAAGCAGCAGGCACGCAAGATCGGCGCGCTTTTCGCAGCCCGTGCCGACACCACCGACCGTGTATTGTCCAGCCGCTACTGCAACGCGCTCGAAACCGCCCGCCTGGCATTCGGCGACCGGATCGTCGAGCCCTTCGCGCCGCTCGACCGGCCTGCCCCGGACGGCTCGACGCTGAAGGCGCAGGACGATGCGGTCATGCAGGAAATCCGCTCATACAGCGGCTCTGGAAACCTTATTCTCGTCACACATCTGGAAAATATCACCGCACTTACCGGCGGCCCGGCGCGAGAAGGCGAAGCCGTAATCGTGCGCCCGGAGGGTGAGGGACTGCATATTCTGGGGCGAATCGTCTTCAATTGATGGCATGGGAATTGCCCGTGCTTCCCCTGCGCCTAGCCGGCAAAGGCCGATTTGGTCTTTTCCTGCCCGGAAAAACGGATTAGAGAGCCGAACAAACATGCGCGGATGGAATCCGCCCGCACTTGAAGGAAAAGCCGTGTCCACGACATTCGAGAAAGTTGCCAAGATCATCGCCGACACGAGCGAGATCGACATCGACACCATCACCCCGGAAAGCCACACGATCGACGATCTCGGCATCGACAGCCTTGATTTCCTCGACATCGTGTTCGCGATCGACAAGGAATTCGGCATCAAGGTGCCGCTGGAAAAGTGGACGCAGGACGTCAATGACGGCAAGGCATCCACCGACGAATATTTCCTGATGAAGAACCTCTGCGCCAAGATCGACGGCCTCGTCGCGGCAAAGGCAGCAGTCTGACCCCCTTGACGGGGACAGGCCGCCCGACCGACAACAACCGCCCATGAGCGCACACGACGTCGTCATCACCGGTATCGGCCTTGTCTCTTCGCTTGGCGAAGGCACCGATGCGCATTGGCAGAAATTGACCGCAGCCGGCGCCGAGCCGGTTGTCGATTCGTCACGCTATGCGCCCTACTCCATCCATCCCCTGCCCGAGATCGACTGGGGCCTGCAGATCGCCAAGCGCGGCGACCAGCGCCAGATGGAAACCTGGCAGCGGCTCGGCACCTATACGGCCGGCCTTGCGCTGGACGATGCTGGCATCAAGGCGGACGAAGCGCTCTGCGCGACCATGGACATGGTGGTGGCTGCCGGCGGCGGCGAACGCGACGAAACGGTCGACAACGCCATCCTCGCCGCTTCCGAAAGCCGCAACGACCGCGACGTGCTGCTCAACGAGAAACTGACGACCGAACTGCGCCCAACGCTGTTCCTGGCGCAGCTTTCCAATCTGCTCGCCGGCAACATCTCCATCGTCCACAAGGTGACCGGCTCGTCTCGCACCTTCATGGGCGAGGAAGGTGCTGGCGTCTCGGCCGTGGAAACGGCTGCGGCGCGCATCCGTTCGGGCCAGTCGACCCATATGCTTGTCGGCGGCGCATTCCAGACCGAGCATTCCGACATGCTGCTCGGCTACGAACTCGGCGGCTATCTGCACCGCGGCCCGTGGAAGCCGGTATGGCAGCGTGATGGTTCGGAAGGCGGCGGCGTCGTCAGCGGATCGGGGGCGGCTTTCCTGGTGCTCGAATCACGCGAACACGCCAAGGCGCGCGGACGTCACATCTACGCCCAGCTCGGGCCGGTGATTTCCGGCCGTGCCCGGCGCCGCAAGGAAGACCTCTCTGAGGTCGTCAGCGCGATGCTTGAGAAGACCGCCCTGCTGGACGGCCCGTTGCTGACCATGTCGGGCGCATCGGGTGCGCATGCCGCGACAAAGGCCGAGAAGGCCGCATTCGAAAAGAACGCCGCCCTCGCCGCGCGTGCCTTCGGAACGCTGACGGGCCACATGAAGGAAGCACAGTTTCCTTTCGCCGTCGCGCTGGCAGCACTCGCCATCGACCGCAAGGCCGGCTATCCGGCCTTTGACGCGACGGTGGAAAAACCTTTCGAAGGAATTCCGCACACCGTTCTGGCAACGGCGGTCGGCTATCACTATTTCGAGGGCATGGCGCTCGTCGCCGCTGCTGATTGAACCGCCGGGAAACGGACATGGCTAAATACAACGACCATCTCGGCAGGCCGATCGTCGCCGTAACCGGCATTGGCGTTGTCACCTCGCTCGGCGTCGGCAAGGCCGACAACTGGGCAGCGCTTACCTCGGGCCGCTCCGGCATCCATCCGATCACGCGGTTCCCCATCGATCATCTCAACACGCGCATCGCCGGCACGGTCGACTTCCTGCCGTCGAGCGACAAGGGCGCCAGCGCCCTGACCTATGAGCTCGCCGAGACCGCCGGCCGCGAGGCGATCGCGGAATCAGGCCTCGACCCCGATGATTTCGGCGGCCCGCTGTTCCTTGCCTCGCCGCCGGTCGAGCTCGACTGGCGCGAGCGCTTCTCGCTCTACAACACCGGTAAGGACGGCAGCGCCTCCGACCGCCTGCTGACGGTTGCCCGCAACCTGCCGACGCTCGATACTTTCGAGACCTCGCAATTCGGCTCGATCGCCGCCCGCCTCGCCGACGAATTCGGCACGCGCGGCCTGCCGATCACGCTGTCGACTGCCTGCGCCTCGGGCGCGACCGCGATCCAGCTCGGCGTCGAGGCGATCCGGCGCGGCGAATGTGATCGCGCGCTGTCGATCGGCGCGGACGGTTCGGTTACCGCCGAAGCGCTGATCCGATTCTCGCTGCTGTCGGCCCTGTCGACGCACAACGACATTCCCGAAAAGGCCTCGAAACCCTTCTCCAAGGACCGCGACGGCTTCGTCATCGCCGAAGGTTCGGCCGCCCTCGTGCTCGAATCGCTCGAAAGCGCGCTGGCGCGCGGCGCAACCGTGCTCGGCATCTTGCAGGGCTGCGGCGAAAAGGCCGACGACTTCCACCGAACCCGCTCCAAGCCGGACGGCTCGCCGGCCATCGGTGCGGTCAAGGCAGCCCTGTCCGACGCCGGGCTTGGCGAGAACGGCATTTCCTATGTCAACGCGCACGGCACCTCGACGCCGGAAAACGACAAGATGGAGCATCTGTCGCTGTCGACCGTGTTCGGCGAGCGCATGCGCACCACGCCGATCTCGTCCAACAAGTCGATGATCGGCCATACGCTGTCTGCCGCCGGCGCCATCGAGGCGGCATTCTCGCTGCTGACGATGCGCGAAGGCGTCATCCCGCCGACGATCAATTACGACAATCCCGACCCGGCGATCGAACTCGACGTGGTGCCGAACAAGAAGCGCGACGCCGAGGTCGCCACCGTGCTTTCCAATTCCTTTGGCTTCGGCGGCCAGAACACCTGCCTTGTCATGGCGCGGGAACCGGTCTAGTAGCGGCCATCGACATCTTTCGGCATTTTGGTGCGTCCTTCGAGGCTCGCTTCGCTCGCACCTCAGGATGAGGACGTTGGCGCCATGCTTCACCCGAGTTCTGACGCGCAAGCGTTCAAGAGGTCAGGTGAATCGCACAACCTCCCTCATCCTGAGGTGCGAGCGAAGCGAGCCTCGAAGGACGCACCGTTCTAGATCGGACCCCGGAAACATATGCGCGCACTGCAACTCATCGAAGACCGCCGCCTCGAAACGGTTGACCTTCCGGAGCCGCCGGCACCGGCGCTCGGTGAGGTCACGCTGCGCATCAAGGCCGTGGCGCTCAACCACATCGATGTCTGGGGCTGGCGCGGCATGGCATTTGCCAAGCGCAAGCTGCCGCTGGTCGTCGGCGCGGAAGCGTCGGGCGAAGTCGAGGCCGTCGGTCCCGGCGTTTCGAACCTCGCGCCGGGCCAGCTCGTCTCGATCTACGGCGCGCGCACCTGCGGCCTCTGCCGCCCCTGCCGCGAAGGCCGCGACAATCTCTGTGAACACGTCTCGGGCGTGCATGGCTTCCATCTCGACGGTTTTGCGCAGGAAAAGATCAACCTGCCGGCGCGCCTGCTGGTCCCTGCCCCTCCCGGCGTCAGCGATATCGGCGCGGCGGTCGCGCCAGTCACCTTCGGCACGGTCGAGCACATGCTGTTCGACAACGCGAAGCTCCAGCCTGGCGAGACGATCCTCGTCCATGCCGGCGGCTCTGGCATTGGCTCAGCCGCGATCCAGCTTGCCAAGAAGATGGGCTGCACGGTCATCACCACCGTCGGCTCCAACGACAAGATCGACAAGGCCAAGGCGCTCGGCGCCGACCACGTCATCAATTACCGCGAGGACCGTTTTGAGGGCGTCGTGCGCAAGCTGACGAAGAAGAAGGGCGTCGACGTCGTCTTCGAGCATGTCGGCAAGGACACCTGGGCCGGTTCGATGTTCAGCCTGAAGCGCGGCGGCCGCCTCGTCACCTGCGGCTCGACCTCCGGCGTTTCGACCGAGATCAACCTGATGATGCTGTTCCAGCAGCAGCTGAAGCTGCTCGGCTCCTTCGGCTGCCGCATGGAAAACATGGCCGACGCCATGCAGAAGATGGCCGCCGGTCTGGTCGCGCCTGTCATCGACACGGAGGTCGATTTCGATTCCATCGATGCTGCGCTGAAGCGCATGGAAGGCCGCGATGTGTTCGGCAAGATCATCCTGCGCGTCAATTGATGCAGTCACTCAAGCTACGGGCCCGGTGAGACCGTGAAAGCCTTCCTCTACCGCCTGTCGCAGCGGCTCAAGATGGCCAACTACTGGCTGGTTGCGCAGCTTGCCAAGGCGCTGCTTTCCATGTTGCGCCTGCTGCCCACCGACAAGGCGCTGAACTTCGCCGATCGCGCCGGCCGCCGTGTCGGCCCGCTGGTCGGGCGTCATCAGGTAGCGCTCAACAATCTGCGCCAGGCTTTTCCGGAAAAGAGCGAAGACGAAATCCGCTCCATCGCGCTCGACATGTGGGGCAACATGGCCCGGCTGGCGGCGGAATACATCTTCCTCGACCAGCTCTTCGACTACGATCCGAAAGCCACGCAACCCGGTCGCATCGAGGTGCAGGGCGAGCGCATTTTCGAGCACATCGCGGCCGAGCAGAAGCCGCATATCCTGTTCACCGGCCATCTCGGCAATTTCGAACTGCTGCCGATCGCCGGCGCGACCTTCGGCATGAAGGTGACGGCTCTGTTTCGGCCGCCCAACAATCCCTACATCGCCGATTACATCCTCTCGACGCGTCGCTCGACCATGGGTGACCTGCTCGCCTCCAAGACGGGCGCGTCTTTCACGCTTGCCCGCATCCTGGAAAACGACGGCACCATCGGCGTGCTCGTAGACCAGAAATTCATGCGTGGCCTGCGCACGACGTTTTTCGGGCGCGAGTGCGAGACTAGCCCGCTTCTGTCGAAACTTGCCCGGCAATATGATTGCGACGTCTACCCTGCCCGCTGCATCCGCCTGCCGAACAACCGGTTCAGACTGGTGATCGAGAACAAGCTCGAACTGCCGCGCGAAGCCGACGGCTCGGTCGATCTGACCGCCACCGCTCAGCTCGTCAACGATGTCGTCGAGCGCTGGGTGCGCGAGGATCCGGGTCAGTGGATGTGGTTCCACAAGCGCTGGGCGCTGTCGAAGAAGAAGCGTGGACGCGGTCGCAAGCAGGCACCTGCCCAAACGCCGAACACATCGGCGTGATAGAGGTTTTCTGGTCGTAACAAAGTCCGATTTCAGCCGTTCATATTTCGTGATAATGAGAATGGCTATGGACAAGCGGACCGCAAAGAACCAATCGAACGCCGCAGGCGCAGCACTGTGGACACCCTGGGGTCTGCAGCACCGCCCCGAGCGCAATGCGCAGAAGCTGGCGATCCAGAGGCTGATCAAACGTCTGGCTGCGCTGGACAAGCGCCGTAAACTGCGGCCGGCCGGCTAATTCTCCCGACCAAGCACCGGCTGCAACCTTCAACCGCCGTAATAGTTCATGACCGCATGCCGGGCTTCGGCGAAGAACAGCCAGCGTTCCGTCAGCATGCCAAGCGCATGAATCACAACGGCAAGCGTGGCGATGAAGGCGGGAAACAGCCCGTTTTCCGCACCAGTCAACAACAGGCCAAGAAACAGCAAGACCGGAATTAATCCGCCAGCAATCAGGGCGACAAGCCAAAGCTTGCCTGCATGCTTGCGCGCGACCTTGAAGCCCATTTCCCGCGTCAGATAGTTTTCGGTGACATGCGGCCGCTCGAACAGGCGCACATGACCGATACTGCCCAGACCGGTCGCACTTTCGGGCGTCGAAAGTGGCACCAGCCTTTTCATGTGGTCGCGCCACAGCGCCTTCACCGCCCAGGCTGCGATGAGGAACATGATTGCCAGGATTGGAACAAGAACAGTCCTGCCGCTGCCGCAGAAGGCGAAGAAACCGGCAAGGACAAAGCCGCCGGCAACAGCAAACAGCAGATAGCAGAGCGGCGTCAGCGGCGTGTTCCAGGTCTGCACGGATTTCAGCGAGGCATAGATCATGCCGGTGCAATAGACTGTCACGAGGCACAGCACCGTGCCGAGCAGGCCGGGAAGCAGCAGATAGCGGCTTTCGAAGATTGCCATCCACGCCGAGAAGACGAGCGGCAGGAAAGTGAGGATCGCCATGACGCCCTCCCGCGACAGCCAGCTCGACCGCCATTGCGACAGCGCCCGCCAGGCGCGCTGCGGATTGCCGAGATGCAGCGTCGAGGACAGAAGCCCGCCGCCGATCAAGGCCAGCGCCAGCACATGGGCCAATTTCGTGGCGATTGCAGCAGGATCGAGCAGGCCGAGGCCGAGAACGGCGGCAAGGCCGTAGCCGAGGCCGGACAACGTCGTGAAGAGGATGATAGAGGGAGCCGGATGCATGAGATCAGATACGGTCCAGCATGCCGTCGAGCCAGGCAAAAAAGCCCTTGGCGCCGTCGGTGTTTTCCGCCAGCGGCAAACCCCTCGCGCTGTCGGCAAGGGATTTTCGCGGGCGCGGCGGCAGGTATTTGTTGACCGGCCGCGTGCCCTGCTCCGGCATCAGGTCCATGCCGCCGCGTTGGGCGACCATGATCGAAACATCGGAGTGCGTGTCGGCAAGATCGCCGAAATGGCGGGCATTGGCCGGGCATGTGCGCACGCAGGACGGCACGCGGTCCACTTCCTCGAAGGTCTCGTTGTAGATACGGTCAATGCAGAGAGTGCATTTCTTCATCACGCCTGCGGCAACGTCCATCTCGCGTGCGCCATAGGGGCACGCCCAGGCGCATAGCCCGCAGCCGATGCACTTGTCCTCGTCGACCAGCACGATGCCGTCGGCCGACCGTTTGTAGGACGCGCCGGTGGGGCACACGGTGACGCAGGGCGCATCCTCGCAATGCAGGCAGGATTTCGGGAAATGCACGATGCGCGCATCACCCGCCTCGCCGACGATCTCGCCGCCTTCCGGCATCACCTCGAATGTGTGGACGCGATTGAGCCACGCGCCGGAAACGTCGGCACCGTAGGGGTCCTGATCGGACAGGGCCGAGCCGTAGCCGCCGGTGTTCCATTCCTTGCAGCTGACGACGCAGGCATGGCAGCCGACGCAGACATCGAGGTCGATGACGAGCCCGAGTTTTTTCGGCGTCGATTGGGCGGGCAGCATGGTCATTTCGCCCACTCCTGTCCGTAGCGAAGTTCGTCCACATGCTCATGCGCCCTGCCCGGCTCGGCGAGGGCTGGAAAATGCGGCTCGCTAATCTGCGCCTTTTCCGCCTTCTCGATGCGCACGCGCAGATCATACCAAGCCGCCTGTCCCGTAACGGGATCGGAGTTCGACCAGCGCATGCCGTCGCCCTTCGGCGGTAGAAGTTCGTGGATCAAGTGATTCATCAGGAAGCCTTTTTTGGCTTCCGGCGCGTCCCCATCGAGCCCCCAGGCGCCCCTGCGTTTGCCGATGGCGTTCCAGGTCCAGATCGTCGAGGAATTGACCGCCTCCATCCGCGCGATCTCGACTTTGATGCGGCCGTGATGCGAGATGACCCAGACCCAATCCCCATCGACAAGCCCATGCTCGTCGCAGATCGGCCCCGGCACATAGAGCGGGTTGCGGGTGTGAATCTGACGCAGCCAGGCGTTCATCGAACCCCAGGAATGATACATCGCCGCCGGCCGCTGGGTGATGGCGTGGTAGGGATAGGTTTCGCGGTCGACCAGCGCTTCCTCGAAAGGCCGATACCAGTCGGGCAGCGGCGTAAAACTATCCAGGATGCGCTGGCGATGCGTTTCCGGTGCAAAAGGCGCGCGCAGGCCCTCTGCCGATAGCCGGAACTTCTGCAGCGGCTCGCTGTAAAGCTGGAACGTCACCGGCTGCGGCGTGTCGAAGAAGCCCATGCGCACGGCAAAGTCCTGATAGGCCTGGTTCGCATGCTTGAAGAACTGCGCCTCGAGCGGGATATGCGCAGAGAAGAACGAGCCGTTCTCGATATAGCGCTTCAACTGGTCGGGATTGGCGGCTCCGCGCCCTGCTTTGTCGCCATTCAGGCCGCGAAACCCGGCGAGCGGCCCGATGCCAGGGCGGCGCTCGTGGCGCACGATGTAGTCCGCATAATCCTTGTAGATCGCCGTGCCGCGTGAATCGACAAAGGCCGGCAGCTTCAGCCGCGATCCGAGATCGATCAACACGCTCTGGAAGCCGCGCACATCGCGGTCCGGCTCGACCACTGGCCAACGGATGGCGTCCTGCACGGCGTCGGGCTCGGAAATCGGCCGGTCGAGCAGCGAGATGCAGTCATGCCGCTCCAGATAGGTCGTGTCGGGCAATACGAGGTCGGCATAGGCGACCATTTCCGAGGCGTAGGCATCCGAGTAAATGATCTTCGGGATGCGGTATTCGCCGGTCTCGGGGTCCTTGTCCTCCAGCATCTTCATGACGCTGGCGGTGTTCATGGAGGAATTCCAGGCCATGTTGGCCATGTAGAGGAACAGAACATCGATCGGATAAGGATCGCCGGCATGGGCATTAGCGATGACCATATGCATCAAGCCGTGGGCGGAAATCGGCGCATCCCATGAAAACGCCTTGTCGATGCGGGTCGGCTTGCCCTCGGCGTCGATCAGCAGATCCTCAGGCCCGCGCGGGAAACCCAGATGCGGTCCCGACAGCGGCTTGGCCGAGCCGAAATGCTCGGCCTTGCCATGCGGGGTCGGGTGCGCTTCCAACGGCTTGGGATAAGGCGGCTCGAAGCGGAATGCACCGGGACAATCGACCGCCCCGATCAGCACCTGCAGCATGTGCAGCGCCCGCGCCGTCTGAAAACCGTTGGAATGGGCCGAAAGCCCGCGCATGGCATGGAACGACACCGGCCTGCCGACGAAGTGATGATGGCGTTCGCCGTGCACGTCGGTCCAGGGCTGCTCGATGGTGATCGCCTCATCGAAGGCAACGCGGGCGATCTCTGCAGCAAGCCCGCGAATGACATCGACAGCCACGCCGGTTTCCACGGAAGCCGCTTCAGGCGCATATTTCGGGTCGAGATATTTTTCGGCCAGAAGCTGGAAGGACGGCACTGCAAAACGCCCATCGGGCAGTTCATGGCGGCCTGACAATCCCGGGCGAGCGCCTTTCGTGCCGACAGGTACGGCGCGCTCGGTGACCGTTTCAAAGATCAGCGGCTTGCCATCGGCATCGCGCGCGAACAGGCCGTGCTCGGCGGTTCCCGGCGCATCGATGACCAGCCAGGGCGCGTTGGAGTAACGGACGAGGTAATCGACATCGATCTTCCGCGCCTTGAGCAGTTCGTGAACGACCGCGAGGATCAGCAGCCCATCCGTGCCGGGGCGGATGCCAATCCAGTTGTCGGCGACGGCCGAATAGCCAGTGCGCACGGGATTGACCGAGACGAAGCGCGCGCCGTTCTTCTTGACCTTGGCGATGCCCATCTTGATCGGGTTGGAATCGTGGTCTTCCGCGACCCCGAACATCACGAAAAGCTTGGTCCTGTCCCAGTCCGGCGCGCCGAACTCCCAGAAGGCGCCGCCGATGGTCATGATGCCGCCCGCTGCCATGTTCACCGAGCAGAAGCCGCCATGCGCCGCATAGTTCGGCGTGCCAAACTGCTGCGCCCAGAAACCTGTGAGCGACTGCGACTGGTCGCGCCCGGTGAAGAAGGCGAGCTTCTTCGGGTCGTCGTGGCGCACGCCATCGAGCCAGCCTGTGGCGATCGTCAGCGCTTCTTCCCAAGAGATTTCCTGGAATTCGCCGGAACCGCGCGGGCCGGTGCGCTTCAGCGGCGCACGCAGCCTTGCCGGCGCATAATGCTGCATGATGCCGGCCGAACCCTTGGCACAGAGCACGCCGCGATTGACCGGATGGTCGCGGTTGCCCTCGATGTAGCGGATCTTGCCATCCTTGATATGCACATTGATGCCGCAACGGCAGGCGCACATGTAGCAGGTGGTCTTGCGGACCTCGTCGGCAACGGGCGTCGATAGCGCAAGACGCGGCTCGGATGTCATCGGCAGTGCTCCTCTGCCGATTCCTATAGAGCGCACGCCTGAAATGAAATGCCCGAAGACGTCATTTCACGGCAATTTTCGTCTAGACATAAACGACATGCCGCAAAGTGATTGCGGAATATGGTTTGGGCTTGGAATTTCGAATCAATCAGTTGGTGACGATGATCCGCGTGTTGCCCGGCCCCATTTCCCTGACCAGGGAATAGAACTGCGCCGCGTTCGAGGTCGCGAGGCGCACACAGCCATGCGATGCCGGCCGCCCGAGCTGCTTGACGTAGCCGGTGCCATGGATGGCATAGCCACCGCGGAAGAATACCGAGTAAGGCATCGGCGACATCTCGTATTTGCGCGAGTACCACATGCGGTGCATGCGCGTCGGCCGCCAGCTTCCTCGTGGTGTGGAAAAGCCCTTCCGAGCGGTCGATACTCTCCAGGTGTGGATGACACGGCCCTGTTTACTGACCGTCATCGTCTGCGACGAGACACTGACCCTGGCCACAAGATTATCTGCCATGGCCTGAACTGGCGCACCAGAAAGCACAAGCGTAATCGCGAAAAGCATTGCTTTGTACATGTGAATAGCCCCCTTCTTTCCGAGGCTTTACAGCTCGCGACCCAAGAAGACTGTGAAATTCTATACACCGGGTAAATTTGCTGTGGCCAATACGTCACAGCAACGGCGTAACCTGACATCCTCACCGCCACCGGACGGCGACAGCCACGCAGATTGCACCAGAACCCTTGGACCATTGTTCCATCTGGAATGCCTCCGTTGACACTGCGAGGCATCGGCATAGGTTCATCCATGCGACTGGAGCGAACCAATCGCACTCCAGTACGAAACGGCGCGACCCCTAAGCGAGCCGCCGCCACGGAGGGATGAAAAATGCAACAATATTCTCAACTTACCGGTTTGAGCCGGCGCAAGCTGTTGTCCCTGATCGGCATGACGGCCGGCAGCGCTGCCATGTATCAGGCGATGACCAGCCTGGGGCTGGCGAGTGAATCCGGCTACAAGGGGCCGATCAAGCTGGAAGGCGATCCGAAGGGCGCCTCGGTGCTTATCCTTGGTTCAGGCCTTGCCGGCATGACGGCCGCGCTCGAACTAAGGCAAGCCGGCTACAAAGTACAAATACTAGAATATAACGCCCGCCCCGGCGGCCGTAACTGGACCATTCGCGGCGGCGACAGCTTTACCGACATCGCCGGCGCGACGCAGAAATGCGAGTTCGACGAAGGGCTTTACGTCAATCCCGGCCCGTGGCGCATCCCCTATCACCACAACGGTCTGCTCGCCTATTGCAAGCGCCTTGGCGTGACATTGCAGCCATTCCAGCAGATCAACCACAACGCTTTCCTGCATTCGTCAAAGGCCTTCGGCGGCAAGCCCCAGCGCATCCGTGACATCAAGACGGATTTCCAGGGCCATGTCTCCGAACTGCTCGCCAAGGTCACCCAGAAGGGCAAGCTTGAAGGCGACGTCACCAAGGAAGACCAGGAAATGCTGCTCGAGGCGCTCAAGTCATGGGGCGCGCTCGATAGCGACTATTCCTACAAGGAAAGCCTGCATACGAGCGAATATCGCGGTTATGCGAAGGACCCCGGCGGCGGCCTTACGGCAGTGCCGGTGCCCGGCAAGCCGATAGACCTCTCGGACATACTGAGTTCCGGCCTCTGGGGCAGCCTGGAGAACTTTGCGCTCTACGAGTTCCAGACGACGATGTTCCAGCCGGTCGGCGGCATCGACATGATCGGCAAGGCTTTCGCCAAGGAAGTCGGCGACCTCATCACCTACAATGCCAAGGTGACCAAGATCGCGCAGGACGACAAGGGCGTCACCGTGACCTATGAGGACACGCAAAAGCCCGGAACGACCCAGCAGGCCAGTGCCGACTGGTGCGTCTGCACGATCCCGCTGACCATCCTCAGCCAGATCGAGATCAATGTCGGCGCACCGATGCAGGCAGCGATCGAGGCGGTGCCCTATGCTTCCTCGGTCAAGGTCGGGCTACAGTTTAAGCGCCGTTTCTGGGAAGAGGACGAACTGATCTTCGGCGGCGTCAGCTACACCGATCTGCCGATCACGCAGATTTCCTATCCAAGCACCGACTTCAACAAGGCAGGCAAGGGCGTGCTTCTGGGCTGCTACACCTGGAACGGGCCGAATTCCTACGAATTCACCTCGATGTCGCCGGAAGAACGGGTCAAGCGCGCGGTCGATTACGGCTCGCAGATCCATCCACAATACAAGGATGAGTTCGAGAACGGCGTTTCCTGGGCCTGGCACCGGTCGCCCTTCACGCTGGGCTGCGCCGGCGACTGGACGGACGAGGCGCGCAAGGAGCACTACGAAAACCTGTGCAAGATTGACGGGCGCATCGTGCTTGCCGGTGAGCACGCATCCTACATTCCCGCCTGGATGGAGGGGGCAATACTCTCCTCGCTGGATGCGATCACCCGGTTGCACCAGCGCGTGGTTGCGGGGTGATGGCCATGACGATCCATCCCTCTCCCCTCAATTCCGGAAGGCATGTCATCATGACCACCCAATCTTCCCGGGCGCTCAGCCGCCTCACCGCCACCGCCGCTTTCAGCCTGTTCACCCTGTCGGGCGCACTTGCTGATTCGGCTGGCGTCACCTTCAGCTCCGGCAACAACTTCACCGAAAAGACCGGTGAAGAACTCTACGCCAACGTCTGCGCCGCCTGCCACATGAGCGAAGGTCAGGGTGCGGTCGGCGCCGGCCATTATCCGGCGCTGGCCAAGAATGCCAATCTGGAGGCCAGCGGCTACCCGATCACCATTCTGCTGAACGGCCTGAAGGGCATGCCGCCGGTCGGCAAGATGATGAGCGACGACCAGATCGCTGCCGTGGTCAACTATGTGCGGACCCACTTCGGCAACAACTACGAGGATGCCGTGACGGCCGAGGACGTCGCCGGTAGCCGATGACAACTGAGAGGCGGCGGAATTCTACTTTCCGCCGCCTCGCCAATTATCTGATGAAGGAGAATGCGATGAAAAAGATGCGGATCGGCGCCGCCACGCTGGTGGCTGGCTTGATGATTGCGGGAAGCGCGCTGGCGGAAGATGTCGTGCGCCACAAGATCCCAAATTCGGACTTCCCGATCGCCCAGGCCGTCGAAGTACCGGCAGGCAAGACGACCGTCTATGTCAGCGGCGCCGTGCCCTCGGTGGTCGACGAAAAAGCCGAGAAGGGCTCGCTGGCCGCCTATGGCGACACCAAGACCCAGACCGAAACGGTGTTGAAGTCCATCGAGAAGACACTCACCGGCCTCAACCTGAAAATGAGCGACGTCATCAAGATGCAGGTGTTCCTGGTCGGCGACCCGGCCAAGGACGGCAAGATGGATTTCTCAGGCTTCATGGAAGGCTACACCCAGTTCTTCGGTACCAAGGAGCAGCCGAACCTGCCGACGCGCTCGGTGTTCCAGGTCGCCGGTCTCGCGGCCCCGGGGTTCCTGGTCGAGATCGAAGTGACGGCGGTGCGCCCGTAAAACAACTTTCCACCGCTCCGCCCCGCCGGAGCGGTTCTCTCCTCGACTTCACGCAAGCGATGCGCAACACTGAATGCGATCGTCAAAAGGTTCCGTTTCGCGTCGCCCGCATGAATGAAAAACTGCTGAAAACAATCGAAGACCGGACCGATGATCTGGTCGCACTTACAGCCGACCTGATCCGCTTTCCGACCATCAACCCGCCCGGCGAAGCCTATCGCCCCTGCGCCGAATATATCGGCGAGCGGTTGAAGAAACGCAGCTTCGGCGTTGAATATATTCGCGGCGAAGGCACGCCGGGAGACACAGACCGCTATCCGCGCGTCAATGTCGTTGCCCGCTTCGACGGCCGCAGCCCCGGCCCGACGGTGCATTTCAACTCGCATATCGACGTGGTCGAGGCCGGTGATGGCTGGACCGTCGATCCCTTCGCCGGCGTGGTGAAGGACGGGCGGGTCTATGGCCGCGGCGCCTGCGACATGAAGGGCGGGCTGGCCGCTTCGATCATCGCGGTCGAAGCCTTCATGGATGTCTATCCCGACTTTCCCGGCGCGATCGAGATTTCCGGCACAGTCGACGAGGAATCGGGCGGCTATGGCGGCGTCGCCTATCTCGCCGGCAAGGGCTATTTCTCCAAGCCGCGCGTCGACCACGTCATCATTCCCGAACCGCTGAACAAGGACCGCATCTGCCTCGGCCATCGCGGCGTGTGGTGGGCCGAAATCGAAACCAAGGGCGAGATCGCGCATGGCTCGATGCCCTTCCTCGGCGACAATGCCGTACGCCATATGGGTGCGGTGCTGCAGGCCTTCGAGGAAGAGCTGTTCCCCGCGCTCGACCGCAAGCAGACAAAAATGCCGGTGGTGCCCGAGGGTGCGCGGCGCTCGACCATGAACATCAATTCCATCCATGGCGGCCAGACCGAGGATTTCCGGCCCGGCCTGCCCTCGCCCAACGTGCCGGACTGGTGCCGGCTGACCATCGACAGGCGCTTTCTGCTGGAAGAAAACATCGCCGAGGTGAAGAGCGAGGTCACATCCATCCTCGACCGGCTGAAGCGCGAGCGGCCGAAATTCGACTACGACATCCGCGACATCATGGAAGTGCAACCGACCATGACCGAGCGCGACGCGCCGGTGGTGAAGGCCATAGCGCAAGGCATCCACGAAATATTCGACCGCGAGCCGGACTATGTCATCTCGCCCGGCACGTACGACCAGAAGCACGTCGCCCGCATCGGCCACATCTATGACTGTATCGCCTACGGCCCCGGCATTCTCGATCTCGCCCATCGCCCGGACGAGTGGGTCGGCATCGAGGACATGGTGCAATCGGCCAAGGTGATGGCGATCGGCCTCGACCTTTTGCTGCGCGGCAAGGCGCGTTGATTTTTGCGCGAATTGCCGCCGCGATGGTTTTGAAAGGAAAAAAGATTTCCGTTTGAGGCGTTAGCCAGCAACAAACGTGATTTACTCGGCTGCGAATTCACGCTTCTATCCGTCGATTTCGAACGAACGGGAACCGGTTTGACCGGCAGACAACTGAGGGGAATGGGAGTTGGTGACGATGAAATCCTGGAAGACGATCCTGGCGGCAGCGGCACTCGCGCTGGCTTCAAGCACCGCGGCAATGGCGGCGCGCACCGATCTCGTGCTCGGCGTGGTCCTTGAGCCGCCGCATCTCGACCCGACGGCAGGTGCTGCCGCAGCCATCGACGAAGTCGTTTACGCCAACGTCTTCGAGGGCCTGACGCGCATCGGCTCCAAGGGCGAAGTGCTGCCGGATCTGGCCGAAAGTTGGACCGTCTCCGACGACGGCAAGGTCTACACCTTCAAGCTGCATACCGGCGTGAAATTCCATGACGGCACCGACTTCAACGCCGACGACGTGAAATTCTCGCTCGACCGCGCCCGCGCGGAGAATTCCACCAACGCACAGAAGGGCCTGTTCGCGGCGATCGACACGGTGGAAGTCGTCGACCCGGCAACCGTCAAGGTCACGCTGAAGCAGCCGCAGGGTTCTTTCCTCTACAATCTCGGTTGGGGTGACGCGGTGATCGTCGCGCCGGAATCGGCGGAAACCAACAAGGAAGAGCCGATCGGCACCGGGCCGTTCAAGTTCGAAAGCTGGGCCAAGGGTTCGTCCATTAAGCTGGTCAAGGCGGACGGCTATTGGGGCGATCCCGTTTTCCTCGATAAGGCCGAGTTCCGTATCATTCCGGATGCCGCGGCCGCGATCCCTGCCCTGCTTTCGGGCGACGTTCAGGCCTTCCCCAATATGCCGCTCGGCGATGGCCTGCCGCAGATCCAGTCCGACCCGCGCTTCAAGGTGGTGATCGGCTCGACGGAAGGCGAAACCATCCTGTCGATGAACAACAAGAAGCCGCCCTTCGACAATCTCAAGGTGCGCCGGGCGATCTCTTATGCGCTCGACCGCAAGGCAATCATCGATGGCGCCTCGAACGGCTTCGGCGTACCGATCGGCTCGCATTTCGCGCCCCACAATCCGGCCTATGTCGATCTCACCGGCACCTATCCGCACGATGTCGCCAAGGCCAAGGAACTGCTGAAGGAAGCAGGCCTCGAAAACGGCTTCAAGACCACGCTGAAGCTGCCGCCTCCGCCCTATGCACGCGACGGCGGCCAGATCATCGCTTCGGAACTGCGCGAAATCGGCATCGATGCCGAGATCATCCCGCTCGAATGGGCCGACTGGCTGAAGCAGGTCTTCACCGAGAAGGATTACGACATGTCTATCGTCTCGCACACCGAGCCGAACGATATCGATATCTATTCGCGCAAGGACTATTACTTCAACTACGACAATCCGGCCTTCGACAAGGTCATCGAGGAGTTGAACCTGACCTCCGACGAGGCCAAGCGCAAGGAACTCTATGGCCAGGCGCAGAAGATCCTCGCTGACGACGCCGTGGTCGGCTTCCTGTTCGAACTGCCCAAGATCGGCGTCTGGGACGCCAAGGTCGAAGGCCTGTGGGACAATGCGCCGATCCAAGCGACGGATTTGACCAAGGTGAAGTGGGCGGAGTGACCCTCTTACCCTCCCCCTTGCGGGGAGGGTCGGCGAGCGGCCATTGCGCAGCAATGGCGGTGAGACGGGGTGGGGGGCTCGACCTTTCACCGTCGTCACCGAGCATAGCCACCCCCACCCCGCTCCGCTTCGCGGATCGACCCTCCCCGCAAGGGGGAGGGTAAGCCCCGCCATGACCGCCTACCTTTTCAAGCGCCTGCTGATCGGCATCGCGACGCTCGCAGTCGCGTCCATCGTCGTGTTTTCGATGCTGGAAATCGTGCCGGGCGACCCGGCCCGGCTGATGCTCGGCATGAATGCCACGCCGGACGCAGTGCAGGCGCTGCGCGACCAGATGGGCCTCGATCTGCCGGTGATCGTCCGTTATTTCGACTGGATCGGCGGATTGCTGACGCTGGATTTCGGCAAGTCCTACACCTATTCGGTGCCGGTCATCGATCTCGTCGCCGAGCGCGTCGTGGTATCGCTGCCGCTGGCGCTGATCGCGCTGGCATTGTCGACGCTGATTGCTATTCCCGTCGGCATTTTTTCCGCCGAACGGCGTGGCCGCGCCGCCGACACCATCTCGATGGGCGCAGCGCAGATCGGCGTCGCGGTTCCCAATTTCTGGTTCGCGCTGCTTCTGATCTACATTTTCGCGGTTTGGCTGCGGCTGGTGCCGGCCGGCGGCTTTCCCGGCTGGAGCGGTGGGGTCTGGCCGGCGCTGAAGGCCTTGATCCTTCCGGCGATTGCGCTTGCCTTGCCCCAAGCGGCGATCCTTGCCCGCGTCACTCGCTCGGCCATGCTGGAAGTGCTCGGCGAGGACTATATCCGCACCGCCCGCGCCAAGGGCATGCCGCGCCGCACGGTTCTGTGGCGGCACGCGCTGCGCAATGCGATGATCCCAGTGGTGACCATTCTCGGCCTGCAATTCGCCTTCCTGCTCGCCGGCACCATCATCATCGAGAATGTGTTTTATCTCCCCGGCCTCGGCCGGCTGATCTTCCAGGCCATCACCCAGCGCGACCTGATCGTCGTCGAAAGCGTGGTCATGCTGCTGGTCGCGGTGGTGGTAATCGTCAACCTGCTGGTCGATCTGTCCTACGCGATCGTCGATCCTCGCCTGAGGACCAACCGATGACGACGCCGGCAACAGAACCAACCAACCCGCCAGAGGCCGGCTTCGTCGCGCAGGCCTTGCGCAACCGCTCCTTCGTTATCGGCTTCGTCATCACCGCGCTTATCGCCGGCATGGCATTGCTGTCGTTCTTCTGGACGCCTTACGACGTGACGAAGTTGATCGTCGCCGACCGTATGCTGCCGCCTTCGGCAACCCATCTGTTCGGCACCGACCAGTTCGGCCGCGACGTGCTATCGATGATCATGGTCGGCGCGCGCAGTTCCATCGCGGTGGCGCTGGTGGCGGTCGGCATCGGCATGGGGCTGGGCGTGCCGCTCGGCTGCTGGGCAGCGGCGCGCGGCGGCTTCGTCGATGATTTGTTGATGCGCTTCAACGATCTCGTCTTCGCGTTCCCTGCCCTGCTTTCGGCGGTGATCATCACCGCGATCTTCGGGCCGGGCGCAATCAACGCCGTCATCGCCATCGGCATCTTCAACATACCGGTCTTCGCCCGCGTCGCGCGGGCCGGAGCGCTGGCGATATGGCCGCGCGAATTCATTCTCGCAGCGCGCGCTGCCGGCAAGAACAAGACGCAGATCACCGTCGAGCACATATTGCCCAACATCGCCAACCTGCTGCTGGTGCAGGGCACGATCCAGTTTGCGCTCGGCATATTGGCCGAAGCCGGCCTCTCCTATGTCGGGCTTGGCGTGCAGCCGCCAATGCCTAGCTGGGGGCGCATGCTGTTCGACGCGCAGACGCGCATGATGGTGGCGCCCTATCTGGCGCTGATCCCCGGCTTTGCCATCGTCTTCACCGTACTCGGCCTCAACCTTCTCGGCGACGGCATCAGCGACATCATCGACCCCAAACTGCGGCGGCAGCGATGAGCCTGCTGGAAATCGAAAACCTGACGCTGTCGATCGGCAACACCCCGATTCTAAGGAATATCGACCTGACGCTCGGTGCCGGCGAGGTCATGGGGCTTGTCGGAGAATCCGGCTCTGGCAAGTCGATGACGGCGCTGACCATCATGCAGCTTCTGCCGCAGGCGGCGCGCGCGCAAGGCAAAGTCCGCTTCGATGGCATCGATATCCTGGCTGCAACCGAAGACCAGATGTGCGCCCTGCGCGGCGATGATATCGGCATGGTGTTCCAGGAGCCGATGACCGCGCTGAACCCGGTCAAGACCATCGGCGAGCAGGTTGCGGAGGGCATACGCTGGCACACCGGCGCGAACCGCGCTGAGGCCGAGGAGCGCGCCCGCAAAATCCTCGACCGCGTCGGCCTGCCCGAGGCAAAATTTCCGCTGACGCGCTATCCGCATGAATTGTCGGGCGGCCAGCGCCAGCGCGTGGTGATCGCGATTGCCTGCGCGCTGAAGCCGAAACTGCTCATTGCCGACGAGCCGACCACCGCGCTCGACGTCGTGCTGCAGGCGCAGATTCTCGACCTGCTGCGCGATCTGGTCAATGAGACTCGCATGGCACTGCTGCTGATCTCGCACGATCTGGCCGTCGTCACCGAGATGGCCGACCGCATCACCATCATGCGCCATGGCGAAGTGATGGAGGAAGGCGACACGGCGCGAACGCTGTCGGAGCAGTCGCATCCCTATACGCGGCAGCTGGCTTTGGCTTCGATGCATGTGCCGGCGCGCCGCCCCATCTCCCCCCTCGAGGGGGAGATGTCGCCAAAGGCGACAGAGGGGGTTGCATCAGGAGGAACCGCCCATGCGCCGAGCACTGCCGAGGTGACCCCCTCTGGCCGCTCCGCGGCCATCTCCCCCTCAAGGGGGGAGAAAGCGCCGTTGCTTGTCGTTGAAAACGTTACGCGCGACTATCCCGGCAGGCGCACATCCTGGCTCCGCAAGCCGGAGCCGGTCCGTGCCGTGAACGACGTCTCCTTCACGATGAAACAGGGCCAGTCGACCGCGCTGGTCGGCCGTTCCGGCTGCGGGAAATCGACGCTTGCCCGCATGATCCTGGCGCTAGACAAGCCCACCGGCGGCGCTATCCGCTTCATGGGCGAAACCTTGACCGGCAAGGACGAAGCCCAGCTGAAACCGGCGCGGCGCAACATGCAGGTGGTGTTTCAGGATCCTTACGGTTCGTTCAATCCCCGTCACAAGGTCGAGCGGCTGGTGGCCGAGCCGCTGCATGTGCTGGAAAAACAGCCCGCTACCAAAGAGCGACGCGAACTCGTCGCCCGCGCGCTGCACGAAGTCGGCCTGAAGCCGGCGGACATGGACAAATATCCGCACGAGTTTTCCGGCGGCCAGCGGCAGCGCCTGTCGATCGCCCGCGCCATCATCACGCGGCCGAAGCTGGTCGTGGCCGACGAGCCGGTCTCGGCGCTGGACGTGTCGATCCGCGCGCAAATCCTCGATCTGTTTGCCGACCTCAACCAGCGGCTCGGCGTCGCCTATCTCTTCATCACGCATGACCTTTCTGTCGCCCGCGCCATCACCGACGAGGTCATGGTCATGCATGAGGGCAGGATCGTCGAGCGCGGCAGGACCAACGAGGTTCTCGACAACCCGCAGTCGGAGGCCGGAAAGGCACTGGTCGCCGCCACGCCGGATCTGCGCCGGGCGATTGCGAAAAGATTGCAGGAACAGGGGTGAACGGCCGGACGAACTAAGCGGCGACGTTTCACCCCTCCGGTTTCACCACGTCCACCGGGCTGATCCCCAGCATATCGAGCGTGCGCCGCAGTAGCCGCACTTCGTTTTCGGCGAGTTGGTGGTCCGCCTTGGCAATCTCGGCCATATGGCGGGCGAGCAGCTTGCGCCGCTCGATATCGAGGTCGCGGAACAGCGCCACAGCCTGCGCGCCGGTGGTCTCGTAGCCATAATCGTTGAGATATTCGACAACCGCATCGAGGCTATCGCCGCCAATGCCGAAGGATTCCTCACAGATGCGGCGGAACACCTCCATCTCGCTCTCGCTGACCGTGCCGTCGGCAAGGATCATGCGGAACAGCAGGAGAAGCTCGGCCGAAAGCACCGGATCGTCGGCAACCTTGCGGACGCCGGGATCGCCCTCGAACAGATTGCGTATTTGCGTAAGCAGGCTAGCAGCCATGGAATCCTCGTTTCTCCCTCACGGCGATTGGTAGCGCGAAATCCGGCTTGCGCAAACGGGTCTCCTGTGGTCGAAGCGGTTAATTCTTCCCACCAGCCAATCCCATGCTCGACATTGCTTCCGAAACAATCGCGCTTCTTGCCGCGGCAGCGTTTATTGCCGGCTTCATCGATTCGATCGCTGGCGGCGGCGGGCTGATCACAATTCCGGCGCTGTTGCTCGCCGGCTTCTCGCCGATCGAGACGCTCGGCACCAACAAGCTGCAGGGCCTGTTCGGCACCGGCTCGGCCACGATCACCTACGCCGCCAAGGGCCATGTCGACCTGAAAAAGCAACTGCCGTCGGCGCTGCTGGCCTGTCTCGGCAGCATTCTTGGGGCTCTTCTGGCAACTGTCCTGCCCAGCGACCTGCTGCGCCTGGTCCTACCCATCGTGCTGATTGCAATTGCGCTTTATTTCGCGCTGAAGCCGAATATGGACGATGTCGACCGCGTGCAGCGCCTGACGCCATTCCTCTTCGGGCTGACGATCGTGCCGGCAATCGGCTTCTATGATGGCGTTTTCGGCCCCGGCACCGGCTCTTTCCTGATGCTCTCCTTCGTAGCACTCGCCGGTTACGGCATGCTCAAGGCGACGGCGCACACCAAGCTCCTCAACTTCGCCTCGAACATCGGCGGCTTCGCCGTCTTCGCTTTCGTCGGCGTCGTCTCGTGGAAAATCGGGCTGATGATGGGCGTGGCGCAGTTCCTCGGCGCACGTGTCGGCGCGAGCCTGGCCATCAAGAGCGGTGCGAAGCTGATCAAGCCGCTATTGGTGCTGACCTGCATTGCCTTGGCGATCAAGCTGCTGGCAGACCCGACCAACCCGCTGCGGACGATGTTTGGCGTCTGAGCGCCCAGGGGTTACACTCTCATTGCACGAATCATGCGGAGGGAGACAACCATGAATCTCAGTGCGCCCACCCAAATCGTTTTCCTGATTTCACTCGTGATCGCCGTAATCGGTGTCATAGCCGCGCTCGGTGTTTTGGCGTTTATTCCTCTGGCGTCGGTCTGGATTTTGACCATCGCCTATATCGTGCTTGCGGCAGGCTGCCTGCTGAAGGGCGTCTAGAACTTTCACCAAAGCATCCGGCACATTGCCGGGTGCTTTTGGTCGCCACACGGTTCTGCTAGATTCGGCGTGAAGGAAACGCCGAATGAGCGAAGTATCCGAAACACGTTCGATCCTGGCTGCGCCTCAAGCGGGCGCCTTCGAGATGGTGCAACGTGCGCCGGATGCCGCTTTGGCCGGACTGGTCACGCGCTTCACCGGTTATCGCGAACTCGCGGCCGGACACTTTCGCCAGACGGAAGCTGCCTCGCTCACGGTGCCGCTGATCATCAGCTTTGGCGGCGCGTTTTCGATCGGGCTTGGCCGGACGCCAGGTTTCGAAGATCGAGTAACGAGCTTCGCCGCCGGGCTCTTCGCCGGACCCGTCATCATCGATTCCTTCGGCGACGCCCACTGCATCCAGGTCGATTTCACGCCGCTCGGGGCACGCCGGTTCTTCGGCATGCCAATGACCGAACTGACCGGCCGCATGGTCGATCTCAGTGATGTGCTGGGGGCGGAAGGACGGGAATTGCGCGAACGTCTCGGACATGCCGCGACGTGGACAGAACGTCTTGCAATGGCCGAGCGCTTTGTCACCCGCCGCATCGCCGATGCGTCGCGAGCACCCTCGCCGGTTTCCTGGGCTTTCGACCGTCTGATGGGGAGCGGTGGGCGCATACCGATCAGCAGGCTTGCAACGGAAATCGGCTGGAGCCGCAAGCATCTCGCTAGTCGCTTTGCCGCCGAGATCGGGATCGGCCCGAAAACGCTGTCACGCATCGTCCGCTTCAACCGTGTATTGGTGCTTTCGAGGGGCGATCAGGAAGACGGCTGGGCCGGTATCGCGGCAGAATGCGGTTATGCCGATCAGGCGCATCTGACGCGCGATTTCCGCGAACTCGCCGGTGCGACACCGGCAGCCTGGCTGGCGCGGGCCGCATGATGCGGTAACATTTCTTCAAGACGGTGGGACGCCCCTTCGCCACAATGGGTTCAATGGACCCAAGGCGAAGGAGGAAACCATGTCCGCAACCGCTTCACTCGAACCGCCACGCATTTACCCGACCTTCCGCTATCGCGACGCCGCCGGGATGATCGACTGGCTAGGCAAAGCTTTCGGCTTCACCGTCCACGCGCGTTATGCCGACGATAAGGGCGTCGTCCAGCATGCCGAACTGGCACTGGGTTCCGCCATGATCATGCTCGGAACGGTGCGCGACGATGCGTATGGCAAGATGGTCGGCGCACCGGGCCAGAACTGCGGTAAGTCCACCTATATTGCCGTCGGTGACGCCGACGCCCTGTTTGCGCGGGCAAAAGCTGCCGACGCCAAAATCCTCGAAGGCCTGACCGACCGCGACTACGGCAGCCGCGAATTCATCTGCGCCGATCCCGAAGGCAATGTCTGGTCCTTCGGCACCTATTGGCCAAAGGCGCATGAGAAAGCGGGCTGATCAGCGCGCGGCGGCAAAGATTGCGTCGACGTCGAGATGCATTTCGAGATGGTCTGCAATCTCATCCAGCGCCCGCTCGACCTCGGCGCGGTAGTCGATGCCGCCACCCTTGATGCCGAGGCTTTCGAGGAATTTCGCCCGGAACGCATCGGCTCCGAAAAGGCCGTGCATATAGGTGCCAAACACCTTGCCGTCGGCCGATGTCGCGCCGTCGTCGGTATTGTTGATGATGGCCGTGGGCCGCAGGCAATCCGGCCCGGTGGTGGCACCGAGATGGATCTCGTAGCCCGACAGCGGCACGTCGAAATGCACCGAGCGCGCGATGACATTGCGCACGGTCTTTTCCGGCTCCATCACCGTCTCGATGTCGAGCAGGCCAAGCCCTTCCGCTTCCCTGACGCTGCCTTCGATGCCGTGCGGGTCGCGCACGGTGCGGCCGAGCATCTGGTAGCCGCCGCAGATGCCGACGACGTGACCGCCGCGCCTGCGATGGTCGAGGAGATCTCGGTCCCAACCGTTTTCGCGGAACATCAGCAGGTCGCCGATGGTCGACTTGGAGCCGGGAATGACGACGAGCCCCGCATCTTCCGGCAACCTTTGGCCGGGCGGCACGAACGCCACTTCGACCTGCGGCTCGGCGCGCAATGGGTCGAGATCGTCGAAATTGGCGATGCGGCCGAGCATGGGCACGGCAACCTTCAGCGCCCGCTTTTCGCCTGAAGTCAGCCGCTCGAGAATGACCGAATCCTCTGAAGGCAGCAGCGCCGCTGCCTTCAGCCACGGAACAACGCCGAAGCACGGCCAGCTGGTGAAACGGTTTATGGCAGCAATGCCGTCGTCGAACAGGGTCACGTCGCCGCGGAACTTGTTGATGAGGTAGCCGACGATCATGCGCCGGTCTTCTTCCGGCAGGATCAGATGCGTGCCGGCCACGGAGGCGATCACCCCACCGCGATCGATGTCGCCAACGAGGATCACCGGCACGTCGGCGCGCGTGGCAAAGCCCATATTGGCGATGTCGCGCGGCCTGAGATTGATTTCCGCGGGCGAGCCGGCGCCCTCCACGATGATGAGATCGGCGCCCTCCCCGAGCTTCTGCCAGGAATCGAGCACCGCACCCATCAGTTGCGGCTTCATGGCCTGGTAGTCGCGCGCCTTGGCCTCGCCGAAAACCTTGCCCTGCACGACCACCTGCGCGCCGACATCGCTTTGCGGCTTGAGCAGCACCGGGTTCATGTGGATCGACGGCGCAACACCGCAGGCGATGGCCTGAAGCCATTGCGCACGGCCGATCTCACCGCCGCCCGCCTCGCCCGGAATATCGGCGACGGCGGCATTGTTCGACATGTTCTGCGGCTTGAACGGCCGCACCTTCAGCCCCCGCTTTTTCGCTGCTCGGCACAGGCCGGCGACAAGCACCGTCTTGCCGACATCCGAGCCCGTGCCCTGGAGCATGATCGCCTTGGCCATGATGCTCAGCCTTGCCCGCCGGTGATCGTGGAACGCGCTGCAAGCGGCCCGCCGCGCCACAGATAGAGCGCCAGCAGCGGCTCGTCTCCGGTCTTCATGGCGTGATTGACGTTGGACGGGTGATGAATGACTTCGCCACCCTCTCGGATGACGAACTCGCCCTCGCCCTTGCGCCATTCGGTACCGCCGGTCAGCGGAATGTAGATTTCCTCGGCTTCATGATGGTGGTCTGGATAGACGATATTCGGGCCGAGAACGAGCAATCCGCCGGCCATTGCATCATTCTCAAAATGCCCGCGCGTGCCGAACACTTCCAGCCAGCCGTAATTGTCGATGAAATGCTGGCCGAAATCGGCAGCGGTGTAGGTCTGGCCCCAGCGCAGCTCGGAGCGATGATCCGCGACGAACTTTGCCAATGGTCGCGCCGTGGCCGTGGCAAGTTCGGCGGTGCGGTCGAGAAGACTCGAACTTGGAAGCTCGTGCGGCTCCACCGCGCGCGGCGACATCGCCCAGTCGCATGAGGCCGTGAAATTCCGAAGGCGCTCATCCTCGAAAGTCGCCAGGAACACGCGGAATTGGTCGAGCAGTTCCTCAAAAAATATCGTCACAAGATGCCTCGATCATGTATTTGTGCACAGCCGCTCCGCATGAGGTCGGGTTGCGCGGGTGCATCATTGGTCTAGATTGATCGGCACGCCTAGAGCATGATCGCGAAAAGTCGCAGAGTTTCTGCACCAGATCATGCGGCAAAACGAACTTTCGCGGACAAAACCGTCCGATCGCAAAAATGTTCGCAAGCCGGGAAACGTCAGGGAGGACGCCATGGACGCCGCAGTCGACCCGACCGCCGGTCAGTTCGATCTCAACGAGGATCAACGCGCCATCCAGGAGATGGCCGAAGCCTTCGCGCAGGATCGTGTCGCGCCCAACGCGCTCGAATGGGACAAGCAGCGCCATTTTCCCGCAGATGTGATTCGCGAGACCGGCCCGCTCGGGCTCGGCGGCATCTATGTGCGCGACGATGTCGGCGGCTCGGCGCTCGGACGGCTGGACGCCGTGCTGGTGTTCGAGGCGCTGTCGAAGGCCTGCCCGGGCTTTGCCTCCTTCATCTCCATCCACAACATGGCGACGTGGATGATCGATCGCTTCGGCAATGAGGAACAGCGCCAGCGCCTCATTCCCAAGCTGACTTCGATGGAATGGCTGGCCAGCTATTGCCTGACCGAGCCGGGCTCGGGGTCGGACGCTGCAGCCCTGAAAACCCGCGCGGTTCGCAGCGGCGGCAATGGCAGCGACTATGTCGTGAATGGCGCGAAGCAGTTCATTTCCGGCGCCGGCGACAGCGATGTCTATGTCACCATGGTCCGCACGGGCCAGGACGGCCCGAAAGGCATCTCCACCCTCGTCGTGCCCAAGGATGCGCCCGGCCTGTCGTTCGGTGCCGTCGAGAGCAAGATGGGCTGGCACATGCAGTCAACCCGTCAGGTGATCTTCGAAGATTGCAAGGTGCCGGCCGAGAACCTGCTGTCCGACGAAGGCGCTGGCTTCGGCATTGCAATGTCAGGGCTGGATGGCGGGCGTTTGAACATCGCCGCCTGCTCGCTGGGCGGTGCGCAATCGGCGCTCGACAAGGCGGTAAGCTATACGGCCGAGCGCAAGGCTTTCGGCCAGGCGATCAACCAGTTCCAGGCGCTCCAGTTCAAGCTCGCCGACATGGAAACGGAATTGCAGGCCGCGCGCATCTTCCTCTACACCGCCGCCTCCAAGCTCGATCGCAAGGCGCCGGACGCCGGCAAGTGGTCAGCCATGGCCAAGCGCTTCGTCACCGACACCGGCTTCAACGTCGCCAACGACGCCCTGCAGCTGCATGGCGGCTACGGCTATCTGCACGACTACGGCATCGAAAAACTGGTGCGCGATCTTCGCGTCCACCAGATTCTTGAAGGCACCAACGAGATCATGCGCGTGATCATCGCGCGGGCTTTGATTGGGAGATAGTGAGTAGAAAATAGTGAGTAGTGAGTAGAAGAGAAAAGTTCCGAAACTCATCGCTATTCCGATTTCCCTACTCGCTATTCACTACTCACTATTTTCTACTCTCTATTCCGGAGGAACCTCGACATGACCACCATCGCCTTCATCGGCCTCGGCAATATGGGCAATCCGATGGCTGCCAACCTTGTGAAGGCCGGTCATGCGGTGCAGGGTTTCGACCTCATGCCGGAAAACCTGACCGTCGCGCGCGAGCATGGCATCACCGTCATGGCCAATGCCGCCGCTGCTCTCAAGGACGCTGAGGTGGTCATAACCATGCTGCCAGCCGGCAAGCATGTGCTGTCCGTCTATGAGGACATCGCGCCGAAGGCCGAGAAAGGCGCACTGCTGATCGACTCCTCGACCATCGACGTAGAATCGGCCCGCAAGGCACACGCTATCGCTGCGAAGCACGGCCTCCTGTCGATCGACGCGCCGGTTTCCGGCGGCACTGGCGGTGCGACCGCCGGCACGCTGACCTTCATGGCCGGTGGCGCGGCTGACGCATTCGCCAAGGCCGAGCCGATCCTGAAGCCGATGGCCGGACGCATCGTCCATTGCGGCGATGCCGGTGCCGGTCAGGCCGCCAAGATCTGCAACAACATGATCCTCGGCATCTCGATGATCGGCGTGGCCGAAGCCTTCGTGCTGGCCGAAAAGCTCGGCCTGTCGCATCAGGCGCTGTTCGACGTCGCCTCCACCTCTTCCGGCCAGTGCTGGTCGCTGACCACCTACTGCCCCGTTCCCGGCCCGGTGCCGACCTCGCCAGCCAATCGCGACTACAAGCCCGGCTTTGCTGCAGCATTGATGCTGAAGGATCTCAAGCTTGCGCAGGAGGCGGCGCAAGGCGCAGGTGCCGTCACGCCGCTCGGTGCGGAAGCCGCTCAGCTCTACGCGCTGTTCAACGCGCAGGGACAGGGCGGCGCCGATTTTTCCGGCATCATCAATTTCCTGCGCGGTGACGTCACGTAAGCGAGCGGCGAAGGTTTTCGCCGTAAATTCGCCGAAAGATTCAAATTTTTAGATTTGATTAAGGTCTCGATAACCACGCGGTAACGTTGTGCAGCTAGAACAGTGAGCAGGCGGTCTTCGCAGCCGCCCACCGCTCCGGATCAGGTCTTGCGTACCGGAGCCGTTACCTTCGCAGCGTATATTCAGTGGCGAAGGGCCATGCGTATGAATGGCAAAGCCGTGCTCTTCCGCCTGGAGGACGCGGTTTTTGCCTTTAGAACGTGTGTAAAGTCTGCCTCAGCTCTTCGAAGACAATCGCCGGTAGTTCGCCTTCACGCGAAGGCTGGCAGGTTTCAGCGCCGCCTGAACGGCGCGGTCAGCAGCAACGCCGCTGAACAGAGACGGCGTCCTGCCGGAAAATACGTCGAACCAGAAACTGGACGCGGACTGCATCAGCGACATCTGCGCCGCCATCATGCCCTCGGCCATGGCGGCGTTCTTCTCGTTGATCGCGCGCAGCGTCTCCGTGCCCCACGGATTGGTGCTTCTGTCCTCGCTCAGCATCGTTGGCAAGCGCATGGCGGCCACCATCGGTGCGAGCATCAGGTTTCCGGCTATCGTGGCTGACCGGCGGTTCGTCCGGTTGCTGCGGCTTTTCATGAAATTCTCCTAGCCGCGAGGCTCGAACTGAACGTCGACCGGCGGACGTAAAGCGTTGGCGAGGCGATTGGTTTCATTCGCCATGCCGACAACCGCCAGCAATTCCATGAGCTGAGCCTCGCTCATGCCCTTGGCGCGTGCCGAAGCGGTGTGGGAATAGGTGCAGTACTCGCAGCCATTCGTCGCCGAGACCGCAATGTAGATCATTTCCTTGACCAGAGGATCGAGCGCGCCCTGCCCCATCACCTCGCGCAGCGTTTCCCATGTGCGCTTCAGCAGTGCCGGGTCATGCGCCAGAACCTTCCAGAAATTGTTGATCCAGTCGGTTTTGCGCGTCTGCATGATGTCGTCGTAGACGGCACGAACGGCATCGTTCGCCATTTCGTATTCGATCAGGGGAACGATGGGTTTGCCGCTCATGCCGGTCTCCGGTGGTCAGAAGGGGCGTGAGTTCATCACACCCCTCGTTTCAGTCTCAGCTTGCCTTGCGAAGATCGGCTTCGGCGAGGTCGAGTGCCTTGGCGATGCGCTCGCCGGCCATGTCGATGGTTTCGCGGGTCCAGATCAACGGCGGCGAGAGGATCATCGAGTCGCCGGTCGCACGCAGCATCATGCCTTGCGCGATCGCGTGGTCGCGCACGACCACAGCGGCACTGCCGACCGGCTGGAAGCGCTCGCGCGTCGCCTTGTCCTTGACGATCTCGATCGCGCCCATCAGGCCGATGCTGCGCACCTCGCCAACCAGTGGATGGCGGGAAATACGCTCCCGCAGCATCTGCGCGAAGTAAGGCCCGGTGTCGTTCTTGACGCGCTCGATCAGTCCTTCCTTCTCGATGAGTTCGAGGTTCTTCAGCGCCACGGCGCAGGCAACCGGGTGGCCGGAATAGGTGTAGCCGTGATTGAACTCGCCACCCTTCTCCACCAGCGTGGTGGCGATACGGTCACCGACCAGCAGCGCCGACAGCGGCTGGTAGCCCGAGGTCAGCGCCTTGGCGGTGGTGATCGTGTCGGCCTCGATGCCCATGGTCTGCGCGGCAAACCATTCGCCGGTGCGGCCATAGCCAGTGATGACCTCGTCGAGCATCAGAAGGACATCGTATTTGCGGCAGATTCGCTGGATTTCCGGCCAATAGCTTGCCGGCGGGATCTTCACGCCGCCAGCACCCATGATCGGCTCGCCGATGAAGGCAGCGACGTTTTCGGCGCCCGCTTCAAGGATGGCGTCCTCGACGGCCTTTGCCGCGCGCAGGCCGAAATCGTGGTCGCTTTCGCCGGGCAGCGCCAGTTCGTAGGCATAGGGCATCATGACATGGACGATATTCGGCACCGCGCCGCCAAGCTGCTCATGCATGCCCGACATGCCGCCAAGCGACGCGCCGGTGATGGTCGAGCCGTGATAGGCCATGTTGCGCGAGATGATGCGGTTCTTCTGCGGCTTGCCTTCCAGCGCCCAGTAATGGCGCACGAGACGCAGGGCCGTATCGTTCGATTCCGAGCCGGACGAACCGTAGAAGACCTGGTTCATGTTCTTCGGCGCGATCTCCGCGAGCTTCTTGGAAAGCAGCACGGGCGTCGGCGTCGAACAGCGGAAGAAGGAGTTGTAATAAGGCAGTTCCTTCATCTGCTCGTAGGCGGCTTCGGCCAGTTCGTTGCGGCCATAGCCGATATTGACGCACCACAGGCCGGCCATGCCGTCGAGCAGCTCGTTGCCTTCGGAATCATAGATGAACGGGCCGTTGGCGCGGGTGATCATGCGCGCGCCGGCGGCACGCAGATCCTTGTGGTCGGTGAAGGGATGAATGTGATGTGCGGAGTCGATCGCCTGCAGCTGCGCTAGCGAAAAGTTCTGGTAAGTCATGGACTTGTTCCTTCCAGTTGAATCAATCCGGCATGGCCGGCGCGAATTCAAAGGAAGGACGGCGGCGAATAGCCGATGCGGGCGCACAGGCGCAAAAGCTCGACGTGGCGCGTTCTGGAAGAAGGCGTCACGGCTATGTCGAGGGTTCGCGGGTGTATCGTGCCCATGGCTCACTCTAGCCGATGCGGACCTGAAGGTTCAAGCAGGCATGCAGGGCTGTGGCCACCTTCCGCTCCGGCATGTCGCTTTGCTCGCGCTAATGGTCGTCGCATCCGCACTAAGCGCGTTGGGCTCGGTCCATTATGCAGTCTGATTTTCGCATAATACGAGGCCCATCATGACTGCTGCCCTCAATCCCGCAGAACCGGTTCTCGCCACCGATCGCGCCCGTCGCGGCGGGCGTGCCGGAAAGCGCGCCGGCGGCTCGGCAACTTTCGAGCAGCCGCCATTCCGGCAGCTGAAAATCCCCTTTGCGCCAACGAAGATCATTTCCGACGACGAGTTGGAATCGATCCATCGCGCCTCGTTGCGCGTATTGAAGGAAATCGGCGTCGACGTTCTGCATGACGAGGCGCGCGCCATCATGAAACGCCATGGCGCGGACGTCCGCGAAGGCACCGAGCGGGTGCGCTTCGACAGCGACATGATCCTCGAACTGATTTCGCATGCGCCGTCTGAATTCACTCTGCATGCCCGCAATCCAGCCCACAATGTCCGCTTCGGCGGCAACAATCTCGTGATTTCGCAGATGGCTTCCGCGCCGAACTGCTCCGACCTCGACAATGGCCGCCGCCCCGGCAACCAGGCGGACTATCGCAACTTCCTCAAGCTCGCCCAGATGCACAACATTTTGCAGACCACAGGCGGGTACCCGGTCGAGCCGGTCGACATCCACCCGTCGGTGCGCCATCTCGAATGCATTCGCGATCTGGCAACGCTGACCGACAAGGTTTTTCACATCTATTCGCTCGGCAAGGAGCGCAATGTCGACGGAATCGAGATCGCCCGCATCGCGCGCGGCATTTCCCGCGAGCAGCTGCAGGATGAACCCTCGGTCTACACCATCATCAACACCAACTCGCCGCTGAAGCTCGACGTTCCGATGATGGAGGGCATCATCCAGATGTCCGGTAGCGGCCAAGTGGTGATTGTCACGCCATTCACGCTTGCCGGCGCAATGGCACCGGTGACGGTGGCCGGCGCGCTGGTGCAGCAGAATGCCGAGGCGCTTTCGGGCATCGCCTTCACGCAGATGGTGAAGAAGGGCGCACCGGTCGGCTATGGCGGCTTCACCTCCAATGTCGACATGAAATCGGGCGCGCCGGCCTTCGGCACGCCAGAATATATGAAAGCACAAATGATCGGCGGCCAGCTCGCCCGCCGCTACCAGATACCCTACCGCACCTCCAATGTCTGCGCCGCCAACACGGTCGATGCGCAGGCAGCCTATGAAAGCGTGTTTTCGCTGTGGGGCGCGATTCAAGGCGGCGCCAATTTCATCCTGCACGGCGCCGGCTGGCTCGAAGGCGGGCTGCGCTGTTCCTATGAAAAGACGATCCTCGACATCGACCTTCTGCAGATGGTGGCTGAATTCCTGACACCGCTCGACCTTTCCGACGACGCGCTTGGCTTCAACGCCATCGAATCCGTCGGCCCCGGCGGCCATTTCTTCGGCACGCAGCACACGCAGGACCGCTATAAGACAGCCTTCTATTCGCCGATCATCTCAGACTGGCGCAATTTCGAGACTTGGGCGGAAGCAGGCAGCCCGACCGCCATGGAACGGGCAAATCGCATCTGGAAGGAACGCCTCGCCACCTACGAGAAACCCTACATGGACCCGGCTATCGCCGAGGAGATCGACGCCTTCGTCGCCAAGCGCCGGGCCGAAGGCGGCGCACCGACGGATTTTTGAGCGCTGATGGCAAGCAGTCGACCCCCACTCCGATCCGCTTCGCGGACCACCTCTCCCCCGTTCGACGGGGGAGAGGAAAGGCGCGAGCCGACAAAGCTTGACGCCCTTCCTCTCCCTCCGGAGGGGGGAGAGGTGGCTCGGCGAAGCCGAGACGGAGTGGGGGAAGGCGTTGCCGAAACCCGCAGCCGGCGCAAGAAAGGCACGACCGGTCGTGCCCGTGAACTAAGACAGGGCGGCAACCAAGCCGAGGCTCTGCTTTGGCTAGAGCTAAAAAACCGGAAGCTCGGCGGCTATCGCTTCACCCGCCAATTTCCCATCGGCCCCTACTATGCAGATTTCGCCTGCCGTGAAAAATGGCTGGTCGTCGAGATCGACGGCAGCCAGCACGCCGACAGCCAACGCGACCTTCGCCGCGATAAATTCATACGCTCGCACGGCTACTCAGTCCTGCGCTTCTGGAACACCGACGTCCTGAAGCACCGCATCTCCGTCTGCGAAACCATTCTTGCAGCACTTGACGGCCGGCTGGCGGAAGACGTCAGCGCCTTCGACCTGCGGTTTGCATTCGCGCCCCGCACAAAAGTTGAATCTATTCCTCTGCACATGGATATAACCACATGAAATCCCACGTAAAAGCTGTAGTCATCGGTGGCGGCGTCGTTGGCTGCTCGGTGCTCTATCACCTTGCCCGCGCCGGCTGGACGGATGTCATGCTGATCGAGCGTTCGGAGCTGACCTCCGGCTCGTCCTGGCATGCGGCCGGTGGCTTCCATACGCTGAACGGCGATCCGAACGTCGCCAAGCTGCAGGCCTATACGGTGCAGCTCTATAAGGAGCTTGAAGAACTTTCCGGCCAGTCCTGTTCGCTGCATCTCACCGGCGGCATCATGATGGCCGACACGCCGGAGCGCATGGACTTCCTGCGGCTCGCCCATGCCAAGGGCCGCTATCTCGGCATGGACACCGAACTGATCACGCCGTCAGAGGCCAAGGCCATGTTCCCCTTCATGGACGAGACAAATTTCGTCGGCGCCATGTGGGACCCGGTCGAGGGCCATCTCGACCCTTCCGGTACCACCCACGCCTATGCCAAGGCGGCGCAGAAACTCGGGGCGCAGATCGTGCTGCGCAACCCGGTCAAGGAACTGACGCAGGAGGTCGACGGCACCTGGAATGTCGTCACCGAACAGGGCACGGTGAAGGCCGAGCATGTGGTGAACTGCGGCGGCCTGTGGGCCCGCGAGATCGGCCGCATGGTCGGGCTGGAGCTGCCCGTGCTCGCCATGGAGCACATGTATCTGCTGACCGAGCCGATGCCGGAGGTCGAGGAATTCAACAAGTCGACCGGCCGCGAAATGGTCGGCGTGCTCGACTTCAAGGGCGAGATCTACACCCGCCAGGAGCGCAACGGCATTTTGCTCGGCACCTATGAAAAGGCCTGCAAGCCGTGGTCGCCGGTCAATACGCCGTGGGATTTTGGCCACGAACTGCTCCAGCCCGACATCGACCGCATCGCGCCGTCGCTGGAAATCGGCTTCAAGCATTTTCCGGGCATCGCCAACGCCGGCATCAAGCAGATCATCAACGGCCCCTTCACCTTCGCTCCCGACGGCAACCCGCTGGTCGGCCCGGTGCAGGGCCTGACCAACTACTGGACGGCCTGCGCCGTCATGGCAGGCTTCTCACAAGGCGGCGGCGTCGGGCTCGCGCTGTCGAACTGGATGGTCAATGGCGATCCGGGCTTCGACGTCTGGGGCATGGACGTCACCCGCTACGGCGAATGGGCAAGCCTGCGCTACACCAACGCCAAGGTGCGCGAAAACTATTCGCGCCGCTTCTCCATCCGCTTCCCGAACGAGGAACTGCCGGCAGCGCGGCCCGCGCAGACGACGCCGCTCTACGACACCATGGTGGCGCAGAATGCCGTCATGGGCGATAGCTGGGGCCTGGAAACCCCGCTCTGGTTTGCGCCCCAGGGCACCGAGCCGAAGGATATCGTCTCCTTCCACCGCTCCAACGATTTCGAGCACATCGGCAATGAAGTTCGCGCGACCCGCGAAAGCGTCGGCGTGACCGAAATCGCCAACTTCGCCAAATATGAGGTGAGCGGCCCGGGTGCGGAGAATTTCCTCAACCGGCTGATGACCAACCGCATGCCGAAAACCGGGCGTCTGGTGCTGACGCCGATGCTCAACGAATTCGGCAAGCTGATCGGCGATTTTACCATCGCCAAATGCGCCGAAGACCGCTTCATGATCTGGGGCTCGTCTGCGGCGCAGAAATACCATATGCGCTGGTTCGAAAAGCAGCTGCCGAAGGACGGCTCCGTTCGCATCCACCGCTTCGACCAGACGCTGGTCGGCCTCTCGATTGCCGGTCCGCGCTCGCAGGACCTGCTCGCCAAGCTGGTCGATGCTGACGTGTCGACCAAAGCCTTCCGCTTCATGGATTTCCGCGAGATGGCTGTCGGCGGCGCACCCTGCATGGTCAACCGCATCAGCTACACCGGCGATCTCGGCTACGAAATCTGGATGGCGCCCGCCTATCAGCGGCTCGTCTATCACGCGATCAAGGAAGCCGGCGAGGAATTCGGCATCGTCGATTTCGGCATGCGCGCCCTGCTCTCCATGCGGCTGGAAAAGAACTTCCCGACCTGGTTCCGCGAGTTGCGGCCGATCTACGGGCCGTTCGAAGGCTCAATGGACCGCTTCACCAGGTTGGAGAAGAATGACTTCGTCGGCCGCGACGCCGCGGCCAAGGAGCACGCCGAAGGCCCGAAGCTGCGCCGTGTCTCCATGGTGGTGGAAGCCAACGGCGCCGACGTGATGGGCGACGAGCCTATCTGGGCCAAGGTCGGCGCCACCGATCACGGCACGATCGACAAGCCGCACGGCTACGGTGCGCCGCGCTTCGACGAGACCGGCGCAGAGACCCGCACCTCCGAAGCCGACGAAGGTGCTTCCAGCATTCGCGGCATCGTCGAGGGCGAATGGCGCGTGGTCGGCTGGGTGACGTCGGGCGGCTATGCTCACTATGTCCAGAAGTCGCTGGCGCAGGGCTATGTGCCGGCAGCCCTGGCCGAAAACGACAATGAAGGCATGTTCGAGATCGAAATCCTCGGCCACCGCCGCCCTGCCCGCATCAACATCCAGCCGTTGTTCGATCCGGCGGGTGAGAAGATGCGGGGGTAAGGGAAAGTCGCATTGGCCAACAAATGAAGCACCCCCACTCCGTCGCGCTTCGCGCGCCACCTCTCCCCCTGCCCCGGGGAGAGGAAACGCGGTGGCAAGCTTGGCGCCCTTCCTCTCCCCCGTCGATCGGGAGAGAGGTGGCGCGCGCAGCGCGACGGAGTGGGGGTCGACCGGCGGACCAACTCTGATGGACACGCCCTCGAAAGGCAATTTCGGCCGTCACCGCAAGATCGCGCCATTCGATCCAACTGCGACCACGGACATTGGATTCCTCAGCCGCAAGGCCCGCCAAAAAGCTGCCTCCCTGAACCAGCATGTGCTCGGCTACGGCGAGACGGCTGAAACCGAATGGGCCGCGGCCGGCATCCCCGCTCCCGATCTGCCGGCGATGCGGAAATACCGCCTCGATCGCATTCGCGCCGAGTTGAAGCGCCGCGATTATGCCGGGGCCCTGCTCTACGACCCGGTCAACATTCGCTACGCCACAGACTCGACCAACATGCAGCTCTGGGTCGCGCACAACCCGACGCGGCACTGCTTTGTCGCCACCGAAGGGCCGGTGGTGCTGTTCGATTACTTCTCCTGCGAGCATCTGTCGGATCACTCAGGCGTCGTTGACGAGGTGCGACCGGCGATTTCCTGGATGTATCTCTATGGCGGCGAACTGACCGAAAAGCGGGTGCAGCGCTGGGCGGCCGGCATCGCCGATCTCGTCCGCGAACATGGCGGTGGCAACCGACGTATCGCGGTCGATCATCTCGATCATGAAGGCGTTGCCGAACTGGCAAGGCTCGGCATTTCGGTTGGCAATGGCGAAGCCGTGACGGAGACCGCGCGGCTGATCAAATCGCCTGACGAAATCCTCTGCATGCGCCGCGCCATCGTTTCCTGCGAGGCGGCAATGGGCGAGATGGAAGCAGCGCTCAAGTCCGGCATTTCCGAAAACGAGCTTTGGGCCGAGCTACATCGCGGTAACATCGCGCGCGGCGGCGAGTGGATCGAAACGCGGCTGCTGTCGTCCGGTCCACGCACCAATCCGTGGTTTCAGGAATGCTCCTCGCGCACCATCGAAGCTGGCGATCTCGTCGCCTTCGACACCGACCTCATCGGCCCCTACGGCTTCTGCGCCGACCTGTCGCGGACATGGCTCTGCGGCGATGGCAGGTCGACCGACGACCAGCGCGATCTTTTCCGCATCGCCGCCGATCAGATCGCCCACAACACCGAATTGATGAAGCCGGGGATCTCGTTCCGCGATCTGGTCGAGCGCTCTCAAATCCCGCCGCCGGACTGTTTCCCGGCGCGCTACGGCGTGCTCTATCACGGCGTCGGGCTGGCCGACGAATATCCGACGCTGCCGCATGCGGCCGACTGGACAGACGACACACCCGACGGCGTTCTCGAACCCGGCATGGTGTTGTGCGTCGAAAGCTATATCGGCCGCCTCGGCGGCCATGAGGGCGTGAAGATCGAGGAACAGGTGCTGATTACTGAAACCGGCAACCAGCAACTGTCCGTCTATCCTTTAGATGCGAGGTTGCTCGGACGCTGACCGCCCGAGCGCTCGGATCAACCCGCCTTCTGCTCGGCGACGCGCTTTTCCGCATCGTCATCGCTCATCCGCGCAAAATAGCTCGCGATCAGCGCACCGGAAACATTGTGCCAGACGCTGAAGACAGCACTCGGCACCGCGGCCAGCGGCGAGAAATGCGCATTGGCAAGGGCGGCACCCAGCCCGCTGTTCTGCATGCCGACCTCGATGCTGATGGCCTTGCACTTGGCGAGTGACAGCCCGGAGAACCGGGCGGCAAAATAGCCGAGCAGCAGCCCAAAGCCGTTATGCAGCACGACGACGGCGAAGATCAGCAGGCCGGACTGGCTGATAGCGGCCTTGTTGACGGCAACGACAGCCGCAACGATCAGCACAATGCCGACGACGCTGACCAGCGGCAGCATGGGAACCGCCGCCTTGACCACGCCCGGCACCAGCTTCTGCAGCAGGAAGCCGAGCGCCAGCGGCACGAGAATGACCTTGACGATCGACAGGAACATGCTCATCGCATCCACCGGCAGATACTGGCTGGCGAAGAACCAGACCAGGAAAGGCGTGACGATAGGCGCGAGCAGCGTGGTCACGCTGGTGCAGGCAACGCTGAGCGCCACATCGCCCTTGCTGAGATAGGTCATGACGTTGCTGGCCGTGCCGCCGGGGCAGCAGCCCACAAGGATCACGCCGGCAGCCACTTCCGGCGACATCGGGATGATGCGCGTGAGCAAGACGGCGAGCGCCGGCATGATGATGAACTGGCCGAGCACGCCAATCGTCACGTCGAACGGCCGGCGCGCGACTTCGCTGAAGTCCTTGATCGATATGGTGAGGCCCATTCCGAACATGATGATGCCGAGCAGCACCACGATCCAGGGCGCGAACAGGCTGAACGTCGCCGGCAGAAGAAAACCGAGCACGGCGAACACGATCACCCAGATGGCGAAGGTGCGGCCAACGAAATCGGAGAATGCAGCTATTGTTTTCACGATCCTACTTCCTTGAGGATTTGGGGAGGGGCGGACTGTCTTGGGAGGGACAGAAAGTTGCGCGCTTTTCCCGTCTATTTGACGGATTGGCAACCCCTTGGCCGCCTACGCGACATTTTCTGGCCCAAGGGAAGTGGATCGCCGGCGCAGATAACGCCATGCAACAATGTCGACGAAGCGGCGTGACGGTCGATCAGATTGGAAGAGAAATTACCGGCGCTGTCAGTGAGGTGATGTAGGGCAGGCCCTTGCGATGAGCGGTCCAGCCGACGACGTGCACATGTTGCGCGGCAGGTTCAAATCGTTTTGCCAGATCCCAGCTCCGACAATCGATCGCACAGATATCCGCCCGGCCCTCGGCGACGGCAATGATCGAGGCGCGATGGCCGCCAGTCTCGATGCGCTTCGGGAAAATGGCAAGGCTTTCGCCCATCGCGTCCAGATCACGCCGCAAGGCGATGATGCCCGACATCGAATCATCGCTGTTGTAGCCGAGCCGCTTGCCGCGGATCAGGTCTAGGGAAATGAGGGGCCGGCCGTCGGATGGCGCAGACACCGGAGCGCCCTCACCCCGCCGCATCACGATCGCGCTGGAATAGAATTCACCCTGCCCGCCCTCGAAGGCGTCGTAGCTCGGTTGGCCAATCACCCGCACATGCCTGGAAAGGCCAAGCTCCATCGGCCCCCAGCAAGTCTGTGCGAAAAGCAGGTTCGGATGCAGCCAGACCGTCGGGAAATCGAGTTCGTCAGGCGGGAGAGTTGCCGGATCGGGCGCGACCAGCTCGCCCGCTGTGTCCCGGATGCCTCCGGGCACCGGCGGCAGATCGGCGTTTCTGCGAACGAGCCTTTCTGGCGCATCGATTCCGGCGGCGCCAAAAGCCTCGCGCAGCCGCGCCCATTCGGCGTCGGTTTCGGCTCGAGCTTCGGGCCAGTCATACATGGAGAGTGCGGCGACGAATCCGGTCATGGCGTCATCTCCGCCGATCAGGTCTGCAATGGCAAGGTGGAATTCAGCCTATTCCTTGGGCGGCTCGGCCGGCACGGGAATGGTGCCCAGCCCGTTCACCGAACGGCCACGCACACGCGGCTGGAACGCACGGCCGGCTTCCGGTGCACGTCGAAGTGCGGGGTGCACCACCGGCTCCTTGGCGCGAAAAGCGTATTCCCTGAGCAGCGCCAGATAGTTCGGAAACACATAGCCCTTGTTCATCGCGATCCATTCGTCGCGCCGTTCGCGGAACAATTTCGGCAGCCGATACCAGGGGATGGTCGGGCTCTTGTGATGGACGAGATGCAGATTGTTGTTGAGGAACAGGAAGGCGAAGGGTGAGCGCTCGATGATGATGGTGCGCCCGTCCGGCCGCTCCGACCACTGATGTTCGGCAAAAGTGCGCACCGAGATGAAGGACTGCCCGAGCCAGACCGGCACCAGCACATAGAGCCAGAGCGGAATGCCGAAGACCTCGGTCACCAGCGGCAGCACGACCGCGAGACCGGCAGCATGCAGCAGCCACGCCTTGCGCACGGCCCGGTCGCCATCAGCGATGAGCCTTGCCTCTTCCAGCAGGAAACCGATGGTGCCAAGCGCCGGGCCGAGAACGAAACGACCAACCATCGTGTTGTTGATGGAAAGCAGCGTCTTCAGCCAGCGCGGCAGTTCCTCATGCTTCCAGAAGGACTGATAATAGCTTTCCGGATCGTCGAACGGATCGGTCAGGCTCTCGTCGGCATGGTGGCGCAGATGCAGCGATTTGAAACGGCGGAAGGGGTAAACCAGCCCGATCGGCAGGCCGACCAGCAATTCATTGAGCCAGGATTTTCGTGTCGGGTGGCCGTGCGACGCCTCGTGCATGAGCGAGGACTGCATGGCGAGAATTAAGGCCAGAACCAGAAGCGCCAGAACCGGATAGCTCGGCCAGAGGAAGAAACAGGCTCCCGCCCAGGAGCCGTAAGTGGCTGTGATGAGCACTATTGTCGGCCATTCGACTGCCGGCGTGCCGTTTCGCCGTATGCTTTTTTTGTATGCCATGCCCTCGACCACTGCCCCCAGCGCCGGAACCGAATGATTCCTGACACTATGCTGTCAGTAGTGATGGCAAGATTCAACGCGACAATGTGCACAGAATGTTGATATTGCGCTTATTGATACGCATATGTTGCGCGTTGTAAACAAACAGACGGAACAATCTCGCTGTTGCCTGCGTTGAATTGCGTTGTGCGCGCAAAATTCTGCCTCATGGGAGCACCATTTTGGACAAACGCGACCTTTCCGGGCTGTTTCGCGAACGGTTGAGGACACTGGTGCAGCGTTCCGGCCAGAATCAGTCGGCGTTCGCCGCATCGGTGGGCATAGATCGCTCAGCCCTTTCCCAGCTCCTGTCGGAAGACACGACGCGTCTGCCGCGCGCCGAAACGCTGATGACGATCGCCGAAGAGCATAAGGTCTCGCTCGACTGGCTGCTCGGGCTCAGCCAGGACGAAGGGCTGACCGGCGAAATCCGCGCCAGCCTCGAAATCGAAGAAGGTTCCGGCGGCTTCGATCGCACCTTGCTGGCAAAATGGCACGCCGAGGCGGCAGGCACGAAGATACGCTATGTGCCGGCCGGCATTCCGGATCTTCTGCGCACGGACGCGCTGGTCGATTACGAGGCTGACATCACCAACAAGAGCCGCCAGTCCCAGGCCGGCGAGACGCAATACCGCATCGACTACAACCGACGTCCGGAAACCGACATGGAAGTGTGCATGCCGCGGCACACGCTGGAAATCTTCGCCGCCGGCATGGGCGTGTGGAGCGGCTTTTCCGAACAGGACCGGCGCGACCAGCTGAACCACATGGCAACGCTCCTCGACGATCTTTATCCGACCTTCCGCCTGTTCCTCTATGATGGGCGCATGCGCTATTCCGTGCCCTACACCATCTTCGGGCCTTATCGCGCGGCGATCTATGTCGGCGACATGTATCTGGTGCTGAACGCCACGGCACCGGTCCGCACGCTGACCCGCCATTTCGACAATCTGATCCGTGGCGCCGAGATCAACGCTCACGAGGCAGCCGGCTTTGCGCGCAAACTTGCCGAAATGCCTGACGTGGGCCAGGCCTGAAGACCGGTCGCAATCCCATTTCGGTTGAGTTTCCTTTTTCGACGCGTAGATATGGTTCCTTCGCCTTCGCTCAGGACGTCTCATGCAAGACCATCGCCATCTCGTTGTTCCGCCGCAGTCGGGGCGCTCCATCCGCGTCTCGCGTGGTGATCTCATTCGCATCATCGATCCCAAGGGGCAGCAGGTGGCCGACCTGTGGGCGTTCACGACCGAAGGCAAGCTCGACTGGCTGAGCACGTCGCAGACGCGCGACATCAACGAAAAGCTGTTCCCTATCGCCGGACAGTGCTTCTACAGCGCCAATGGCGTGCCGATGCTGACCTTGGTCGAGGATGGCTCACCCGGCCCGCATGACATGCTGTTTCCGGCCTGCAATCCCGCGCTCTATGAGCGCGCGGGCTTCGCCGATCATCCAAATTGCCAGGACAACATGCTGAACGCGCTTGCGAGAGAAGGCATAGACCTGCCCTTCTGTCCCGACCCGGTCGATTTCTTTCAGAATTCGCTGCCGGAACCGGACGGCCATCTCGACGTCTACGCCTCGATCAACCCGCCGGGCGGCTATGTGACCTTGCGCGCCGAACTCGACCTTCTGATCGTGGTGACGGCCTGTTCGGTAGATTATTACCCGACGAACGGCGGCGTGTGCACGGAAATCGAGATCGAAGTCACCTCCCGGCTGCCGTGATATGCTTTACTGCATTCCAGCACTGCAGTTTGATGCGTTTTCTTGACTAGACATAAAGACTTCTTTATATCCTTATCTCAACAATATTCCTGAAGGCATTTCTCCATGACCAACCCCATTGACGCATTGCTCGCAGAAAAAGGCGTGCTTCTGGCCGACGGCGCCACGGGCACGAACCTGTTCGGCATGGGACTGGAAGCCGGCGAAGCGCCGGAACTCTGGAACGAGACCGCGCCTGAGAAGATCACGGCGCTGCACCAGAACTTCGTCGATGCCGGCGCAGATATCATTCTCACCAATTCCTTCGGCGGCACCCGCCACCGGCTGAAGCTGCATCATGCGCAGGACCGAGTTCATGAGCTGAACAAGCGGGCCGCCGAAATCGCCCGCGCGGTTGCCGACAAGGCCGGCCGCAAGGTCATCGTTGCCGGTTCCGTCGGCCCGACCGGCGAGCTTCTCGTGCCGCTTGGTGCGATGACCTATGACGAAGCCGTCGAGGCTTTCGCCGAGCAGATCAAAGGCTTGAAGGAAGGCGGCGCGGAAATCGCCTGGATCGAAACCATGTCCGCGCCTGACGAAGCCAAGGCGGCGGCGCAGGCGGCGATCGATGCCGGCATGCCCTACACCTACACGGTTTCCTTTGACACCGCTGGCCGCTCGATGATGGGCCTCGCGCCCAAGGACATCCACGGCGTTTCCGAAGGCTTGCCGCAGGGCCCGGTCGGGGTCGGCGCCAATTGCGGCGTCGGCGCTTCCGACATCCTGTCGTCGCTGCTCGACATGACCGAGGCCAAGCCGGATGCAACCGTGATCGTCAAAGGCAATTGCGGCATTCCGGAATTTCGCGGCACGGATATCCATTATTCCGGCACGCCCGAACTGATGGCCGATTATGTCCGGCTTGCCGTCGACAGCGGTGCAAAGATCATCGGCGGCTGCTGCGGCACCTCGTTCGAGCATCTGGCGGCGATGCGTAAGGCGCTGGACAGCCACCACAAGGCAGATCGCCCGACCGTCGAGACGATCGTCGAGCGCATTGGTCCGCTGCGCAACAAGACGGCGGACCAGAGCGGCGGCACCGGTGAGAGCGCCGATGCCCGTCGCGAGCGCCGCCGCAGCCGCGCATAAAGCACAACACACAAGAAAAGGCCCTTCCGTGATCCACGGAAGGGCCTTTTTCGTTTCAAGGCTTCGTTTTACAGGCCTTCGAGGTCCAGCCGCGCTTTGCGCAGTATCTCCAGCGCCTTCTCGGCCTGCTCGGCGCTTAGCTCGCCGCCGCGCAACCGTCCGAAGATGGCCTGCGCCAGCGCACGAACCTCGTCGCCAAGCGCCACGCCGTTGACCTCGGCCGAAGCCTCGTCAAGCTGGGCGTTGATCTTGTCGAGTTCGGCAGCGTGCTCGGCGAGATAAGCCTTGCCCTGCTCGGTGATCGAATAGAGCCGCTTGTTGCCGTTGGTCTCGGAGACGACCAGATCGGCCTCCTCCAGCATCTGCAGCATCGGATAGATCGCGCCGGGGCTCGGGCTGTATGCGCCCTGGAACTTCGCTTCCAGCGCCTTGATGATGTCGTAGCCATGGCGAGGTTCCTCGGCGATCAGGCCGAGAACGAACAGGCGCAGCGCGCCGGGATCGAACATGCGCGGACCGCGCCCGCCGAAGGGGCCACCGCGATGACGGCCGAACCGGCCACCTCCGCCGCCGCCGCCACGGCCGAAGCGTCCGCCGCCCTTGCCGCCATCCGGGCCGGACATGAACCAGCCGCCGCAGCGTTTTTCGTGATTATGGGGATGATTGAACATTTGAGTGTCTCTCCAGATTTTGTGTTTCATGCGATATATCTATCAAAAGATATATCTTTTACAAGATACATCTTCTGTGCAAAATCTGAAAATCGTACAAGCCTTTGATCCCAAAAAGGAAAAAGACCGACGAAGTTTCCCTCGTCGGCCCTTCAGTAAGCTTTCTTTCGGTGTTTCGCCCTCTCAAGTAGGGCAGGCACATCACTGCGCTAGCGCCCTCCACTGCCGAGCGCGGCGGCAAGGCGCACCAGCGACAGGAACTCAGAACGGTAGCCGAACGGGTCCGCTCCACGCGCCGCCGAGGCGATCTCCCTGATACGGTCGTAGCCGAAATTCGCCGTCTGGTCGGCATCGCGCAGCTTCTGGCCGAAAGCCGCGACCGCAACGGAAAACCGCTGGTCGTCGCTGGCATCGTCGAACGAGCCCACTTCATTGGCCAAAGTCACCGGCGTGGTGACGAGCTTGGAGACATCGCCGTCGGGAAGCTTGTAGCGGATCTTCACGAAGGCATATTCGTCTGCGTTCGCCACCCCGGTTGCATTATCGGTCTTCGCCTCGCCATAGCGCAGATCGTCCACCGCCTGCGCCGGGCTGCCCTTGGGCGTGATCTCGTAGACCGCCGTCACCGAATGCCCGGAGCCGATCTCGCCGGCATCGACACGGTCGTTGTTGAAGTCCTCGCGCTTCAGCGCGCGGGTCTCATAGCCGATCAGGCGATACTCGGAAACTTTTTCCGGATTGAACTCGACCTGTATCTTCACGTCCTTGGCGATGGGAAACAGCGTCGAGCCTGCATCCTGCACCAGCACCTTCTCGGCCTCGGCCAGCGTGTCGATATAGGCGGCGGTGCCGTTGCCGTTCTGGGCGATGGTCTGCATCATCTGGTCGTTGAGGTTGCCGCGGCCGAAGCCGAAGACCGACAGGAAGATGCCGGATTTGCGCTTTTCCTCGACCATGCGCTTCAGGTCGGCGTCGTCGCTCTGGCCGACATTGAAATCGCCGTCGGTCGCCAGCATGACCCGGTTGATGCCATCCTTGATGAAGGACTTCTGGGCGAGCCGGTAGGCTTCCTCGATGCCCGCCGCACCCGCGGTCGAGCCGCCGGGCTGCAGCCTGTCGATAGCCTCGAGTATTTTCACCTTGTCCGAGCCACTGGTCGGCTCCAGCACCGTGCCGGCCTCCCCGGCATAGGTGACGATCGACACGGTATCATCAGGCCCCAGCCTGTTGACCAGCAGCCGGAAGGCCGATTGCAGCAGCGGCAGCTTGTCAGGCTCGTTCATCGAGCCGGAAACATCGATCAGGAAGACGAGATTGGCCTTCGGCTGCTCGGCCGGCTTCACGTCATAGCCCTTGATGGCGATATGCATGAGCTTGGTGTTCTCGTTCCACGGTGTCGGCATGACGGTGACCGTGGAATTGAACGGCGTCGCAGCAGAGTCCGGACCAGCCCAGTCGTAGGGGAAGTAGTTGATCATCTCCTCGACGCGAACCGTGTCCGGCTGCGGCAGGACGCCTTCCTTCAGCGAGCGCCGAACGAAGGAGTAGGACGCCGTGTCGACATCGATCGAGAAGGTCGAGACAGGGTTCTCCTTGGCCGAATGGATCGGATTGGTGTCGAACTGCTGGACGCGGTCATTGGAGGCTTCGGCTGGCGCGTAGACATCCGCCGGGGTCGGCATGATCGCCTGCGGCTCTGCCATCAGCGTAGTGCTGTCGGCGGCATTCTGATTGGATACCACTGCTTTCGACCGCGATAAAACCGTCGGGCTGGGCGGCGCACTGCCGCCGGCGGCTTGTGGCTGGGCCTCGCTGGCCGAAAGCGCCGGCTCCCGCTGGGGAGTGGCAGGCTTGGCAAGCGCCTCATCCTTGTCCTGCTCGGCTTCGACGGGAGCCTGCTGAACCGTCGCCGGCTGCTCGACGCGTTCACGCGGTTCGCTCACCTTGCGCTCGGTGCCGAAATCGAACGGCGAGTTTTCGACAAGTTGGAACGTCATATAGCCGGCGACCGGCAGGGCAACGAGCCCGGCAAGCGCGGGTGCGGCATAGAGTTTCTTCTGCATCATCTCACTCCAGAGTTTGTGTATCCGGTCAGTGAGACGAAGGCTTGGCTGCGATCCTTGGGTGGCAGGTGATGTTTTTTTCTCGTCAAAGGCCTCAAAAGCGGCATTCAGCGCGCGCGCCCTGGCTTCCGCGCTCGGCTTGGGCACGGCGCTGTCGCGCAGCCTGTTGAGTTCGTTGTCGTCGACCATGATCAATCTTCCCCGGCCGAGCGCATGATGAGCTTCAGCCGTTTCTTCGCTTCATGGATGTGCCAGGAGACCGTCGCCTCGGCGCAGGCCATGGCGTCGGCCGCCGCCGCATGGTTCAGGCCTTCGCCATAGACCAGCAGAACCGCCTCGCGCTGCTTGTCCGGCAGTTGTCGCACCGCCGCCCAGAGCGCTTCCGCCTGGTCTTCCGGCTCGCTCGTTGCCTCGCCCGAAATCAGCGCATGGACACCAAAGGCTTCGGTCTTGGCTGTCTCGCGGGCGTTCTTGCGCACCATGTCGCGCGCTGCATTCAGGGTCATGGCATAGAGCCATGTGGTGAAGGCCCCGCCGCCGCGATAATCGCGGATCGCCCGGCCAAGCCGGGCGCAGACTTCCTGGGCGATGTCTTCGGCGTCCGACTTTCGGCCGCACCAGCGCCAGGCGACGCGATGGACAAAATCATAGTGCCTCTCGACGAGTTCGCCGAAAGCCTGCCTGTCGCCATTGCGCGCCCGCCCGATCAGATCGGCATCGGTGGCCTCGCCCTCATCCAATGTCATCGCCATCATCGTTCCTGAGACGAAAGCTATTCGATAATCCTTTGGGGGATGGAAAGATTTTTTTGATGGCGGGGATTACCTTCCCAAGGGCTGGGTGGGGTCGCTGCGGCAGTGCTCGACGTTCCTTTGCGCTGCGCTCGGCATGAACCGACCCCACCCGCTTCCTTCGCTTCGCTCAGTCCGCGACCTCCCCTCAAGGGGGAGGTGGGCGCCGGCGCACTTCATCGCCACCCTCCCTCATCCTGAGGTACGAGCGGTAGCGAGCCTCGAAGGACGCACCTGTTCATCGCCACGCCTGCTTTCGCATCTGGCCATTGTCAAAGATCGGGAAGCGGGGCGCATGGCCGTGCCTTCCTAATGTTTAGTACGTGGCGCGACTTCCGCGCCCCGCTCGGTGTCTGTCCCGAAGTTGGCCGGTCACAACGCCCGCTCCATGTACATTCCATGGACAAGACGCCGCGGGTTCTCCGCATCCTGCGCGATCTACCCTTGATCCTTCCGCCACAGATTTTCACCTGAAGCCTCCAGTCAGGGCATGCGGCCGCAGGACGCCGGCCTGTGTCGGGCCCTCGGGTCCCTGGCTACCACACCAGGGCGGGAGGTCACCGCCACTCCCCCTTGATCCCGGTTCCAGACCCGGTCC
>NZ_FPBI01000028.1:0-71967 GCF_900116595.1 Mesorhizobium sp. YR577 | reverse complement strand
CGGCGGACCTGAAAGGATCGCCATTGGCCGGCGTGGTCCACCCCTCATCCTCCCCGACTGCGCCGGCCTTTCATCGGAGTAATTGGGCGTCCGACGTAACGATACCCGCTATCAAGGAGTGATCTCCTCAAGCACACAGCCGTCACTTTGGTTTCAAGTCACATCCCCGCATCGATATCGTGCGAAACCTAAAAACAGAGGCGGACTGGAGCGCGGGTAGCCATCTCAACTGGTCATGGTGCTGCGGTTTTCGATTGAAACTCCGTGGCCCTTGCTGTCACGTGATTCCAACATTTCCGCCCTGGATAGATCCGCTTCAGCTTCAATGAGTAACGATTCGGCTGTGGCTCTTTGTTGAAGAAGGTCGGATTGCGAGTTTTTGAGGTTCTCGCGGCGCTGGCGCGCGGCCTTGGCGAAAGTCGGATAGGCGAAATGATTGATGTCGATGATGCCGGTTTTCATCTCTTCAGCGTTGATCTGGAACTCCAGTTCTCCGGCCATGCGGTCGAAATCGGCAATCATCATGTCCAGCTGCAGCAACTGGCGACGTCTCTCATTCACCTGAAACTGCTTCAATCCAACCAGGTTTCTTGGTGACTTCATGATGCGATACTCCCGTTCACACACACTCTCCCTCGTCCATCCCACCACCTCTTGCATCTCTGAAAGCCCTGTCCGTCAGCGACACTCAGGGGTTCCGGCTCAATAGGAGACAAACCCCTAAAATTTCCGCCACCGGCAGACTTTCGTTTAAAGGCATTGTTAATCATGCCGAGCAGGACTTAAGGGGAGGTAAAAGGTCACGAGACAACGGTCAAACTACGCCCTTCTCAGGTCCCAGCAAAATCCTGATTTTGAAGCCCCTCGCCGGATCGCTCCTTCGAAAGGTGTTGACCTTTCTTGCCGCCGAGCGATGCTATTGCTGGCTGCACAGCACCACGGACGAAAGACCTATGACGCACCACCCGCAATCATCGCCGCAGTTCTATTTGACCGTCCCGGCCCCTTGCCCATATCTGGAGAGGCAGTTCGAACGCAAGGTGTTCGCAAACCTTGGCAAGAACAATGCAGCCGAACTGAATGATCTTTTGTCACAAGGCGGGTTCCGGCGATCGCAAAACATTGCCTATCGACCTGCCTGTGATGCCTGCCATGCCTGCATATCAGTGCGGGTGCTGGTCGAAGAATTCAACAAGACCCGCTCTATGCGGTGGGTCTGGCAGCGGAACGCCAATCTCACCAGCTGCGCCTACAAGGCTCAGCCATCAACTGAGCAATATAACCTCTTTCGCCGTTACGTGAACGTGCGGCATCGCACAGGTGGAATGTACGACATGGGTGTCCTCGATTACGCGATGATGGTCGAAGACACGCACGTCAATACACAGGTAGTTGAATACCGCCGCCGCGGTCCGGACGTGTCGACCGCCGGCATCAACGAAGGCGTGCTTGTCGCCGTCGCTCTGACCGACGTCATGGCCGATGGCCTGTCGATGGTCTACTCCTTCTACGATCCTGACGAAAGGAACGTGTCGCTTGGTACCTTCATAATCCTCGATCACATCAAGCGGGCGCGCGCTTTGAAGCTGCCCTATGTCTATCTCGGCTACTGGGTCGAAGGCTCCAGCAAGATGCAATACAAGATCCGCTTCACACCACAGGAGCATCGAGGCATCAATGGCTGGGAACGGCGCGACTGATCCAAGCGATAGTTCCATCAAATAACGTTGGATGCGATTGCCCGTTATCCGCTATCAAGGTTCGCTTCTGATCAAAAAAAATCCCGATGGTGATTTACTACTCTGCACCAAGTGACCATGGGCGCTGAAGATCATACCTTTCCAATCCGTTTGCTCATGTTGATCCCGGTCGCGCGAAATCCACCGACCTTGTAAACATGATGCGCACGCTCATTGTCGGCGGCGACCCGCAACCGAATTTGTTCAAAACCTGCGTCGGAAAGAATGACCTCCAGAGCACTCAACGCCAGTTTGCCGTAACCATTGCCTTGATGCGCGACAAGAATATGGAAATCGCAGATGAACGCCGAGCGTGGCTCCTTATCCGGACGGTACCAGAGATAGCCGATGGCGTCGTCATCTCCTCTCTCATCGTCGATTACGCACAACAGCATCTGCCCCGGCGTATCTGCACCATCAGGAAGATCCTCCGAAATCTCTCGCTTTGCCTGCGCGAGCGCGGCCGCACTGGATAGGCCATAATTCGTCGAGATCTCCGTGGCATAGTCCGGAACAAAATAATCCAGGTATCCCGGGAACTCGTTGCTGCGCATCGGCCTGAATGTGATCATCGACTATGTTCCGCTCGTTCGATGCGTGCTTTCCTCAAAATACCACGCAATCGCATTGATTGCTGGAACCCGGCCGGATTTCGTTGTCGGAAATAACACCGGGTTCTTGTCACGGCAGCCTTGGCTCGAATCGTCCTGCTTCACCGACAATCCGGCTTCCATCATGCAATTTCGATGGTCTCCATTCAGAATCGTAGTAAAATACAAAGACAGAATGGGGGCACGGCTATGAAGTGTCCTGATAAAGAAAAGCGTCGACGCTTTTGGGAGAATGTCGCCGTCGACATACTTCTCACGCTGTGCATCGTGCTGCCTATCGCAAAAGCGGTCGACATCCTGCTGAAAATGTAGCCGGTAGCGAAATGCGTGGACTCACTGGAGCGCTGAACGCCAATGAAACAAAATCGCACAGGAAGTGCGGCAGGTCGAGCTAGGCCTCGTCGCAGGGGCTGGCCGACATCCGCGCAGAGCACAGGATTGCGAGCATTTTCAGATCAGGCCTTCTTCAAAAACTCCGTTCGCAACACCAGATTTTTAACCTTCTCGGCCCGGCATTCGATCTCATCTTCGTTGCCAGTCAGATGGATGTTCTTGATCAACGTTCCGCGTTTCAGGGTGACGGAAGTGCCTTTGACCTTGAGATCCTTGATGAGAGTGACGGAATCTCCTTCACTCAGCGGCGTGCCGTTGCTGTCTTTGACCTTCATGATTTTGCTTCCTGTCTTTGCGCGTCGAGCTTGTTGAGAAGGTCGGCGAGTTCCTCGGCATCCTGTCGGTTCATCCCGACGATGGTACGGCTGCCCATCTCGGCGGGCCGTCCGGCATGAACATCATTCACGGACCAGGTGCCGATGGGCTCCTGGCAAGATTTATAGCGTTGAGTCATGCACATACGATAATGGTCGAGGTTCATCGTGCCAAGTGCCGATTAATATTTTGTTGCCCTGTATTGATGTTTTCTACATCAATGATACCATTAGGAGTATGATTTCTCATACGCAGACACTGATGCATCGATGATCACAGCTTCCCAGCTTCGTGCCGCCCGCGCCCTTCTCAACATCGACCAGAAAACCTTGGCCGAAATGGCCGGCATCTCCTTGCCGACGATCCAGCGAATGGAAGCCAGTCAGGGCAACGTTCGGGGCGTGGTCGATAGTTTGGTGAAAGTGATCAACGCGCTGAACAGTGCCGGTGTGGAATTGATAAGCGAACATGTAAGCAGCAGCGATGGCGGTCGCGGTGTCAGGTTCCGGCAGCCTGATATTCCCATAGGCAAGCCAAATTAGGTCGCGCACGACGCGCGCTTCGATGCTGCGCATTCACCGTCTTTCATCCCCTTCCCGTCCAGAAACACTCAATGAGTCTCTCCCGGCACTCCCACTTGTGGCCCTGCTTTTCCGCGTGGAAAGGCAGACTTCTCTCATGATCGTGTATCTGCGTCGGCTGGCTGGAAAGGAGCGAAGCGACAAGACCAATCGGCACCTTGCCCGTTTTTTGACCTTTGTCGCCGGGGCCGCCAATGCGGGCGGTTTTCTGGCAGTCCAGCAGTATACCTCCCACATGTCAGGCATCGTTTCTTCCATGGCCGACCATCTGGCACTTGGCAATGTCGCGCTGGTCCTTTCTGGATTGGGCGCTTTGCTTTCGTTTGTCGCAGGTGCCGCCTGCTCTGCTGTGCTGGTGAACTGGGGGCGGCGACAACATCTGCAGAGCGAATATGCATTTCCACTCGTCCTGGAAGCGATCCTGCTGATCTGTTTTGGTCTGCTTGGCAGCCACCTTGCGCGTCATGAAGCACTGTTTGTGCCTATGACGGTCATGCTGCTCTGCTTCATAATGGGCTTGCAGAACGCCATCATCACGAAGCTATCGGAAGCCAGAATCCGGACAACGCACATCACCGGTCTGGTGACGGACATGGGCATCGAACTCGGCAAGCTGGTTTACTGGAACATATCGCGGAATGACGCGGAGGGCCTGTTCGTACGGGCAGACCGCAGGAAACTAAAACTGCTGGCGTCGCTTGTCGCCTTGTTCTTTATAGGCGGCGTCATCGGCGCGGTGGGTTTCAAGCATATCGGCTTCACGGCGACGTTGTTCCTCGCGGCGATCCTTATGGTATTGGCCGCCGTGCCTGTCCTGGATGATGTTTCTGCCCATGCGAGACGGCTCTGGCGGTAGCGGAGCAGAGGTTTTCTACATGCCAGATTCAGTGGGAGGCGTGCCGGTTGACGTCGCGAACATCCTGGTGGAGGGGTCGGCGGCGTGTGGCAAGCCTTGGTTTGATATTATCAGCGCTCGGACCGCCTGAACGCGGCAGTTTCCAGAAACTGCAACATTCCCCTGGCGCTCGAGGATGCATTTGCGGCATCATTTGAGGCAACGCGACTACACAGAAATCGATTGATACACTGCGCACCATTTGGAATCTTCGCGGGCGAATTTGATAGTGAAACTTATCAGCAACACCGTATTGCTTGATGGACGACGGGTTCTGCTCGGAAAGAGATCCAAGGGTCGACAAACGTATCCGGGCTGCTGGGCTCTACCCGGCGGTCACATTGAAGCCGGTGAAACGCCGCTCGAAGCAGCAATCCGAGAATTGCACGAAGAAATTGGTGTGTTGGCCTCAGATCTACAGCTTCTCGATGATTTTCAGACAGACAGCGTTAACGCCGCAAGATTCTATATTTTTGCGACACGATCGTGGGTAGGCGAACCGCTATTGATAGGTGATGAACACTCAGAGATCGGCTGGTTTGATATCGAACAGGCTCTAACTCTCGAAAATCTAGCCCTAGACGGCTACAGGCATTCATTTCGCAAAATACAGACACTTGGATTTTCGCAGTGATCTCGAGTGGCGTGTTGCAGAGAATTCCCGGCTCAAGCTAACGGCCTTGCCTTGCTGATGATCGATCAGCCGTCGGGCTTTGAGGAGTGGGCCAGCGCGCGGCCGGCATCTTTGATGTCGTCATTTCGCGGCTGTGTTTGCAGCAGGCAATGTCGACTGGGCGGCGAAAGCCTTTGTTTTGTAGGTCTAGGGACAATGCAGGTCGGTTCAGGAGGTGGCTATGAGCTTAAGCAAAGAATTTGCAGATCTTGATTTCTCCTACATGCGGAAAGTGGCAGACGGTATGGCCAAACATGTCCGCAACATGAGCGCAACCGAGCAGCTAATGTCGATCGCAATCGTGGCTGGAGCGACTTTAGCCGTCCAGACACCAAACGAAACTGCGGCAAGACAGATGCTCGTCCATTTCATCGGAGCCGTGGAGCACGAGTTGGACGGAGCATTGAAACGGGCGGGAAAAAGTAAGCTATAGGCAATTTTCCCAACTTAAAGATGCCTCCCTCACTTTGCCGCTGGCTCCACCTATGCAGCCCGTCGCGGCACATGCCAGGGTCTGAACGCCAATTGGCCAAGGCCATCTGCGATCTCGTCTGCTCCAACTGACGGCGGTATCAACAATATTGGCTGGACGAGACCACGCACCTTGCCTGCCATGACGAGCGCATTACGGTCAGGAGTACCGCGGGTGTCGAGCAACCTCACATTTGACCAGATGTTGTTAAGCTTCGCGGCAACACGATCCGGCATCATGTCAAGGTCGTGGCGAGCATGAACATTCCCGATCAGAATGCCGGAAGAATTTTTGAGTCGTGTCTGCGCCAGGCCGAAGAATGTCTCAGCGCACAAGTGATCTGGGATACGCCGCCCGGAATATGCGTCCAAAACGATAGCATCGTAGCGATGACGGTCGGCGCGCAAAAAATCCCGTCCATCGGAGATGCAGCAGTGAACGCCGCGAGGCAGACCAAAGTATTTCTCAGCAATCTGGAAAGCCTTTGGATTGATGTCGACGATCGTAACACGCACGCCAGCTCTATCTAGCATCGTGCCCAGGCTCCCACCGCCACAACCAATCATCAAGACATCAGATACTTGTGCCTGTGCGAGAAGTCCAAAGATCGCGTGTATATAGGGCACGACACTGACGCCGTTCGGGTCGCACTCACTCTGATAGCAGCCACCCTGGCGATAAATGAACGAACCGGTGTCCTTGGTACGCAAAACCTCGATATTGCCGAAATCGGAGTGATATTTCGCAATTCGGATCATGCCTTTGTCACCACAGTCGAATTCCTAGATCCACCGCTCCACTGATTTCACGATCTTTCATCCCATCAGAACCTTATGCGGAGCCTTGGGACTCCCGCTTGCCCTTGCCGGACACCAAGGCGGCGAGGACAAAGCAAGTCCGTCTAAGGTCCGTATTCAATTTCTACAGCCATAAAATAGATGCGTCACGCATCAATAATTGAATCCACCGCATTTTAATATATGCTGTAACGTGCAGAGATAATATCTCAAAGCTAACAAAGGGGATGCGATCCGTGATAACTGCTCCACAGCTACGGGCCGCGAGAGCGCTCCTCGGCATTGACCAACGCAGACTTGCCGAATTGTCTGGTCTCTCGGTGCCGACGATCCAGCGCATGGAGGCCAGCGAGGCGGTGATCCGTGGCAATGTCGACTCTCTTATGAAACTGATCGGGGCTCTTGATCTCGCTGGTGTCGAACTGATCGCCGAAGGCGCATCCAGCCAGATTGGCGGACGCGGCGTGCGGCTGAAAGCGGACTTTGACCCCGCAAAGATTCTGGGCGGTAGCGATACCGGAACCAAATTCGGTGTGAGGAGCGTGGCGTGATTTCGGGGGCCGCGGTCCTTCTCTGGGGCGTTGCTGCGCTCCTGGGGACTGCGGTGCTTGCGATCGCCCAAAGTCGGCGAGCAGGCGCAGGAACACGCCTGGTCTACAGCTTGACCCTTGGCATTTCGGCGGCCGTGATCCTGGTCCTTGCAAACCGCATAATCGGCAATCCCGGCACCGTGTCGGTTGTCACGCTGCCAGTTGGGCTGCCATGGATCGGCGCTAATTTCCGTTTGGACGCACTTTCGACTTTCTTCCTCCTCGTCGTCAATTTCGGCGGTGCCATGGCCAGTCTTTACGGCCTCGGTTATGGCAAGCACGAATCCGACCCGCACCGGGTACTGCCGTTTTTCCCGGCCTTCCTCGCAGGAATGAACCTTGTCGTGCTGGCCGACGACGCTTTTACCTTCCTGCTTTCCTGGGAGTTCATGTCACTCGTCTCATGGGCACTCGTCATGACGCACCATCGCGAACAGGACAATGCGCGGGCGGGTTACATCTATCTCGTGATGGCAGGCTTCGGTACGCTCGCACTCCTGCTGGCATTCGGCCTTCTGTCCGGCCCGAGCGGCGGCTACACCTTCGACGCGATGCGTGTCGCCGATCCCTCCCCGATCGTCGCAACTTTCGTCCTGGCTCTCATGCTGCTGGGTGCAGGCTCCAAGGCAGGCCTTGTGCCACTGCACGTCTGGCTGCCACTCGCCCACCCGGCCGCGCCAAGCCATGTTTCGGCTCTCATGAGCGGTGTCATGACCAAGGTCGCGGTCTATGGCTTCATACGCATTGTCTTTGACCTGCTCGGCGAGCCGACATGGTGGTCGGGCGTCATCGTACTGTTCTTCGGAGGTCTAACAGCCGTTTTGGGGATTCTCCACGCGTTGATGGAAAACGACCTCAAACGTCTCCTTGCCTACAGCACAATTGAGAATATCGGCGTCATCTTCGTCAGCCTTGGACTGGCACTCGCCTTCAAAGCCAACGCCATGCCATTGGCTGCCGCACTGGCGCTCACCGCGGCTCTCTTCCATGTTCTCAACCATTCCTTCTTCAAGAGCCTGCTCTTCTTTGGCGCGGGCGCAGTGCTGACAGCAACCGGCGAGCGGAATATGGAGAAGCTGGGCGGCCTCATCCATCGAATGCCCTTCACAAGTTTTGCCTTTCTTGTCGGCTGCGTCGCGATCTCAGCGCTTCCACCCTTCAACGGGTTTGTCTCCGAATGGCTGGCTTTTCAGGCCATATTGCAGAGCCCAGACCTGCCGCAATGGGGCCTGAAGGTGATGGTGCCGGCCGTTGGCGGCCTGCTGGCGCTATCGGCGGCATTGGCGGCCGCCTGCTTCGTCAAGGCGTTCGGGATCACGTTCCTCGGCAGGCCGCGGACCGCGGTTGTAGAAACCGCACGTGAGGTCGACCACTACTCGCTGGTGGCGATGTTCACGCTCGCAGCACTTTGCCTGCTCGCCGGCATCCTGCCGGGTCTTGTCATAGACGGTCTTTCACCGGTGACCCTTTCGCTGATTGGCAGCCGGATGCCTGTACAAATGGCCGAACCATGGCTGTCGATCGTGCCGATTGCGGCGAGCCGCAGTTCCTATAACGGCCTTCTGGTGTTCGTGTTCATAGCCATTTCCGCGTCGCTCGCGGCATATGTGATCCATCGTTTCGCATCGCAGGCGCTGCGGCGAGGACCAGCCTGGGGCTGTGGTTTCCCCGATGCGGTTCCGACCGGGCAATACACGGCCGTCAGTTTCGCGCAGCCTATCCGCCGTGTCTTCGGCACATTTGCGTTCCGCGCAAGCGAACAGGTGGAAATGCCAGCGCCCGGCGAAACCAGCCCAGCTCGCCTGAATGTCCAAATGCATGATGTGATCTGGGAGACGCTTTATCAGCCGATCGGTGGGGCCATCGACTTTGCGACTGACCACCTCAATCATCTGCAGTTCCTGACGATCCGGCGCTACCTGACGCTCGTCTTCCTGTTTCTCGTAGCCCTGCTTCTGGTGCTCGCACTATGGCCCTGACGCTTGAGCTGACCGTTCAAGGCTTACAGATGATGCTGGTGCTTTTGCTCGCACCGCTCCTGACCGGCTTCGTGCGCAAGGTGAAGGCGAGACTGCAGCGCCGTCAGGGTCCTTCTCTCATCCAACCCTACCGTGATCTCCTGCGGCTCATGCGCAAGGAAGTCGTTCTGGCGGACAACGCATCCTGGCTGTTTCGCGTCACGCCCTATCTGATCTTTGCCGCCACCTGGGTTGCTGCCGCGCTCATCCCGACATTTGCCACCGGGCTCACATTCAGCTGGTCGGCCGATCTCATTGCCATTGTCGCCCTTCTGGGGAGCGCGCGGTTCTTCCTGGCATTAGCCGGAATGGATGTCGGCACGAGCTTTGGCGGCATAGGCGCAAGCCGCGAAGTCATGATCGCTTCCCTGGCCGAGCCTGCAATGCTTCTGATCGTGTTCAGCCTCGCTCTCGTTGCAGGCGCGACGCAGCTCTCCACGGTCGCCGCGTTCATGAACTCGTCCGAAGTTGGTCTGCGGGTGTCGCTCGGGATGGCGCTGATCGCCCTCATCATCGTCGCGATCGCGGAAAACGCCCGCATCCCAGTCGACAACCCGGCAACGCATCTGGAACTCACCATGGTTCACGAGGCCATGGTGCTGGAATATTCCGGTCGTCACCTGGCGATGATCGAGTTCGCCGCCTTCCTCAAGCTCCTGCTTTACATGTCGCTGATTGCCTGTGTCTTCACGCCTTGGGGGCTGGTGACCGCAGGAACAGGACTAACATCCTATGTATTGGCTGCCACCGCCTATGTCGCCAAGCTGGCGGTCGGCGGTATTCTCCTTGCCGTGTTCGAAACAGCAATCGCCAAGATGCGTGTCTTCCGCGTCCCGGATTTTCTGGGAGCAGCACTCATGCTGGCGCTGCTTGGCACGCTCCTGTTGTTCGTCTCGCGGAGCCTGTGATGAACAGCCTCACCTTCGACATCGCCCATTTGCTCGCCGGCGGCCTTGTCCTGATCAGTTTCCTGATGCTGTATCAGGATCGTCTCTTCGCGCTCATAAACGTTTTCGCGCTCCACGCGATCGTCCTTGCCCTTTCCGTTGCCTGGCAAGCGTACATTCAGGACGCCCACCATCTCTATGTCACCGCGGTCATCGCGCTCGTATTCAAGGCGATCATCATTCCCGTCGGGCTCCACCGCATCATTCAACGCCTTGGCATCCATCGTGACATCGAGACGGCTGTTGGCATTGGTCCGACCATGCTTGCCGGAATTGGCCTTGTGACACTGTCCCTGGTCCTGATGCTGCGGGTTACCCCGGAGGCCGATCCACTGGCGCGCGAGGATCTGGCCTTCGCGCTGTCCATCATACTGCTCGGACTCCTGGTAATGGTCACCCGTCGCAATGCCGTCAGTCAGGTCATCGGGTTCATGTCACTCGAAAACGGCCTCGTTCTCGCCGCAACCGGTGCCAAGGGCATGCCGTTGGTTGTCGAGATCAGCGTCGCATTTTCGATCCTGATTGCCTTCATCGTCATCGGCGTCTTCCTGTTCCGCATTCGGGAAAGGTTCGATTCCGTCGATGTCGGCGCGCTCGATGACTACAGGGGCGAACGCCGATGACCGCGTTGTCCTTCGATGCCGTGGCGGCCATTTTGCTAATACCGATCGGTGCCGCCGCTCTCCTGGCGGCCCTGCCCAACTATCGGATGACAGCACGCCTGAATGTGGCTGCGAGCTTCCTGACCTTGGTTGCCGCCCTGTCGCTGCTCATCACCGATCGGCCACAACCAGGGCAGTATCTGCTGGTCGATGACCTCAACATCGTGTTCATCGTGCTCAACACATTCGTCGGATTCACGACCAGCGTGTTCAGCGCCTCCTATATCGCGCACGAGATGGAGACCGGTCGGCTGACCGCGTCCAACCTTAGATTTTACCACGCAATGTACCAGATCATGATGTTCGGCATGAACCTCGCGTTCGTCTCGAACAATATCGGCTTGATGTGGGTTGCCGTGGAACTTGCTACGCTAACCACGGTGCTCATGGTCGGCATCTACCGCACGCATGAAGCCCTGGAGGCCGCCTGGAAATACTTCATTCTGGGAAGCGTCGGCATTGCGCTCGCCCTGTTCGGCACGATCCTCGTCTACATGGCCGCGCAGCCCGTTGTCGGAGAAGGCACGAATGCAATGGTCTGGACGGTGCTTATCGAACATGCAGCGCGCTTCGACCCGGCCCTGCTCAACGTCGCATTCGTTTTCCTGCTGCTTGGCTACGGCACGAAGGTAGGCCTTGCTCCCTTGCATGCCTGGCTGCCCGACGCGCATGCCGAAGGCCCGACACCGATCTCGGCGGTGTTGTCGGGACTTCTTCTCAACGTCGCGCTCTATGCCGTGCTGCGCTTCAAATTGTTGCTGGCCGCAAGCCCGGAGGCGATAGCGCCTGGGTCGCTGATGATTACGATGGGACTGACGTCCCTCATTTTCGCAGCCTTCATGCTCTACCGCCGCCGCGACATCAAGCGGCTGTTTGCATACTCTTCGATCGAACATATGGGCATCATCGTGTTTGCTTTCGGCATGGGGGGGCCGCTCGCCAACTTTGCCGGGCTGCTGCATATGGTGATGCACAGCCTGACCAAGTCCGCGATCTTTTTCGCGGTAGGCCATATCGCCCAGGTCAAGGGAACGCAAAACATTGCCGAGATCCGGGGGCTGACGGAGACACATCCGGCACTTGGCTGGGCTCTGGTCGTAGGGGTCGTTGCCATCGCCGGCCTTCCGCCGATGGGCATCTTCATGAGCGAATTCCTGGTGGTAAGTTCGACATTTGCGAGGCACCCCGTTCTTGCGATCCTTTTGGTTTTCGGGATTCTGCTCGCTTTCGGAGCTTTGTTGCTGCGGTTGACCGGTATCGCCTTCGGCGAACCGCGCGGCAGCACTACCCCCGTCCAGGCATCCTACGTGCCGCTTTACGCCCATCTGGCCTTGGTGTTGGCTGCCGGCATCTATCTTCCCCCTCCCCTGGTCACGTGGTTCCAGAACGTCGCGGATATTTTGGGATGAAACGGATGAGGGAGAAAACATGCCCGCGCTGATCGATCTCATCTTGGCTGGCAAACGCGTGGAATGCCACTTCCCGTGGGCACGCGCTGTGGTCACTCCAAAAATATGGAGCTTCGCTGCCGAGCAACTGGCCGAGGGTCACTGGAGCCTGCTCGGTCTCTGGGGTGAACCGGGTGCTGTCCACATGGCACTTTTCGACGAGATCGCCCGGGACATTGGCGTTGTCAGCCTGGAGTGCCCGGATGGCCGCTATCCGTCGGTCGGCAGCCTACATCCACCCGCCTTGCGTCTTGAGCGAGCAGCAGCAGACCTGTTCGGGCTTCTGCCGCAAGGATTGCCGGATACCCGCCGCTGGCTCGATCATGGCCAGTGGGAAGTTGTTCATCCGTTGGGAGCGTCTACTCCTGCGCCAGTCGGCGCACCTTCATATCGGTTCCTGACCGCCGAGGGCGAGAGCCTGCATCAGATCCCCGTCGGCCCGGTCCATGCCGGGATCATCGAGCCTGGACATTTTCGATTTACTGCTGGCGGCGAAACGGTCGTTCGGCTGGAAGAGCGTCTCGGATATACGCACAAAGGCATAGAAGGCCTGATGGCCGAGTCCGATATCGACCATGCCGCAAAATTGGCGGGCAGAACGTCCGGCGATAGCACGGTTGCCTATTCCCTTGCCTTTGCCCGCGCCGTCGAGGCAGCGCAAGGTATCGAGGCCCCACCCCGTGCTGTCTGGCTGCGAGCCCTCATGGCCGAGTTGGAACGGCTTGCCAATCATCTTGGCGATATCGGGGCGATCTCCAATGATGCTGCCTTCGCGCTCATGCATGCTCACTGCGGCGTGCTGCGCGAACGCGTGTTGCGCGTCTGCGATACGGCCTTCGGCCACCGCATGATGCGTGATCGCATCGTGCCAGGCGGGATCGCGGCCGACCTCGACATTGGAGGAGCCGTCAACCTTCGTTTGTTGGTCTCTGAGATCAGACAACGGTTTCCTGCCTTGGTCGAACTCTACGACAACACCGCCTCCCTGCAGGATCGGACGGTCGCAACCGGTCGACTCAACGCTGATCTTGCCCGGCAATATGGCGCGGGTGGCTATGTCGGCCGAGCCTCCGGTCGGGATTTCGACGCCCGTCAAATTCCAGGCTATCCGCCCTATGATGAACTCACATTCGACGTCCCAGTTCTGACTGATGGCGACGTGAACGCCCGTGTCTGGATTCGCATCCGCGAAGTCGAACAGAGCCTGTCATTGGTCGAACAGATCCTGCGGCGGCTGCCTGAGGGTCCGGTTCGCGTCGATGTTGTCGCGGCCCGAGAGCCGCGTGAGGGCATGGCGCTGGTCGAGGGTTTTCGGGGCGATATCCTGGTCTGGATCCACCTTGCGGCAAACGGCGTGATCGAGCGCTGCCACCTGCGTGACCCATCATGGTTTCAATGGCCACTCCTTGAAGCGGCAATCGAGGGAAACATCGTCGCCGACTTCCCGCTCTGCAACAAGTCATTCAATTGCAGCTATTCAGGCCATGATCTCTAAAAAGGTAGGCTGTCATGCGCAAGCTCCTCTTCGAAAGCCTAATACGGGCCCCTCTCACAGAGAAGTCACCCGAGGCGAGCCAGCTAGCGACTGACGAACTCGCCCAAGCTCTTGACCGCGCGGCTCGCAAACGGTTGGGGCGAAGCCTGTCGATCCGGGCGGTCGATGCCGGTTCCTGCAATGGCTGCGAACTTGAGATGCATGCGCTCAACAACGCCTTCTATGACATTGAGCGTTTCGGCATCCGTTTCGTCGCCTCGCCACGTCATGCCGATGTGCTGCTTGTCACTGGGCCGGTGACCAAAAATATGCGGGAGGCCCTGCTGCGGACCTATGACGCGACACCCGATCCCAAATGGGTTGTAGCAATCGGCGACTGCGCCAGGGACGGCGGCTGCTTTGCCGGGAGCTATGCAGTGATGAACGGGGTATCCGAAGTCCTGCCGGTTGATCTGCACATACCAGGTTGTCCGCCACGACCGCTCGAAATCCTGAAAGGACTGCTGGCATTGCTCGACAAGGCAGATGCCAAGACGGTCAAGGCGGCACGTGCCTCGGCAAACCAATGACCAGGTACCAGACAATGGCTCACATTTATTCCATCCCGCCCAACACGGTGCGTTCGCTTCGCGTGAGTGCCTTCGCTTGAGATTCCCAGCAAACGACAACATGAGGCCAACACTCGGTGTTGCCATTCGCCGTGCTTTGATCGGGCGGTGTCCGAACTGCGGAAATGGAAAGCTATTTGCTTCCTATTTGAAGCAGGTAGATCACTGCTCTGTCTGCTACGAACAATATGGGCACATTCGATCGGACGACGCTGCTCCCTGGCTTACGATTCTCATCGTTGGTCATATTGTCGTGCCAATTGCTCTTTCCGTCGAAAGCGGGATGACCTTGCCAGGCTGGGTGTCGATGACCTTATGGCCCATTCTAGCCCTCGGCATGGCGCTCATCGTTCTGCCACGCGCCAAAGCCCTGTTTGTGAGCGTGATCTGGCACACGCGATCGCCGGGTTCGGAACGTGAATGAACGTTTCCGTGGTGCTATCCGGTGACTTTAAGGCGACGGTTTGCAATCTGCCTACATAGCGCCTTGAAAATCATATCGAATAGAAGATATCTACGGGTTGAAACATTTAGGATGATGTTTTATACATGATCCTAATGGACAAAAGAAGCGATAGATTTGAACATCCCACCTTGCCGGTCGCTCTCGCGCGTGGCCTGGTCGGCCGATGCCCGAATTGCGGTCATGGCAAGCTGTATCGCGCCTATCTGAAGCAGGTAGAGAATTGCGGGCCCTGCGGCGAACGCTTTGGCGACATAGAATCAGACGACGCCGCACCCTGGTTCACTATCCTGATTGCGGGCTTGTTTGCCGCACCATCGTATTTCCTGTTTCAGGGTATGCTTCTCTCGCACTTCGCACTTACAATGATTTTGGTCTCCCTGATTGTTGTTGCGCTGATACTCGTCCTGCTGCCCCGAGTTAAGGGCGCTTTGATCAGCGCTTTTTGGTTTTCGCGCTCAAAAGGCGATAAGCCGGAATGAGTATTCTTCCAATCACAACTGCCGCCTTCCTGCATAGAGCGGCGGTCGTCGATCGCTCTTTCAGTGCAGCGTGCTCGCAATCCGGAGATCAAAATGTGATTACCGCTTCGCAGATGCGTGCAGCCCGAGAATTGCTTGGAATTGACCAGAAAAACCTCGCTGACCGCGCCGGCATCTCTCTGTCGGCCATCCAACGCATGGAGGCCGGCGACAGCGATCTGCGGGGTGGGATCGATATACAGAAAAAAGTCATCAGCGCATTCAGGGCAGCGGGGGTTGAGATCATTGGGGATCACGAGCGCAGTCACGGCGGCGGTAGAGGCGTGCGCCTGGCGCATCCCGTTGGTTTAACCGGTCGAACGCATTGATTGTCGCGGCAGGCCGGCAGCGACCAAGTGCAGGATTTCGACCTCGGACACAGAAAACATGAATACGTATTTTCCGATGGATCAATGAAGCGACGATACACTGAACATCAAGAGGCAACCGGAAGCTGGTCTGTTCTGGATACACAACCTGAACGTCCGACGGAAACCCCTTCGCGCGTCATGAACGGGCTTAGCAAGGACGATGCTTGTGACGCCGCTGAACTGCTCAATAAACTTGATGCTCAAAGACCTGGACGCCCTAGGCCGCAGCGGCGTCCTCGCTGAGAATAAGGAACACGTTCCCGTATGGCTGATTTTGACTTTCTGGACGATGATCCAAGCAGCGGGAATGATCGCGACGTACCTGTCGATGCTGTTGCATCGGTCGAACCTACTTCGACGTCCACTGACAACCCGCCTATAGCGACCGCCCGGAATTATGAGGGCCCTGACGAGGTTTTCATCGTTAGACGCCGACGCGACCTTCAGGCGCATCAAGTGGTCTCACTGATCCGTTATATCACCGATTTCGGCTCGGGCGATGCTCGGGGGGTTGCGCTTGATGGCGGATGGTCGATGCGCCTCACTAGACTCTCGGACCTGCAGTTGCTGACGTCTCAATATCCCGACCTGATCGAGAGCCATTCCAGCTCCTGATATCTTGGTAAGGAAAGGCAGTCGACTATCTGCCTGACATCGGGAAATGAATTGGCCATAGTTGGTGAGGGTGAGAAATTATGGATTTCAATGCATTCTTCGAAACGAAGCTCGAAGGTCTGCATAAGGAGGGACGCTATCGGGTCTTTGCCGAGATCGAACGCCGCGCGGGCTCCTTTCCACACGCCACTCGCCATACCGAGAATGGCAAACGCGATGTGACGGTGTGGTGTTCCAACGATTATCTGGGCATGGGCCAGCACCCGTCGGTGATTGCCGCCATGCACGAGGCGCTCGACAAATGCGGCGCTGGTGCTGGCGGCACGCGCAATATATCCGGCACCAACCGCTACCATGTCCTTCTTGAACGTGAACTTGCCGATCTGCATGGCAAGGAAGCCGCCCTCCTCTTCACCTCCGGCTATGTCTCGAACTGGGCCACGCTCGGCACGCTTGGAGCAAACATCGCTGGTTGCGTTATCTTTTCGGACGAGAGCAACCACGCTTCGATGATCGAAGGCATTCGTCACTCGAAGGCCGAGAAGAGGATTTGGAAGCATAATAATCCAAAGGATCTCGATCGAATCCTTTCCGAATATGGGACAGAACGTCCAAAGATCGTCGCCTTCGAATCCGTTTATTCAATGGACGGCGATGTCGCGCCGATTGCCGAGATTCTTGCGGTTGCCGAAAAGCACGGTGCCATGACCTATCTTGACGAGGTCCATGCGGTCGGCCTCTACGGACCCCACGGCGGTGGGATCGCCGAACAGGAAGGCCTGATGAACCGGGTGACGATCATCGAGGGAACCCTCGGCAAGGCTTTCGGCGTCATGGGCGGATATATCACCGGGTCGGCGGCGGTCTGCGATTTCATTCGCTCCTTCGCCTCCGGTTTCATTTTTTCGACAGCGCTGCCGCCGGCAGTGGCCGCCGGTGCGCTCGCTTCGATCCGTCACTTGAAGAACTCAAATGTCGAGCGCGCCCGTCATCAGGACCGCGTGGAGAAAGTCCGCGCACACCTCACCGAAATCGGCATTCCTTATATGCCGAATTCGACCCATATAGTACCGGTGATGGTACAGGATCCGGTCAAATGCAAATGGATCAGCGACGTTCTGCTGGATCGGCACGGAGTCTATCTGCAGCCGATCAACTATCCGACGGTGCCACGCAAGACCGAACGGTTGCGCATCACGCCCTCCCCCCTTCATTCCGACACCGACATCGACCATCTCGCCCGTTCCCTTTCCGAGCTTTGGTCGCAGTGCGCACTCGCGAGGCAGGTGGCTTAGTCGGAAACGCTGCGGGCGTGAATCTGGCGCGTGTGCTCATCGCGCTTTCCTGTGATGCCAGCCACGGGAAAAACCAGACGAAACGGCAATGCGTGCCAACTCAAGCTCATGTTCCAGAAAGTCATTTGCGACGAGAAGCGCAATGACAGCAGCGCGTGCATCGCCGCGGCACGCGTCGATGGCCTGATCTGCCGCCTTTTCCAAATTCGGATATAGCTTCAACGTCCGTCGCCGGGCATCGGTGCGGTCATGTGAAAATTCCTTGATGAAGGATTTCTCGCATGAATCCGTTTGCCGACGCAAGGCATTTATTCCTATTTCGTCTCATTCCGGGTCGATGCTGTGAATGACCGATAAATAAATCTTTGCGTAGCCCTCTCTCGACCTTGCCGATGTTCCAGCGCGACATGTTGATCTTAGAGACGACTGTCTGGCTGCCATCCAGATAACCGCTTCGCTCGCTGAGCAGTCGTCTGTTGACTACTTCGGCCCGTCAGTTCTCTTGCAATCCGGTGCCAGCAGTTTGGCGATCTGGGGGCTGACGATTGTGGTGAACAGTCCAGGATCGCTGAAAGCCCTCGCAGAGAGCATTGCCCCATGGACCGATGCCATCAGCATTTGGGCCTCCTCCTCCGGCCGCTTGTTCAATCGGAACAAGTCCTGCTCTACTCCAGCCTGCAGCACGGACGTGAGCCACCTCGCAAGGCTATAGAAATGGGCGCGAACGCGTGATGCGACCTCTTCCGGCAGCATCTGCATCTCGCCAGCGAGCATTGCACAAACGCAGAAGGACGGCGAGGCATCGCGAATGCATGTCTGCCAGTAGTTCAGATAGGACCGCAGTTGATCGGCAGGGCTTGAGAATTGCTCCCGGAGAGAATGTAAGCCCGCTTCAGCCTGCCGCCTGTAACGATCCACCAGCACAGAGACCAACTCGGCCTTCGTCGGAAAGTGATGGTGGATACTCGCCTTCCTGATACCAATCTCAGCCGAGATATCGGCATAGCTGAACCCGTTATAGCCTCCCGCGACAATGAGGGCCTGCGCGATGTCGAGAATTTTTTCAGAAGTTGAAGCCATTGTTTCCAGTTAATAGCCTACCTTCTAGTAGGCTATTGTCAAGGCTTGCGTTGCCCCGATCCTCACAAGGAGGTGTTCGAGTGCCGGGTTGACTCAAACGATCTACCTTCCTACTGATAGGTAGATCACAACGAGGAACCTACCAATGCAAAGCCAATCTTCGACCCAGTCCAGCTGGCTGCGATCCTATTATTTCGTACGCGCCATATTCTCTATCTCCTGGATTGCCGCCGCCATTCTGCTCAGCGGGCAACCCCGTTTTGCCGCTTTTCTGCTCGTGATCTACCCGGCGTGGGATGCCTTCGCCAACTTGGTTGACGCCCAGGTAAATGGCGGCCTGAAAGCTAACCCGTCCCAAGCGTTGAATGTCGTGGTCAGCGTGATAACGACACTCGCCGTCATCGTGGCGGTCAGCAGCAGCACTTATGCGGTTTTGGCCGTGTTTGGGGTCTGGGCGATCCTCTCGGGTCTGCTGCAACTGTACACGGGCGTAAGGCGTTTGCGTTACCATGGCGTGCAATGGGCGATGATCTTGAGTGGTGCGCAATCGGCCCTCGCCGGCGGCCTCATGATTAGCCGATCCCTTGGCACCGATGCGCCGACGATTCTGAACATCACCCCCTATGCGGGGTTCGGCGCTTTTTACTTCCTGCTTTCCGCAACCTGGCTTGTCGTCGTAGCCTACCGCAAAGCAGATGCGTAAGCGGTGGCCGGTGAAAGTCATTTGCCGCCGTCGAAAGGGCAAAGATTGCTCATTCTTCCCCGCAGTCTTAGCCAGGTTGTTAGGTCTGGTTTGGTCCGATCGCGATCCTTTCGTCCCAGCTTTCGATATTTGATTGGCCTTCTGTGCTTGGCGAGGCGTATTAATTGGCGATAGGGTCCGGCGCAGGAACAGTCAATGTCTCAGGCATCCCGTCATGACGCATGGCAGGCAGGCGACAGTTACGATCTATATATGGGTCGCTGGAGTCGACAGATAGCCCCCCGCTTTCTCGACTGGCTCGACCCTGCGGACAAATTGGCTTGGCTTGACGTGGGCTGCGGCACTGGAGCGCTTTCCGCTGCCATCCTCGATCGCTGCAACCCGGCGAGCCTGATTTCTGTCGACCCTTCCGAAGGCTTCCTTACAACAGCACGAGCAAAAGTTGCTGACAAACGCATGGAGTTCCGCGTTGGAGATGCCCAAGCGCTGGCAGTGGATACCGGCAGCAGAGATATGATCGTGTCTGGGCTGGTTCTCAACTTCGTGCCCGACAGGGAAAAAGCGTTGGGGGAAATGAAACGCGTAGCGCGCAGCGGCGCGACGATTGCGTTTTATGTCTGGGATTATCCAGGAGGTGGTGTGGAATTCATGCGGGCGTTCTGGACTGCCGCCACCGCAATTGACCCAAATGCGCAAGACCTCGCTGAAGGCAGGCGATTTCCTTTTTGCACACCCGATGGACTGACCAGCTTGGCAACGACAGCCGGCTTGAGCTCGGTAGAGTGTACCCAAATTGAGATACCAACCGTGTTCAGGGACTTCGAGGACTACTGGCGTCCGTTCACGCTTGGAGCCGGGCCTGCGCCGGGCTACTGCATGAATCTTGAGCCTTCGACCCGGCAGCGATTGAGAGGAGAGTTGCACGACAGTCTGCCGCGTAACGAGGATGGGTCGATTCCTCTAAAAACCAGAGCTTGGGCGGTCAAGGCGGTGGCCCGCTAATGGACCGAAGCAAATGTAGATGAGTAGAGAAACGCGCGTGCCGCGACAACCTTGATGGTATTATCGGATTTATCGAACATCTCAACGAGATCGAATTCCTCAAGGCTTGGAGCCCTATGACCTTGGTGATCACGGCGAGTATGGTGAATCAAGCGTCGGCGGGAACTGGGCGATGGCTTGGATTCGATGTTCGGCGGCGGGCAAATCCTGATCGTCATGCTCGGACTGCTCGGTGGTTGAGGCTGGTGTGAAAAAGACGCGCCCCGGCTGAAAACGGCTATGAGCGCAATCGACGCGTCAGTGGTGCCATCCAAGAGCAGATACCGAAAGGTATTGCGTGCTTCTCGGCGACTACCGCGTGTACTGAAGGTTGGCGTCAGCGTCAGTCAAGATAGAAGGCAAATGACAAGGCTAAATGCCTGCGACATGCCCTTGGCTCGGTGTTGAATAACGTTCGGGCATGCGCCGTGTGTATTCCTCAAAACTTGCGTTTCGATCATAGACGTCCTCAAGGACCTCGAACGCTTCCTGAACTGACAACTTTCTCTCCTGCCATATTCGGGAGCGGTGATCCTCCCGCGAAAGGGCTGAAAGATGGTCGAGAGCTGTTAGAACTCCTTGTGCGGCAGAAATCTCGTCGTTTTGCCGCGAAGCCCGGATGAATATTAGCAAGCTAGCGGCCGCTATGTCCGGGTTGAAACTTCTTGCCTTCATGAGGCTGTCCATGGCCAGTTGAAAGGCAAGCTGTAAAATCTCAAACTGTTTCAGCATCTCCCCAAGTCCTATGTTTCCCTTCCAAATAGTGCCTCAAAAAAAGAGTGTTTGCAATCTGGTAGGACCAACAGGACATTCAGACACTTACTTCGCGTGATTGAGCGCGCAGATACTTATGTTGAAGATTGATGATATTCGCCATCTCCATCTATCGTCAGCGGTCGAGAAAACGTCGCTGGCGCAGACGCTTCACGACACGATCGGCCATGCCCGCGCAACGCGTACCGTCGAATGGAAAGATTCCCCGAACGCAGCAGAAAGCCTCTTCGCTATCGCCGCGCGCATCAGCTTTCGCGCACGATGAAGGCGGGTCTTCACAGTCTCCGCCTTGATCGAAAGCACGATCGCCGTTTCCTCCGTACTCATCCCCTCGACATCGCGAAGGATGAAGACGGTGCGAAACGGCGCGGGCAGAAAGTCCACCGCCTGTTCCAGCACGCCCCCAGCTTGCCGTCGTGATCGTATGCCAGGAACGGACCCGCGGGCGGACGTGCGGGATCGACGAAGAGTTGACCCATACCGGGCAGGAAATCGGGTAGCTTGACGAGGCTACTCACCGCCTTGAACGCCCCCGCCGGCGGCGAATTGGCTATCTCGGCAGGAACATCATGCGCGAACGCTGCGAGCGATCCGGCCAGCAGCGTGGCAAGCGCGATAGAAATGGTTCTCATTGCCTATTCCTTTGGTTCACAACGCCGCTCAAATTTGCGGCGTCAACCAATTGGATGCTGGATTTCGGCAAAGGTTCCCGGAAATCTTCACGATCGTCTTCCGCAATAAAGGGATGGCCCGTTACGGTAGCTGCAATGGTGACTTCGATGAAGTTTCATCGACCTTTTACGGGTGGAGTAAGGATATCTCTGGTAATCTCAAACGGGAAAATTCGCAGTGACATCCTATCATGCCGACTAATCACCAAGGCCGGGGTTGGGCGAAAAATACCTGGCGAATTTGTCCGGTTCTCCGTTGAACGTCGCGGCATCGGCGGGCGACGCACGTTTGATCGCGATGTTCGGCCATGCGGAAGAAAATTCGGCGTTCCGTGCGAACTGCTGAAGGTCAGGTCCTGACCCTGTTGGTTTTCCGCGCCCCCGTCTATTCGACGAACCTTCTTATTCGAGCCGCGGGCAACGGTCCTGGAGATAACGTTATGTCTCGCCATCTACCGGGTTGCTTGCGAGTTTGACCAAGAAAACGTCCGTTTCCGTTGAACCAAGTATCCTGACGATCACTCCGTGTTCCGATGGCTGCTTGCATGCTGCCTCGTTGAGTCGCCTTCAGTGCATGACGGCCGACCGGAGCATTGATGACAATGTTTGAATCGAGCGCATTACGGTGATTTTCGGCGACCGCACCGCAACCCCAAGGATCACAATAGATACGACCTCAAGAACTCTTCATACGGAAGGTAGCACCACTGTCGACCCCCGCTACGATTTATCGCTGGGTGCGAGTATTATTGCCGCTTCCGATGTTAGCATCCGGAAAGTGAAAGTCTCTTGTAGATAAAGTTCGACAACCGTGCTGGAGTGGCTGAGATAGCCTATGGAAAGGTCTTGCCCGATATCGAGTTCGAAATCGCCGCCGCGTGTTGTGATCACGAACCCGCCTTCGATTGCTGGGGCCCAGATGACGCCACCGTCCACCTCGTGTTCGATATGGCGGAAGACCGGATATCCTTCGTCGCTCCCACCGCTTGCAGCAGTGTACGCCTCGGCACCAAGTATAAGCGCATAGGGACCATTAACGCCTGCAAGCCGTAGTTGGCTTACCGCCTGCGCGATAGCGCCCGGATAGCTTTTGACGTTGCCGGGAAGCGGCACAATCGCATTGCTGCTTCCTTCGCGAATTCCCTGAATGCCGGCTGCGGCATATCCATGAAAAATCGAGCGATCCTCCGCAAAGGCGATTTTGCGCGCCGCTTCCTTTACGGGCGACCAGTCTGAATCCGCTGCGCCGCGCTCAACATCATCGATTGCCTGACGCGTCAGCTCAAACGGGACACGCAACTCGACGAGCGCCTGCACTTCGCGTTGCGCCGACAGAACACCTTCGCCAGGTCCCTGAATCTGTTTGATGTGCCCTGTGCCGACAGCCGAGAAATCAACGCCCTTCGGGCCGATAACGTCGACGACACGCCGTGCTGCGAGATGCCGCTTGAGGGTGCGGGACGCTTCATCCTCGATTTGATCCCAGGCACTGTCGGAGATGGGAGCAAGTTCCCGATATAGATTATTCATGGCATGCCTCACTTCTTCAACGAACCAATGCCGAGCGAACCGTCGCTTCGGGCGGATTGCAGTTTGGATTTGTCTTCGGCCTCGGGGTGATCTGCGGCCGGGGCGACGATCACGAGATGGCTGTTCTCAGGGGTGACACTGTCCAGGAATGTCGCCGACGGAACGAAGAACAGCGTGCCTGTCACCGCGCGACTGAAGTCGAGCAGCCGATCGTAGTTTCCCGGCGGTTGGCCAATGAACATATTCTCGAGCATCTGCTCGATTCTGCGCGGAGATCGGGCATAGCCGATGAAATAGGTGCCGAACTCGCCCTTCCCCACATCGCCGAACGGCATGTTGTCGCGCACGATTTCGAGCTGCTCGCCATTTTCGACAATGCTCGTCAAAACATTGTGCGCGTAAGGCTTCTTCACCGCATCGTCCTGCTCGATGTCCGAAAGCTTGTGTCGACCGATGATGTTTTCCTGTTCCTCGACAGGCACCTGGTTCCACTGCTTCAGATCGTGCAGGTATTTCTGCACGATCACATAGCTGCCACCGGCAAAGGCCGCGTCCTCATCGCCGATGATGGTGGCCATGATGGCGTCCTGATCCACGGGGTTTTCGGTGCCGTCGACGAAGCCGATCAGATCACGGTCGTCGAAATAGTTGAAGCCATGCACCTCGTCTGCCGTGGCGACTGCGCCATCGAGCCGCGACATGATCTGTGTCGCAAGTTCGAAGCACAAATCCATCCGTGTGGCGCGAATATGAAGGAGAATATCTCCAGGGGTCGATATAGCGCGATGCTTGCCGCGGATCTCGCGGAACGGATGCAGTTCCCTCGGCCTGGGCTCCCCAAAAAGCCGATCCCATAAATCGGAGCCAAGCCCCATGACACAAGACAGACGGCTCTCGAGATCACGAAAACCCACTGCACGCAGAAGCGCGGAGAGATCGCCGCATAATGCGCGCATGGTCGCTTCATGCTCCCGCTCGGGCCTGACCGTCAGGACAAGGAATATCGCGGCCGTTGTGAGCTTTGCCACGACCGGCTGCGAAACAGGGGATGCTGAATTTGAGTCCATATTTGATCCGTCAAGAATCGCTTGCTGAAGGGGTATCGGCAATTCTACCGCCGGGATAACTCACGTCGGCGTAACGGCGTCGAATTTCTCAACGACCGACATGCGTCAATCCATGTCTCGGAAGGCATGGCAATCAGTTGCAACGCCTTCCACGACGCTCGAGGTAACAGATCCTGTGCTGAGGTTCCGTCAAAGGCCCAGTCTTTCGGGTCGGCGAAATCTGGTAAGCCAACGCCTTTACGCACATAGAGGCCGATGGCGGGCTTTTTGACATTTATGTAGAGCTCGTATTCTTGCATCGCCGCAACTCTCATGGACTAATGACCGCTGGTGCCCGGGCGTTTGGCCTCGGTCGCGGAAAAAGCGAGGCAGTCGCTAGGCTGCCTCGGGAAATGCATCAGAGATTGACCGGCCGCCCGGTCGCTTCTTCTTCCAGCGTCACGGCGATGTCCGCGTTCGCGGAAAGACGAACCTTGTCACCCTCGACACCGGCTACGAAGCCCAGTTCGATGTAATGATGATGGCCCTCATGCCTTCCAAAACTGTCGCTCTTTTTCAGTTTGATGCGCTCGCCTTCGACGCGATCGACGGTGCCTACATGAACACCGTCGGCCCCGATGACTTCCATGCTTTCTTTGATCTTACGCTGCATCGCTACGTCCTCCTTGGTTGAACTCGAATGGCAACTGGTTATTGGACTGAGGCATCCGTGAATCCATAATCTCGACAACAGGAGAGTTGGGAATGGCTACCCGGCGATCACACTGACTCCAACTCATCTTCATCGACAGTCTTTACCGTTTTCCCGTTGAATGTAAGGCCGTCCTTGACCGCCGAAATCTTGACCTTCGACCCGTCGCACACATCACCTGCAAGCAGCATCTCGGCCAATGGATCCTGGACATACCGCTGGATGACGCGCTTCAACGGACGTGCCCCGTAGGCCGGTTCCCAGCCCTTGTTGGCAAGCCAATCCCTGCCCTTCGCGTCGAGCGAAAGGTCGATTTTTCGATCATCCAGCAGTTTGCGCAAACGTTGAAATTGGATTTCGACGATCCGACCCATTTCGCTCTTCTGCAATCGATGGAACAGAATGATTGCGTCGATGCGGTTGAGGAATTCGGGCCGAAAATGCGCGCGCACCATCGCCATGACCTGCTCACGCACGACGCTCGTCTTTTCGCCTTCGGGCTGATTGACGAGATATTCCGCCCCGATGTTGGACGTCATGATGATCAGCGTGTTGCGGAAATCGACGGTGCGACCCTGACCATCCGTCAGGCGGCCATCGTCAAGGACCTGAAGCAGCACATTGAACACGTCAGGAAGCGCTTTCTCGATTTCGTCGAACAGAACAACCTGATAGGGCCGCCGCCGCACGGCTTCCGTCAGCACACCGCCCTCGTCATAACCGACATAGCCTGGCGGCGCGCCGATCAATCGCGCAACCGAGTGCTTCTCCATGAATTCGGACATGTCGATACGAACCATCGCCGTATCATCATCGAATATGAATTCCGCAAGGGCCTTGGCGAGTTCGGTTTTGCCCACGCCGGTAGGCCCCAGGAACATGAATGATCCGATCGGGCGATTGGGGTCTTGTAACCCGGCGCGCGCGCGACGCACGGCCGTCGACACGGCGCGCACAGCCTGAGACTGACCAACGACTCGCTTGGCCAGCATTTCCTCCATATGGAGCAGTTTTTCCTTCTCGCCCTCGAGCATCTTGTCAACCGGTACTCCAGTCCAGCGCGACACGACTTGCGCGATATCGTCGGCTGTGACTGTTTCGGCTATGGAAAAGTTCTCGTCGGCTTCCACATTGGCGAGCTTCTTTTCAAGCTCCGGGATCGTGCTGTAGGCAAGTTCACCAGCCCGTTGATATTCGCCTTTGCGCTGCGCGTTGGCGAGTTCGGTGCGGAACTGGTCGAGCTCGCTCTTCATCTTTTGTGCGTCTGACAGCTTGTTTTTCTCAGACTGCCATTTCGATGTGAGATCGGCCGAACGCTTCTCCAACTCGACCAATTCCTTGTCGAGAGTCTGCAACCGGCTCTTGGAGCCAGCGTCTTTTTCCTTCTTGAGCGCTTCCTGTTCGATTTTGAGCCTGACAATTTCGCGATCCAGCGAATCCAGTGCTTCCGGTTTGGAATCCACCTGCATCTTCAAGCGGGCCGCGGCTTCATCGACAAGATCGATGGCCTTGTCCGGCAGGAAGCGGTCAGCGATATAGCGGTTCGATAACGTCGCCGCGGCCACCAGTGCTGAATCTGCAATACGAACACCGTGATGCAGTTCGTATTTCTCTTTCAGGCCGCGCAGAATCGAAATCGTATCCTCGACCGTTGGCTCCGAGACAAACACCGGCTGGAAGCGCCGCGCCAGCGCGGCATCCTTTTCTACATGCTTGCGGTACTCATCGAGCGTGGTTGCTCCAACGCAATGCAACTCGCCGCGCGCCAACGCAGGTTTCAAAAGGTTGGAGGCATCCATCGCGCCGTCGGTTTTGCCAGCGCCGATCAGAGTGTGCATCTCGTCGATGAACAGGATGATGCCCCCGGCAGCGGACGTCACCTCCTGCAGGACGGCTTTAAGCCGCTCTTCGAACTCGCCGCGATATTTCGCACCGGCGATCAATGCACCAAGATCGAGCGCAAGAAGCTTCTTGTCTTTCAGGCTCTCGGGTACGTCGCCATTGATGATGCGAAGCGCCAGGCCTTCGACAATGGCCGTCTTGCCGACCCCAGGCTCCCCGATAAGCACAGGGTTGTTCTTGGTGCGCCGCGACAGGACCTGGACGGTGCGGCGGATTTCCTCGTCACGGCCGATTACGGGATCGAGCTTCCCGTCCCGCGCGGCCTTTGTCAGGTCGCGGGCGTATTTCTTGAGCGCATCATAGGCATTCTCCGCCGACGCGCTGTCGGCGGTGCGGCCGTTGCGCAATGCATTGATGGCCGCGTTGAGATTTTGCGGCGTAACACCACCCTGAGCGAGGAGCTTTCCCGCTTCGCTGTGCTTGTCAGCGTCGAGTGCCTGCAGCAGCCGCTCAGCCGTCACGAAGCTATCGCCGGCTTTTTCCGCAGCCGCTTCCGCAGCAGTAAAGAGGCGCGCAGTTTCCGGTGCAAGATAAACCTGACCCGAACCTGAACCGCTGACCTTCGGCAACTTCGCGAGTGCCTCTTGGGTGGCGTTGAGTATCTCGCGGGAATTGCCTCCAGAACGGTCTATCAAGCCAGCGGCCAGGCCCTCGTTGTCGTCCAACAGAACTTTCAGAATATGAAGAGGTGTAAACTGCTGATTGCCCTCCAGCGACGCAAGCGACTGCGCAGATTGGACGAACCCTCTTGCACGATCAGTGTATTTTTCTGCGTTCATTGAGCCATCCTTTCAAGGCAAGAATGTTGGTTCAAAGAAAGAATGAACGACGGAGCGGAAACACTACCGAACACCGATAGCAAACCACGCGAGCCAATCCTCCGCTTCTGCACAGATTACCGAGCAATGTGCATGCCAGTTTGAATAGATAATAAAATCAAATTGGTAGCGTCTTGTGATTATCTCTGTTGGACAATATGTCGAACGGCGGCTGGACAAAGTGTCCGTCACAACGGGAGACGTCAGCGCGCTTCCGGCAACCAAATGGTAAATGTCGTTCCCGTCTCGATCTCGCTTTTTACCAGGATCTTGCCGCCTTGCCGCGTCATGAGCATCTGGCTGATCGACAGGCCAAGCCCGGTTCCCTCCCGGGTCTTCGTCGTGAAGAACGGATCGAAAATCTTCTGGATGACTTCTGGCGTCATGCCGGTGCCGGTGTCGGCGACTTCGATCGCAACTCCCGCCTCGCCATCGAGATCGCTGTCAAACGTGCGCAGGGTGAGCTGGCCACCTTGCGGCATGGCATGGATGGCGTTGACGATGAGATTGACCAGAACCTGCTGCAATTCGGTACGGTTCATCATAATCGGCCGCAAGGCGCGATCTTCGCGGGTGACCGAAATCGTCGTCTTCTTCAAAAGGTGCTGAACCAGCGGCAGCGTATCGGAAACGATGCCTGCCGCTACATATTGCTCGGCGTACCCCGCATACTCCTGGGGCTTGGCGAACTGAAGCAGCTTGGTAACGATCTCCGTAACGCGGTGCATCTGCTGGTCGATAAGAAGAAACTCGGTCTTGGCATTTTCGGCGTTAGAACCCATCAGATCGCGGATGACTTCGAGATTCCCCTGCATGACTGCAATGGGATTGTTTATCTCGTGAGCAACGCCGGCGGTGATCTCGCCGATTGAGGCGAGTTTTTCCGACATAACAAGTTGCTTCGTTCTTGCTTCGAGCTGCAGGGTGGCATCGTGCAATTCCTGCGCCCGCTGTTCGACCCGGTGATTGAGGTCCTCGTTCAGCCGCCGCAGTTCAGCGTCGCGTTCCTGGATTAGGTCGAGAAGATGGTCGAGATGAAGCGAGACCTGGCCGATTTCATCCTTATTTTCGATAGGACCTGTTCGTGCCGAAAGGTCTCCTTCTTCTATCCGCGCGATTGTGCCGCTCATGCGCTCAAGGGGCCGGAAAATACCGCTGGTCCAAATCAGGAACAGGGGAATGGTGGCGGCTGCGGCGAAAAGAAACGCAGCCGCAATAGACAGTAAAGTCTCGAGTTTCGCCTCCGTGATGGGCTTCTGAAGAAACCCCGCATAAAGCATTCCGACCCGGCGATTGTAGCTGTCCACGATCGGTTCATAAGCCGAGATGTACCAGTCATTAACGACGAAGGCGCTATCGAGCCATGTCCGGCCCTGATCGAGAACTGCACTGCGAACCTCTTCCGAAACGCGTGTTCCGATGGCCCGGCGACCTTCGAACAGCCGCACATTCGTACTGATGCGGATATCATTGAGGAAGAGGGTGACCGTGCCGTGACTGCCTTCGGGCAGAGCCGCATCATTGTAAATAAGGTTGTTGATCGTATCAGCGAACCCGAGGTTCTGATTCAAGAGGATGCCACCTACCAGTGCAGCACGTTGCCCGTCGGGCAATGTCAAAGCGCTTGCGGACTGCAAGACCAGGCCATGTGTTTCCTCTTTAAGATCGCTCGCGGTACTTCCTTTTGTCGGGACGATCGCAATACGGGCACGTTGCGCGAGCTCTGGCGAAATGGCCGCGAGATCGTCGGCGCTGAAGACATCCATGCCCGTCTTCGAGTGGCCTTCAAGAGCAGATCGTACGATCGGCCAGTTCGAGCGAATGGATGGCAAAGCCATCGGATAACCGCTGACAATGATATGACCGCCATCACCGACAACGTAGAGAAAGTCGAACTTGCGGGCTTGCGCGACATCTTTGAGAAGCCCCGAAAGGTCGCCGGTCGAGTATTCTCCTTTCGAAACGAGCTCCTGAAAGCGGGCCGATTCACCCACAGCCGTCAGCCGGCCTTCGATATTGTCGAGTATCCGTGCCACATATTGATGAGCGATGGTCAGGTCATCATTGACCTTGGACACCGTCATCGCATCGAATTTATCGTTCCAACGATTGATGCTCACCCCAAGCAAAAGGGGCAGGATGATGAGCATAGGAACAAGCGCGATCGCAAGGAGGCGATAGCGTACGGATCTCCTTCTGCTCGTTAAGTTGGGGCGCGGAGTCATACATTCCAACTCACGCATTTGCGGTCGATTGTCTTGCGCGAAATACCGAGTCGGCGTGCAGCTTCTTCACGATCGCCTTTAGCCTCGCGCAGCACGGTCAGGATATGCCGTCGCTCGACATCGGCTAGAGTTCCTCCATTCTTGATGTGGTCATCATCATCGACAATCCTCTTAATATCGTCCGGGAACCCACCAAGAATCACGGTTCTCTCAATCAAATTGCGCAATTCGCGGATGTTTCCGGGCCAGTCATATCTCGCGAGTGAAGCTCGCACCCTGTCGTCGATCTCAACCGGTCGCATGCCAAGCTGTTGGGAGAGCTCGCGCATGAACAGGTTGGCAAGGTCAAACACGTCTTCGCCACGATCCTTCAAGGGAGGTAGATGAACCTGCATGACGTTGATGCGAAAATAGAGGTCCGTGCGGAACGTTCCGGCCTCGACGCGTTTTGGAAGGTCCGCATTCGTGGCGAAAATGAAACGCGCGTCGAATGGCAGCTCGCGCTCGGAACCAACCGGCCGTACGCGCCGGTCCTCCAGCACGCGCAGCAGCTTTGTTTGAAGTGCGTAAGGAAGTTCGCCTATTTCATCGAGAAACACCGTCCCGCCATGCGCATGCATAAACAATCCCTCACGCGCCCGCGCAGCACCGGTAAAAGCGCCCTTCAAGTGACCGAAAAGTTCGCTCTCGATCATCTCCGCAGGGATTGCGCCGCAATTGATCGGAATGAAAAGTTTATCGGAGCGGTTGGAGAGGGAGTGCAGCGAACGTGCGGCAACTTCCTTTCCGGTCCCCGATGCGCCCGTTAACAGGACCGAAGTTGGCAAGGCCGCGACCCGTGCAATGGTGTCGCGTACGTGTTGGATTGCCCTCGAACTGCCGAGCAACTTGTTGCGTTGAAATATCTGATGCGAGGGTGATCTCAATTCGTGACGCAGAACGTCATTTTCGCGCTGGAGCCGCATTCGATCGAGACAACGCGCGACAGCGTTGAGCAACTGGTTTGACCGAAATGGTTTTAGAACGAAGTCGACAGCGCCGGCTCGCAAGGCTCCGATCGCCGTATCGAGATCGGCATATGCCGTCATCAGGATAACGTCGGCGAAAAATCCGGTCGCCCGTTGCTCGGCTAACCACTCGAGGCCAGACTTTCCCGGCATGATGTTGTCCAGGATGACAACGTCAAAGCGCTGTTCATCGAGCTTCCGAGACGCCTCCTTTGCGTCAGCCGCCACCTCGATCACCTTGCAGCGCGGGCCTAGTATCTTGACCAGGAAGTTTCGTATTCCCGGCTCGTCATCGACGACCAGTATCGACGCTTGCGCCAACCATGGCCCGAATTCAGGATCGGCGATCGTCTCAACGGACTCCTGCTGTGCATCCCTTGACATTCGAGTTCCTTCCCAATGCCACGACAGTCGAGGTGGCGTGAAATTTCGTTGCAAGATGCATCACATCAATGCCGCTGCTTCTGGAACGCGATGAACACCTCGAGAATGGGGCGACTGCCGCAACATCCCAATTGCCGGACGTCGTGAGGAGCATGGCCCAAAAGGAGAGATCGGAGCAAGCCGTCTGGTTCGTGTAGACATTGACCGCGGACGCAACCACTGCGCGAGGTATTCCCTCTGATTTGGAGTCGACGTCAGTAGGACTCGTGCCATCCTGTTACCAATCCTTACCGCAACGACGGGCTACCCCTGTCGATGTGCCAGCATTGGTTAGACAGCAACAGATGTGCCATGTCGCGCTGTTGCGTAAAATCAATAGCTTATCTCGGCCTCTCGAAGGAAATTGGACAAGCTGTCCTTCTAGTGCCAGACAAAATGTCCAACACGACTGCCGCGCCTTTGACATTCAGCATAATCTACCCGGCTCATAAGGGTCCTAGCTCAGGATATTGTCTTTTGGCTCAATCGGGGCTGGCAGGTCTTCTTCGCCCAGGAGCGCAAGCAGTTCCCGCTCCAGGTTTCGCCTCAACGCGTCAAGCGGCAAAGCATTGGGCTCCAAACCGAACGGATCTTCGAGTTGATGGCCAAGCGCATCGAGCCCGAAGAAGGTATATGCCACCAGGAGGACGGGTAGAAGAGTCCACCAGCCCAGGGAGCCGGCGAGCGCGAACGGCAATGTCACGCAAAAGACAAGCGCTGTGCGATGCAGCAGCAAGGAATAAGAAAACGGCACGGGCGTATGGGCGATACGCTCGCATCCGCCCTGCACGTCGCTGAGCGCAGTGACCTCACGTTCCAGGACGGAGTAGTGGATCGGCCCTATCCGATCCTGATGCATAAGGGTCAGGCAATATCGGCCAATCCGATCAAGCACTTCGTTTGTCGGATTAGGGTTTTTTGGACTCTCGTTGAAATCCAACCACGGCTTGATCGCAACCAGCTCGTCCTGCCCCCGCAACCGTGCTGCCAGTCCGGCCGCGAAGCCGCATAATCCATAAAGGAGGAAATACCGATCGTGTTCTTCCAGGGTTGAGGTTTGGCGCGCGATTGATCGACAAGCAATGGTCAATTCGCCCCACAACCGTCGTCCCTCCCACCACCGCGCGTAACAGGCGTTGTTTCGGAAGCTCATGAAGACAGACAGCGCGATGCCTATCAGTGTGAAGGGAATAGCGCTGATCCGCGCGAATATTCCCGGATGTTCCTGCGCAGCAAAGATCGCCACAACACTGATAAGCGCAATCGCGATAAGCTGGGCCCCAATCCGGGGTAGAATAGAGCCGTTTATGGCAAACATTATATCTTTGAAGTTGGGCTTCGAGCGTAAGATCATTTGGATATCCGTCGTGTTCGGTGGGACCACTCAGTGCATCGGAACCGCTCGGGCACCCTTCACCGCACACGATTGGCAAGTTTGCGATAGAAGCGCTCTCCACTGACCGAGAAAGCCGCGCTGCTCGACGCGATCTGTACCAGCGATTGGCCTCAAAATGCCGATTGCTCATTCTAGCGGCACAGTCAGCAGCATAATTCGTGCCAGATTCCGGCACCACGCAAAGTCAATGACTTAGCGTCTCGTGCGGGCAACGTTTTGGACATATTGTCCCGATGACAAAGACAAATTGTCTATAGATTTCAATATGATAACGTGATCTAATGCAAATAGGATCATTTCTTGGGAGTGCTTGAAGACATGGCTGACAGCAAGCCCCTTTATAAGACTTATCACCACCCTGCGGGAGGCTGGGGCGCAGCTGCGGCGACCGCGAAAGTTCTGCTTGAGCAGAGCGTCATCACCAAAGGCTCCCGCGCATTACTCGCGATGAACCAGCCGGGCGGCTTTAAATGCCCCAGTTGTGCTTTCCCGGACGCGGACTGCAAGAAGACACTCGAGTTTTGCGAAAATGGTGCCAAGGCGCTGGCCCATGAAGCGACAAAGTTCAGGGTGACCCGTGAGTTTTTCGAAAAACACACAGTGACCGAACTCATGGAGCAGTCGGACTATTGGCTCGAAATGCAGGGACGCTTGACGGAGCCAATGCGCTATGACGCTGCGTCCGATAGGTACGTCCCCTGCGACTGGGATACGGCTTTCGCGATGATCGGCGATCATCTGCGGGCACTCGAAAGTCCGCACGAGGCGGAGTTCTATACGTCCGGCCGCACGCCAAACGAGGCCGCCTTCCTCTATGCGATATTCGTCCGGGCGTTCGGAACCAACAACTTTCCGGATTGCTCGAACATGTGTCACGAGCCGACGAGCCGTGGCCTGCCACCTGCCATCGGCGTCGGCAAGGGGACCGTCGTCCTGAAGGACTTCGAGCACGCAGAGGCGATATTCGTCATCGGCCAGAACACCGGGACGAATTCGCCCCGCATGATGACCAATCTGGTCGAAGCAAGGAAGCGTGGCGTTCCGATCGTGGCCGTCAATCCGATGCCCGAGCGCGCGCTCATACGCTTCACCGAGCCGCAAGATGTCGTACAGATGGCGACCTTCGGATCGACGGCGATCGCAAGCGAGTTCGTTCACATCCGAATTGGCGGCGATCTCGCCCTCATCAAAGGTATGATGAAAGTGATCTTCGAGCGTGAGGCTCAGGGCGAAAAGATCATCGACACGGACTTCATTGAAAAGCATACCGTGGGATTGGACGCGATCCGCGACGACGCCATGGCTCAGGAGTGGTCGGATATCGTCAGAGTTTCCGGATTGGAGGAAGCGCAGATCCGCCGCTGCGCCGAAATCTACATCCGCTCGCGCGCCACCATGATTTGCTACGGAATGGGTCTCACCCAGCATCAGCAGGGATCGCGGCTCCTGCAGCAGGTGGCGAACCTGCTTCTGCTTCGCGGCAATTTCGGAAAGCCCGGTGCTGGCATTTCTCCCATTCGCGGGCATTCGAACGTCCAGGGCGATCGCACCGTCGGGATCGATGAAAAGCCTACGCAAGAGTATCTCGACCGCGTGCGCGACGTCTTTGGCTTTGAGCCGCCACGCGAGGATGGCCATCATACGGTTGAATCGGTCGAGGCCATGGAAAAGGGCATCGCCAAGGTCTTCATCGGGATGGGCGGAAATTTCGTCCGCGCGGTCCCGGACACGGAGCGATCCAACGCTGCAATGCGCAAGCTGGCGTTGACCGTCGGCATTGCAACCAAGCTAAATCGCGGACATCTGGTGCACGGTCGCGATGCGCTGATTCTACCGGTTATTTCGCGCTCGGAGTGGATCCGAACCGCCGCTGGCGAGCAATTCGTCACGATCGAAGATTCCATGTCGAACGTCACTGCCTCGCGCGGCGTCCTGACACCGGCCAGCCCGCATCTGCTTCCTGAGGTGGAGATCGTGTGCCGGATGGCGATGGCGACACTGCCCAACAGCAGAATTCCATGGGAAAGCTATATCGCTGACTACGATCTTATTCGCGACAAGATTGCTGAGGTCTATCCTGAGATTTACAGCAATTTTTCGGAGAAGATCAAAAACCCAAAGGGGTTTCATCTGGACGTGCCGCCAAGGCGGTTGATCTGGCCGACGCCAAACGGCAAGGCGAATTTCCTGCTCCTGCCGGGCCTAGAGGTAAACAATCCTATCTCGGATCCATCAATGCTGCGATTGGCGACCGTGCGTTCACACGATCAGTTCAACACGACGATCTACAGCTATAATGACCGCTACCGTGGCGTTTACAACGACCGTATGGTTCTCTTCATGAATGCAGAGGATCGCGCTGACAGAGGCTTGGAAGCGGGATCTGTTATCGCACTTGAGACCATCAGCGATGACGGTGTTGAGCGCCGTGTCGACGGCCTGACTGTGTTGGATTATCCGATGCCGCGCGGGTCTATCGCCGGATACTACCCCGAGCTGAACCCGCTTTTGCCTCTCGACTATTACGACAGGATCAGCGGCACGCCGGCGGCAAAATCCATACCCGTTCGCGTCGTCACGGCCTGAGCGAACCTTAGGCCGCATTCCAGGACTCCGTGGCGACGGCGCTTCGGAGACGGTGTTTGTACTCTTAAAGGAGGGATGGGGCTTTGCTAGAGCAGCTTGATCCGGTGATACTGGCACGTGCGCAATTCGCGTTCACGGTTTCATTTCACTTCATCTTTCCAGCGTTTTCGATCGGGATTGCAAGCTATCTGATGGTGCTGGAGGGGCTTTGGCTCAGGACCGGTCAAGGGGTCTACGCCAACCTCTATCGCTACTGGCTCAAGATCTTCGCCGTGGTGTTCGGTATGGGTGTCGTGTCAGGCGTCGTCATGTCCTACCAGTTTGGAACCAATTGGTCGGTCTTTTCCAATAAGGCTGGTCCCATCATCGGTCCGCTGATGGCCTATGAAGTGCTGACGGCCTTCTTTCTGGAAGCCGGCTTCCTTGGGGTGATGCTCTTCGGAATGAACAAAGTTGGCAAGCGCCTGCATTTCTTTGCCACGTGCATGGTGGCGCTTGGAACGCTCATCTCGGCGACCTGGATCATTGCCGTCAACAGTTGGATGCAGACACCTGCAGGCTTCGCAATCAATGCCAAGGGGCAATTTGTTCCCGCGGGCTCGTGGTTGCCAATCATCTTTACCGCCAGCTTCCCCTACCGCCTCGTTCACACGGTCATTGCCGCCTATCTTACCACTGCCTTCGTGGTGGGAGGCGTGGGTGCCTGGCACCTCCTGAGGGATGGCAACAATCCAGGTGCCCGGAAAATGTTCTCGATGGCGATGTGGATGGCCGCGATTGTCGCGCCCATCCAGATCATCGCGGGTGATGCCCATGGGCTGAATACGCTGGAACATCAGCCGGTCAAGGTGCTCGCAATGGAGGGCGATTATCAGCCAAGCCCCAACGGGGCGCCACTCATTCTGTTCGGCCTTCCAAGCAACGATGAGGCCCGCGTGAAGTACGAGGTCTCAATCCCGCATATCGGGTCCCTCATTCTCAAGCACGATCCCTTCGCGCCGCTGCCAGGCCTAACGGACTTCCCTCGCGATCAGTGGCCGCCGACACATATCATCTTCTGGTCGTTCCGGATCATGGTCGCGCTCGGTTTTGCGATGCTTGGTATCGGTCTATGGAGTCTGGTCGCCCGCTTTCGCAAGAGACTTTACGACTGGTCATGGTTGCATCGCGCTTGTGTCGTGATGGGACCCGCCGGCTTTGTCGCCGTCATCGCGGGTTGGGTGACGACCGAGGTCGGTCGTCAACCCTTTACCGTCTACGGGCTCCTCAGGACTGCGGAATCACATTCGCCGCTCGCAGCACCCGCAGTGGCCATGTCGCTTCTGGCGTTCGTGGTGGTTTACTTCTTCGCCTTTGGAGCAGGCACCTACTACCTGCTCCGCCTTATGTCCAAGCCACCGACGCGCGGTGAGACCGAGCCTTCGAAGGTGCCACAGCGCGCTGCGGGCATTACGCCAGCGTCGGCTGTCACAGCAACATTTCCTATGAAGGAGTAGGCGTTATGGCCATCGATCTCACCATTGTCTGGGCCGCTGTCATTGGATTCGCCGTGATGGCATATGTCGTGATGGATGGCTTCGACCTTGGCATCGGTATTTTGTTTCCATCGTTTGCCGTGGGAGACGAACGCGACCAGGCGATGAACTCGATTGCCCCGGTATGGGACGGAAACGAAACCTGGTTGGTTTTGGGTGGCGGTGGGCTGTTTGCTGCTTTTCCACTTGCTTACGCTATTATTCTCCCAGCCACATACCCTCTGATGATCGCGATGCTGCTCGGCCTCATATTTCGAGGTATCGCGTTTGAATTTCGATGGCGCGACCCACGCCATCGCCCAATCTGGGATGTTGCGTTCTCGTTGGGATCATTCGTCGCTGCCTTCTCGCAAGGTGTCATACTTGGCGCGATCCTGCAGGGAATTCATGTCGAGAACGACGCTTATGCCGGAGGCTGGCTCGACTGGCTGAGCCCTTTCAGCCTTTTGACCGGCGTTGCCGTGGTGATTGGTTACGCCCTGCTCGGCGCGACCTGGCTCATTTGGAAAACGGAGAACTCGAGCCAAAGCCACGCACGGCGCGTAGCATTCTGGCTTGGCGTCGCAACGCTTCTTGCGCTCGCCGCTGTGAGCGCCGCAACGCCGTTTTTAAGTTACGACTACTGGCGGCGCTGGTTCGCGATGCCGGGCGTATTACTGACCGCGCAGGTGCCGCTGCTCGTACTTATCTGCGCCGCCACCCTTTTCTGGAGCCTCCGTCACAAATCCGAGAGACTCCCGTTTCTCATGGCGCTCACCTTATTCTTGTTGGGCTTTATCGGACTGGGGATCAGCATTTACCCTTATATCGTGCCTCGGGCAGTGACGATCTGGGATGCGGCCGCCCCACCCGAGAGCCAGATCTTCATGCTTTTCGGCGCGCTCGTCATCATACCCATCATCCTCGTCTACACAGGCTGGGCGTACTGGGTATTCCGGGGCAAGGCGGGCGTACACGGATACCACTGATGGTTGCGCATGTCCCCCTTTGGAAACGCCTTGGATGGATGGTTTTGATCTGGGCCGCGAGCGTTTCCGTCCTGGGTGTCATCGCCCAAGCGATCCGGCTCTGTCTGACTGGTTAGACGGCGCAAGGCGCAAGGGTGTGGTCGATATGGCAATCGGGGACTACTCTATCAAAAACTGAGCCGCTCTTGACGAGCCAGGATTTTCGAATGCCGGAGGTCATCCTTGTCTGTAGCGGTATCCGACCCCAACATGCACCGGCGATCATCCCCGCGCCTCGTTGTTTATGCGGCCCTGGCCGGCAACATCGCAGTTGCCGTTACCAAACTTGTCGCTGCCGCTATTACGGGCAGCGCGGCGATGTTCAGCGAAGCCATTCATTCGGTGGTCGACTGCGGTAATGAGGGCTTGCTCCTCTATGGCTATCATCGAGCCACACCGCGGCCAGACCTGGTTCATCCGCTCGGATTTGGCCGGGAACTCTACTTTTGGAGCTTTATCGTCGCCCTGCTCCTGTTTGCGCTGGGCGCTGGCGTCTCCCTGTATCAGGGTGTCCGGCACGTCATTGCCCCGGAGCCTGTCGAATACGTCCTTGTGAGCTACGTCGTACTTGGTCTCTCCTTCCTTTTTGAGAGCGCCTCCTGGATTGTCGCCTGGCGAACATTCGCAAAGATCCGGGGTAGTCTTGGCTTCTGGACCGCATTCCGGCAGAGCAAGGATCCGCCGGCATTCATGGTGCTGTTCGAGGACAGCGCCGCCCTTGTCGGACTATCCATCGCAGCCGCAGGGATCGCGGCGGCCGACATGCTTGAGATGCCGATCCTTGACGGCGTCGCTTCCATCCTGATCGGACTTGTTCTTGCAGTCACCGCAGTTTTGCTGGCGATCGAAAGCAAGAGCCTGCTGATTGGCGAGCGTGCCACGCCCTCACTCGTCGATGCGATTTGCAGGATTGCACAGGAACAACAAGGCGTGATGCATGCAAACAGTGCACTTACGGCCCAACTCGCGCCAGACCAAGCAATGGTAGCACTTAGCATCGAATTCGATAATGCATTACGGACCGAGCAGATCGAGGCATGTGTCGCAGAGATCGAACGGCGCGTTCAACTGACCCACCCAGAAGTGGTCGCACTCTTCGTCAAACCGCAAACGGTGGAACAATTCGAGCGCGGCCGGAAAAGGCGGTTCGGCCAGTTCGCGCTTCCAGCAAGTCCAGCGATCGCGCATTCGGCTCGAGGAGGCAGTTCGAGATAATCGATTGACGTGCTAGCTGGCGTTATCCGTATTGGAGTCGAGTGACTGACATTTTGTCTGGATAAACTCGGACAAACTGTCCTCGTGGAGCGAGACCTGCTCTTCAACAAATTGATATTTTTGTTGTTTCCCCTTTGGCATGGCTATTGCGTGTAACGCACCAAGTATGGGTGACGGCTGCGCATCGCGATGGTCAGCGATCCGACCACTCGCCAGCAATCTGGTTCAGCAACCATTGCCACGGTCATTACGTTTGCGCCTAGATGGATGGGGAGATGAGATGTCCAGAAAACACAAGTCGGAAGTCAAGGCTCAACGCAGGCCAACCGATAACTCGGGATCGGCGGAAGCCACTGAAAGGTTTCCTGGTGAAGCCGCCGCCGTCGCCGACCACCCTGTCAACGCTGAGGCTGCCCTGAGTACGGACAACCAAAGTGACGACGACGCCATGGCAAAGCTCCAGGCCGAAAATGCCGATTTGAAGGACCGGTTGCTCCGAACCCTGGCGGAAGTTGAGAACGTGCGTCGTCGCGCGGAGAAGGACGTTAGCGATACACGCCAATATGCTGTGGCGAAGTTTGCCGGCGATATCCTGAGCGTAGCGGACAATATGGAGCGCGCCATTGCCAGCATCCCCACCGAAGTCCGAAAGGGGCGAGGCGCGATCAAGACGTTGGTCGAGGGTATCGAGCTTACCGAAAGAGAAATGCTGAACGTTTTGGAAAAACACGGCATCAGGAAACTCATTCCCGTTGGGGAACGTTTCGATCCAAATTTTCATGAGGCACTATTCGAGGTCCCCGACGCCACCGTGCCACACGGCACAGTCAGCAGGGTCGTCGAGCCTGGCTATTCGATCGGATCTCGTCCGTTGCGCCCGGCCAAGGTCGCCACCACGCGAGGCTGTCCGCTAGGCACGGACAAACAGGGATAACGCCCGGAGACATTCTGACAAACCGACAATTGGCCACTTATCGAGGAGGAGCACACCATGTCCTACGAGAAAATTCAGACCAAAGGCGCTTATTCCGATTTCACGATCAAGGGTGATGACATCGATGCAAATTTCGATCCTTTGAAAGGTTCAACAGGTAACTGGTCCCTCGGTTTGGTCAACATAACGAATAACGCCTATTCACTCGCCTCAATAAATTACGGGAAATGGTTCAGGATCCCGACAACGGGCAAGAACTGCGAGACGGATTACGAGGAGTGCATTGGAAATGGCGTATGGACCGTGATCCTGACGGTACCCCGGGATTCATCGTCCTTCAGCCTCAGAATAGCAACGCAACCGGATCAGTTCGGCAATGCGACTGGGACAGAGTTTTTGAAAATTACGCCGAGCACCAGTCACGAAGGCGGTATTATCGGTATTGGCTAAGGCCGCACGGCCAACACTCAACTCCACTTGCCATCGAACGTTTCGATCATGATGTGGCCATTGGGCTCAAGGGTCGCACGCTTGATATCGGTTTCAGTGTTGCAACCCGAAAGCCGCATAGCGTTCTTGAAGTCTTCCTCGCTGACCAGCTGTTTGCGCAGCATCCTGCGGTCCACCCTGCCGCCTTCGGCGAGTACCGCAGGCTTACCCTCGACCATCCAGCGGAAACGCAACGAGCGCGCAGACAGCCACGCCACCAGCCAATTGAGAACGATGAGCGTCGTCGCCATGACGAAAGCGCCGGTCAACGAATTGTCGCCGCCGTTGATGCCGTTTTGGACAGTGTTACCAATCAGAATCAGCAGTATCATGTCAAAGGGTGTGAACTGTCCCATCGCCCTTTTGCCGGATATGCGCATCAACACCGTCACCAACATGTAGACGGCGATGCCACGAAGGACAAAATGCCACCATGGAGCGGACAGGCTTAAAAGTTCTTCCATCGTTCTTCACCAAATACCGAGAGTAATAGTCTTACGTTCAGGTTAGGCGGGACGAGAACTCAGCCTAGACCCTAGAGTGGACCGCTAGAAGTCCAGCACAGGCACCAAGCTGTTGGCTGGCAAAGCCGGGCTATCTGCGGCTCGTCTGACCAGCAAGTTCGCGCTAACAAGGGGAAGCTGCGCTGACGCCGACTGTCGCGAGAGAATATCGACACGGTCGCCGTCGAGGCGAGCGTAGAGAAACATTTCCCGGCTGCCAGCCGCGACGGCAGACGCTGCCAGCGGCATTTCTCTCCAGTTAAGTGCAGTGTCGAAACCTCGCCCCGAAAGAGCGCATAGCAGTGGGGCGAGGAAGAGCCGGGCGACGGTCATCGCTGCAGCCGGATTTCCCGGCAACCCGAGCACATGCAAGTTTCCGAGCCGGCCATACCACACTGGTTTACCCGGCTTGATGGCTATACCGGCGAAACTGATTTCGAGGCCGAGCATTCTGAGTGCGGGTCTGGCAAAGTCCCGGTCGCCATAGGAAGCGCCGCCGGCAATGACGAGCACGTCACTGTCGCGACTGGCCATCGTTGCTGCTGATCGGATTGCGTCGATGTTGTCGGATGCAAGCGTCGCGCCGATCAGGTCAGCGCCCCATTGCTTTGCCATAAGCTGAAGCGGTAACGTCAGGCTATCAGGTATACGCGTGTTTGTTGCGGCCGCTGAGCCCGCAGGAGCCAACTCGTCTCCGCTGGTAATGAAGCGAATTCTGGGTCGCTTGTAGACTCGGATGATCGGCTGGTCCGAAGCTGCGGCTACAATCAGTCGTCCCGTGTCAAGCAGCGTTCCGGCAGCCAAAAGAGGCTGCCCGGCGTTGAACCCCGAGCCTTTAGACCGAACGTGGAGGTTCGCGGGAAGCGGATGCATGAGCCGAATGACGCCGTCTCTTTCCTCGACAAGTTCGAAGGGGATCACGCGATCCTTGGATTGCGGTATCGGCGCACCCGTGATGATCCGTACGGTTGTTTCCGGCGAATTCTCATGGCCAGAGGCATCACCTGCATAGCTCGTTCCGACGAGATTGAATTCACGTCTGCCTGCTTGAGCAACTGCATCTTCGACAGCAAAGCCGTCCATGGCAGCGACATCTGTCCGTGGGGAGTCGATATGCGCTTTGATTGGCTCCGCCAAAACCCGAAGCGCGCCATCTCTGATGGGAAGAGGTTCGGTTTCAAGCGGGTCAATTTGCGACCGCAAGATCTCATGTGCCGTGTCGAAAGTGATTGTGGCTACACAGGCTACGGTCATCAAGGTTCTCACACTTCGTCATGGGAATTCTGAATGTAAAATAGTGTCTGCTTCATTGACCATCGCGTGCGCTATTTGCTTGTCGCGTTTGCATGGTGACAACCACAATGCAGTAAATGTGCCAGATTTCAGAAGGCGGGCTACCAGGCCATTAAGCACGTGCTCGATCGACTTTCTGGACATTCTGTCTGAAATTCAGAGCGATTTGTCTCAGGCTCCGCGAGGAGTTTGTCACCCAGCTCCAGAACAACCGAACGTGACCAGGCACAGTCCCTGCGTCTTGGACATTTTGTCTTGCCTTTCACGGACAGCTTGTCCCCGCCGCCATCGAAAAAACCAAACAAGCTATTGATTTCACTTGGAAGCGTGACTTGGCACGTCTGTTGCAATTTTACTGACAGGCGGGAGAAATATCGTGGTGTCGCGGGACGGAAAAACAGCATGGCACGAACCTTAATACCTGCTGAGCAGATTTGCTTGATGGAGCACCGCGTCGAAACCCGGTTCCATTCTCCCAGCACGGAAATGACCCGCTCATTCGTTGATGGCTGTCGTCGGCTAGCGATGAACGGCCTGACTCTCCACCGAAAGAACATCGAGGAGATGAGTTTCAAAAAATGCGTGGTGCCCGCGACACGCGGTGAGAATGCCTTCTCGTGAGGGATCAATGCGACGGAATGCGGCCTGAACGCGGGTTGCATTCCATTGGAACGAAAAACCCAACGGTACATGCAAATTCAAACAAGGAGTAACGTGGTGGCCAAAGTCATTGGAATCGATCTCGGAACGACAAATTCTTGCGTCGCCGTCATGGAAGGCAAGAACACCCGCATCATCGAGAATTCCGAAGGCGCGCGGACGACGCCTTCGATCGTTGCGTTCACGGCAGATGGCGAGCGCCTTGTCGGGCAGCCTGCCCGGCGTCAAGCGGTTACAAATCCAACTAACACGATCTTTGCCGTAAAGCGTTTGATCGGCCGCCGCTATGATGATCCGACGGTCGAGAAGGACAAGGAACTGGTTTCCTACAAGATCGTCAAGGCAGGAAACGGCGACGCCTGGGTCGAGGCTGCAGGAAAGACCTATTCCCCGTCACAAATATCGGCGTTCATCCTGCAGAAGATGAAAGAGACCGCCGAAGCAAATCTGGGTGAGACGATTACGCAGGCCGTCATCACCGTTCCGGCTTACTTCAACGATGCGCAGCGCCAGGCAACGAAGGACGCCGGCAAGATTGCCGGCCTGGAAGTTCTGCGCATCATCAACGAGCCGACAGCTGCTGCACTTGCTTACGGGCTTGAGAAGAAGAAACAGGCCAAGATCGCGGTCTACGACCTTGGCGGTGGCACTTTCGACGTGTCCATTCTGGATATCGGAGACGGCGTTTTCGAGGTCAAGTCGACCAATGGCGACACCTTCCTCGGTGGCGAAGATTTCGACATGCGTCTGGTCAACTATCTGGCAGACGAATTCCAGAAGGAGCAGGGAATAGACCTGAGAAAGGACAAGCTGGCGCTGCAGCGTTTAAAGGAAGCCGCGGAGAAGGCAAAAATTGAGCTTTCCACAGTCACGCAGACTGAAGTCAATCTACCCTTCATCACGGCGGATGCGTCGGGGCCAAAACATCTCCAGGTCAAGATAACGCGGGCCAAATTCGAGTCGCTGGTCGAGGATCTCGTGCAGAGGACGATTGAACCGTGCCTCAATGCGCTGAAGGACGCCGGGCTCACCGCGAATGAAATCAGTGAGGTCGTTCTGGTTGGCGGCATGACCCGCATGCCCAAGATCCAGGAAGTCGTGCAGAAGATCTTCAACAAGGAGCCGCACAAGGGCGTCAACCCGGACGAAGTGGTTGCGGTCGGCGCAGCTATCCAGGCCGGTGTGCTGCAAGGTGACGTCAAGGATGTGCTGCTGCTTGATGTGACCCCGCTATCGCTTGGCCTCGAAACATTGGGCGGCGTTTTCACACGCCTCATCGAGCGCAACACCACGGTGCCAGCGAAAAAGAGCCAGGTATTCTCGACTGCCGAAGACAACCAGAACGCGGTCACCATACGCGTCTTCCAGGGCGAGCGAGAAATGGCGGCCGACAACAAGATGCTCGGGCAGTTCGATCTGATGGGCATTCCGCCGGCACCGCGTGGCGTGCCGCAGATTGAAGTGACGTTCGATATTGATGCCAACGGCATCGTCAACGTCTCGGCCAAGGACAAGGGCACCGGCAAAGAACAGCGCATCCAGATACAGGCCTCCGGAGGTCTCACCGAGGCCGACATCGAAAGAATGGTCAAGGATGCCGAAGCGCACGCCGCCGACGACAAGAAACGTAAGGAAGCCGTCGAAGCGAAGAACGCCGCTGAGGCGCTTTTGCACGAGACTGACAAGACGGTAGCAGAGCATGGCAGCAAGCTGTCGGATGCAGATCGCAAAGCCGTCGAGAATGCAATGGCGGATCTTCGGGAAGCCGTAAAAGGCGACGATGCATCCGCAATCAGCGCCAAGGCAAATGCTCTTCAACAGCAATCCATGAAGCTCGCGGAAGCCGTCCACGCAGCGTCCCAATCGTCCGCCGGTGCCGGTGCGGCTCAGTCGGACGGCGACAATGTCGTCGACGCTGAATTCACGGAGGTCGAAGACGACGACAAGAAGGCGACGTGATATTACCGGAAAGCGGAACTCAGATACTGCGCTGCGTCCAACTGGTATGCGCAATTGTGCCGGGTATTGGAGCAGAAGCGTATCGCGGCCCAGGCGATAGGCGCGGCGCGGGTATCTCACTGTTGACATCAGGAGAGATCGGCCATGGAAAAATCAGACAGCAACATCCGTGTTACGGTCACACGGAATGGTCCTTACATGGTGACCGGCGACGTGAAACTTTCCGAGCAGGTCATTGGCACCGATTCCGAGGGAGCGTCGGAAAATTGGGGCGAGAATGCGTTGCCGGCCGTCGGGCTGAAGTTTGCGCTGTGCCGGTGCGGGCATTCAAACAAGAAGCCATTCTGCGATGGTACCCATGCAAAGATAGGCTTTGACGGCACCGAGGTGGCGGACCGAACGTCATATCTCGAGCAGGCGCAGACGTTCGACGGTCCTTCCCTGGCGCTTCTGGATGTCCAGGGTTTGTGCGCATTCGCGCGGTTCTGCGATCCCAACGGCCAGGTTTGGAGCCAGGCTGCTCAAACCGGCGATCCGGAGGTGCGCAAGACTTTCATTCGACAGGTACAGAACTGTCCCTCCGGACGTCTGGTGGTGTGGGACAAGGACAGCAGAACCGAGATTGAGCCTGAACTCGCTCCTTCGATAGGCCTCATAGAAGATCCAGCCGAGGCCTGCAGTGGTCCAATCTGGCTGCGCGGGGGAATTGCTGTAATTTCAGCGGATGGCGAGCAATATGAGGTGCGCAATCGCGTGACGCTTTGCCGTTGCGGCGGATCCAAAAACAAACCTTTCTGCGATGGGACACATGCCGCGATCAAATTTCACGCCAAGTAGGTTTGGTGATCAACAAAGCTTTCTGGAGTAGGTCGTGAGAAATCCTTACGAGGTTCTTGGTGTTGCCCCCGCGGACACATCTGCCGAGATACAAAGCGCATATCGAAAGCTTGCGAAAAAGCTGCATCCGGATCTCAATCCCGGCGACAAAACCGCGGAGGAGAAGTTCAAGGAGGTCGCCGGCGCCTATGATTTGCTCAGCGATGCCGAGAAGCGGAAGCGTTTCGACAACGGCGAAATCGACGCGTCAGGCACCGAGCGGCCGCAGCACCAATATTATCGCGATTTCGCCTCGTCCGATCAGGGGCACCCTTACGCAGATATGGGCGGCTTTGGCGACTTCATGGATTCCGACGACGCATTTGCCGAGCTTCTGAGACGTGGACAGCGCGGGCGGGCAAACCGACGCGGACAGGATATGCACTACCACTTGCCGATCGACTTCGTGGAATCGATAACCGGGGCCAACAAGCGCTTGACCTTGCCTGACGGCAGCACGCTGGATGTGAAAATTCCCCCAGGCATGGTCGATGGACAGACACTTCGCCTTAAGGGAAAAGGAGCACCGGGCGCAGGCAAAAGTGGACCCGGAGATGCCCTGATCGAGGTCGAGGTTCTCCCTGACCGCCGCTTCACACGCGAAGGCGACGACATATCCCTTGAATTGCCGATCTCTCTTTCAGAAGCGGTTCTGGGCGGACGCATTCGCGTTCCAACGCCCACAGGCGATGTCACCATGTCGGTGCCAAAAGGATCGAACACTGGAACGACACTGCGCCTGAAAGGAAAAGGCGCGCCCCACCGTGGAGGCGGCCATGGGGATCAGTTCGTCAAGTTGAAGATGGTTCTGCCGAAAGCCTCCGATCCCGAGCTCGAGGCATTCGTATCGAACTGGAGTAAGGGCAAGGAATTCAATCCGCGCGAGGATAGAATGTCATGACGATGAACAAAAAGGAGTTCCTCACCTCTTCGGGTTTGCAGGTACAGACGCTGGAAATCTGGCTTGAGCAGCGCTGGCTCATTCCGCAGAACACATCAGACGGAATACAGTTCTCCGACATCGATGTCGCACGTGCTCGCCTGATCCAGGAGCTGAAAAATGATCTGGGCGCGAACGACGAGGGTATCGACGTCATCCTTCATCTCATGGATCAGCTTCACGGAATGCGCCGGGCGCTCGAACAGCTGCGAAAAGACCTTCAGGAGCGATCATTTTAACGACAACCAAGTTGGTGGGAGCGAACGAGCGGACAACTCCGGGGCCGGGCCTGCTCTTCCTGTGTCGTGCCAAACGCAGGAAGTGTCGGTTGAGACGCATCATTGTTCGCACCGGCCGCGGCCAGGTCAACGTTGACTAATTGGAAAACGAATTTGCCGTCTCGCAGTGATCCGGCCCGTTCAAATTCCTGAAAAACAAGGAGAGGCTTATGCCCGAATCCCTTACCCTCACCGACCACCAAGCCATTCAAGACTGGGCTTCTGCTCGCAACGGATCTCCCGCCATGGTTTCCACCTCGGCCGAGTTTGACGAGGTGCCTGTTCTTCGGATTGTCTTCGAGCCGGAAGTGTATCCAGACGTCGACCAGCCTCTCGATGCCGGTGGCCTAGAAGTCGTCGAGTGGGACGAATGGTTTCGCGTTTTTGACGAGCAGCAACTGGTCATGTTGGTCGAAAAAGAGCAACCCGGCCGACTCGATGCCTACTATCAGATCCTGAAAGCTTAGCGCTCAAGATATCGACCGCAATACTGGCGGCAATGCGGTTACAGCGCGAGGCCGTCGGATCTGAGATTCACATCGCATCCGAAACGTTGCGGAATATGCGAAGGGATAACGGAGAGGGGAATATATGCTTGAACAATTCGCACCCTATGCGCAGGGGGTGATGCGGACCGTGGTGGGACTGCTGTTCCTTTGCCACGGCACCAGCAAGATCCTGAGCTTTCCGGCGCGCGAGCAAAGGGTCCAATCCTTTACCGTGGAATGGTATTCCGGCATCATCGAGCTGACCTGCGGGCTTCTGCTGACACTGGGCCTGTTTGTCCGCCCTGCCGCGTTCATCGCCTCTGGCGAGATGGCTTTCGCGTATTTCCTGGTTCATGCGCCGAAAAGCTTTTTTCCCCCTCTCAATGGCGGAGACGCCGCGATCCTGTTCTGCTTCACCTGTCTGTTCCTGCTCCTAGCCGGCCCCGATCCACTGAGCCTTGACGCGCTTTTGCTTGGCTGGTGACGATCATTACCAAAGCTTCGCCGATGAAGCTGAGCACTTCGGACGTAGCCTGGCAGTATCATTGCGGGCGTCGTGGCCTCTCGGTCGAAAAATGGATGGACATCCTGTCCATCCATCCAGGGTCAACATGTCCCTCATCGCCAACCGCCGCCCCGTAACCCTTTGAAAACACAGTCGTCCGCGACTGGCATATGTGTTGCTTGAGGAAATTGTGATCCGCCGGCAGCATCGGCTGATCGGTCGGTCGCACGGCGCTCTGGCTGCTTGCGCGAAGGCCTAGGGGGAGGTGCCGTCGGCTGACGGTAAGGACAGCGTCGGCACGACTGCACTCGCGCCGCAATATCGAAGGAGGATACAAATGAGTCTTTCATCCTATCTCGGTCGAGAACGTACCATCGCCGGGCCGGAATTCAGCCGATGGCTGGTTCCTCCGGCTGCGCTCTGCGTGCACCTGTGCATCGGCCAAGTCTACGCCTTCAGCATCTTCAACCTGCCAATGACCAGGCTGATTGGCATAAGCGAGCCAGCGGCCGGCGACTGGAAGTTAACCGAACTAGGATGGATCTTTTCGATCGCGATCTTCTTTCTCGGCGTGTCATCGGCCGTGTTCGGCCGTTGGGTGGAGGAAGGTGGCCCGCGCCGAGCAATGTTCACCGCGGCGCTCTGCTGGGCTGGAGGGTTCTTCATCTCCGCTGCAGGGATCAAGTTCCACAGTCTGGGGCTGATCTATCTCGGCTACGGCGTGCTCGGTGGCATCGCGCTCGGGATTGGCTACATCTCGCCAGTCTCCACGCTAATCAAATGGTTTCCCGATCGTCCCGGCATGGCCACCGGCATGGCAATCATGGGTTTCGGCGGCGGAGCGCTTGTCGCATCGCCGTTATCGGTATGGCTCATGGAGAAGTTCAGTACGCCGACCCATGTGGGCGTGATGGAGACGTTTGTCGTTCTCGGCGCGGCCTATCTGTTCTTCATGCTGGTCGGCTCGATCATCGTCCGCGTGCCCCCCACCGGGTGGAAACCCGAAGGTTTTGTCGCGCCGAAAGATAACCGGCTGATCAGCCAGAATGACGTCTACGTCTACGATGCACTTAAGACGCCCCAGTTCTGGTTGATCTGGTGCCTGCTTTGCGTGAACGTGACGGCGGGCATAGGCGTTCTTGGCCAAGCCTCGGCCATGAGCCAGGAGATGTTCCCCGGTCTTATCACACCTGTCGCAGCGGCGGGACTGGTCGGGCTGATGAGCCTGTTCAATATGGGTGGCCGCTTCGTCTGGGCCACGACTTCGGACTACATCGGCCGCCGTAATACCTATTTCGTTTTCATGGCGCTGGGATTCGTCCTCTACTGCCTGGTTCCAACCACCGGCTCGATCGGGTCCGTCCTGGCCTTTGTGCTGTGTTTCCTCGTCATCATCTCGATGTATGGGGGCGGTTTCGCGACCGTCCCCGCCTATCTCAGAGACATGTTTGGCACGCGCTACGTCGGTGCGATCCACGGCCTGCTGCTGACGGCCTGGTCGGCAGCAGGCGTCCTGGGCCCGGTCCTGGTCAATTACATCCGCGAGTACAATGTCGTCCACGGCGTGCCGAACGCGCAGGCCTACAACACAACGATGTATATCATGGCCGCGCTGCTGGTGATCGGATTCATCTGCAACTGGTTCATAAAGGCCGTCGATCCGCGCTTCCACGTAAAGAAATTTGGAACTGGAAAGAAAGACAGCGATCCTGCCGCAATCGGGGAACCCGCGAACGTACAGGAGGTACGGATATGACCACAAGACCGATGGATAACCGGCTCGTCGTCAAGCTCGTCCTTGCCTGGGGCTTTGTAGGCATACCTCTGCTTTTCGGGATACTGCAAACGCTTACCAACGTCATGAATCTGTTTCGGTAGGTGTGTCGCCCGCGGATCCCCACCCGCCCGCCGGAGCTCGGTTGCTGTAAGGCTTCTCTTTCCATGCTGTACGTTGCTCGAAGTGGCAGCCAATACACGGAGGTTTCGCGCAAACTCAATGAGCAGCATTTTCGACGTTCTTGGTCACGGGAATGGCACGGAAAGTTAATTGACCGGCCAACGGACTCCGATCCGCTTGCCGCCTTCAATACCGAAGGCCGGCAGCGGTTCGGACATCCCAGAACACTGGATACGCGCCGTTCGTGGCGTTTAAAGCGCCGATGACATGCTGGCAAGTGTGTGACCCAGACGCGAACAGTCGGGCACCTCGATCGATCGAGACGGCACATCTCAAAGCACCGAGATGGCCACGTTCGTGCCGCGCTCTACGAGGCCGCGAGCGCGATGATCACGCGATCCAGGAAGCACAGCACACTGCACGCCTCGGCGTTCGGCTGGCGACAAAGCGTGGCCACAAACGCGCCATTGTGGACGTGGCGCGCAAGCTGGCGACGATCATGCATCACATGTGGATCGACGGATCGCAGTTCGCTTTGCCGACATGGGAGGTCCCCGGCACGCAGCCGGTCGGCGTTTTGCCGGTAGCTTGAGCGCAACCGAATAGCCAATCCCCCGATCCTCCGCATCAGTGCGCCTGCCGTTCTGCCAGATCGGCTTCCGCGCGCGCGAATGGCGGCCATGTCCGTCCGCTTGCCGATAATCCGATCAAGTGCGGCCCTCCCCCCGCAATCATTCTTTTCCACGCTAAAACTACCGAAAACACGATCCTATGCGCGATACGATGTGACCACATCCGCTAGGTTCGAATCAAACGCTTACCCGTCCTCTGCACGCAAAAAGTCTGTGACCACGCTTGCGGTGAATTCAGAGCCAGTCAAGAGCCGTTGCCGCGCGTATAGCTTCGGCCCTGCGGTTGCAGCCTAGTTTCCGGAACAGATTTCCAACGTGAAATTTGACGGTCACCTGGGAAATGTTGAGGGTATCGGCGACGCTTTTGTTCGACATTCCACTGGCGATCAGCTGAAGCATCTGGGCCTCGCGCTGTGACAGGCCGCCATGCAGTGCGCGGGCCTGGGGGGAATTGACCGCGGCGCGGAAGATCGAGAGCGCGGCGCGCACGTCGGAGGAGGTTTCAACAAAGCTCCGAATGCGCCGGTTGTTCAGAAGAGGCGACAAAAATATCCGCTCTTCTGACAGGACGCCATTGCATCCGAGGCGGATCGATGCCTCGAGCGCGGACAGGATATGCGCGCGTGCCGCCGCGTTGTCGCGGCGCTGGTGCGCGGCGTAGCTCTGCCACAGCTGCAGCGCCACCTTTTCCCGGTTCGTGACGGCGGGGTTTGCGATGAGAGCATCGATCTGGCGAGAAAGGTAGGGGCGGGGCGACGATACGTGAACGGCATCGCGTAACCAGGCCATGACATAGGAGATCTCGTCTCGTCGGGTCAGGCGAGCAAGATCGTCGGTCGCGCTTTCCACCCAATGGCGACCCATCGGCATGCGCACCGCCGTGAGGGTAGCTGCCGCATCGGCCCACCGGTTCACATTCTGATAGGCGATGGCGGTGCGGATCTCCATCATCGCATGAAACTGCAACCCCTCAGACAGATGGATCCACAGCCTGTCCAGAAAACCGGGCCGGATCGTCATCGAAAAATGATCGGCCAAGACTTGAGAGGCGTAGTGAAGCGCGAACTGCATCAGGCTCGGCCAGATTTCCGCGGCGGCGAAGCGATCGAACTCGTTCTGGACAAAATCGACCAGATCGCGCGGACGGCCTGATTCATAGGCTACGCATGCTTCCGCCAGGCGCAGCATCCGGAATTCCTGTTCCGCGCTGTGCGGAACCTGTTCCAGCTTGTCGCGTGCATCCTGGGCTGCGCGCCTCGCCAGCAATGCATCGCCGCTCATCAGGCGCAGCACGATCTGATGCAGATGGATAAAGAATTCGAGCAGCGGCTGGCCGCCCATGCGACGCAGATACATCAGGGCCCGGGCGGCTGCTGCCTCTGCCTCGCGGAAATTGCGGCGGCGGATCTCGAACTCGAGAAGCGCGTTGTAGTACGCGGCCCATTTGCCGTAATCGTCCAGCGGATAATCCGCCATAAACTCGCCGAGACGGGTGATCATCGCATCGCTCGGCGTCAAGTCTTCGGCGATCATCAGGTTGAGCCTGAAGGTCCGCGCCGCAAAGGAAAAGCGCGAGCCGCGCGCCAGAGCCTTGAGAGGATCCAGATAATCCGAGCCGAGGTGCCGGCCGACGAGATGGCGCACACGCTGCAATTCGCCCTGCTTCAGAAGCGTGCGGGTGATCGCCAAAAGAACCGTCTCGTTGGTCGCGATGGTCTCCTGGGAGAAACGCATGATGATCTCCTGAAACGCGCCAAGGCTGCTTCGGTAGAGCAGCTCCCGGCCATGGGCGCGTTCGAGGATCTGGGCCGCATGGGTTTCGTGCCCGTGGTCAAGCAGCAGCGCCATGGCGGCAAGCGATCGTCCCGCGCGCTCGAGCGCCAACGCGACTTCGATCACGGCGCCTTCGGCCTCGAAGGTCGCCAGGCGTTCGCGTGTCGCAACCGTCAGCAGCCGCACCAGTTCCGGATGCTTTCCCGGAGCTTCGGTGAGAAAGGGCGGCAGCGTCCCCACCCAGTCTCCGGCGGGTGACGGGGCTTCGAGCCAGATCGACAATGCGGTTGTCTGTCCGGGAGCGAGGTGGCTGAGGAAGGTTTCGCGCAGATAATCGATGCACACCCTTTCGTCCGGGCGGGCTGTAAGCGGGAGAAAGGCCGGCCAACCCGCATATCCATGAAGCAGGCGGCGTGCCTGTTCGGAGGGCAGGTCGTGCAACTCATCCTCGGTGAAGGTCATGTCCTGGGCACCGAAGGTGGCAGAGCCGCGATGCAAGATCTGTCTTGCCAATCCGCTGATGCGCTGATCCGGACGGCAGGCGAGTAGGATATGTCCTGCGGTGTCCAGGACCTGAGCGGAAAGCCGCGCTGATCTCGCCGACACCGGCACGTCCCAGAGAAGCCAGCCGTCCTGTACGTCATCGATGCGCGGCTGCTGCAAGCTGCAGATATGCTTGCCCAGGTCTTCGGCAATCATACCCAGTGCGACGGTCTTTCCCGCACCTGCGGGAGCACGCAGGAAGATTACGCCTGCGGTTTCACGGGTAATGCGGCGACGAAGATGCGGGCGTGTCAGCAATAGGCTCATGGCAGCTGGTTAGGGCAAAAGCACGCACAAACCTATACCATTATTGCAAAAAACTATACCTTTGGGCGGTTGCCGACCAGGGAGTAGAGGGAGAAGGTTGCGTCCAACGCAGCTGATGCACAAGGAATTCTCCCCTGACGCAGCAAAACCCGTTGGTCGCGATTCTGACCCGGCTCGGCACCTTCGTGCTGGTCATGATCGCCCTGTCCATGATGATTTTCCTGCTGGCGCGCGTCGTGCCAGGCGACCCCGCCCGCATGGCACTCGGCCCGGCGGCGACGCAGGAGCAGGTCGATGCGCTGCAGTCACATATGGGCTTAGATAGCCCGCTGATCATCCAATACCTAGACTATGTGCGCAAGGCACTGCACGGCGATCTGGGAATGTCCCTAGTCTCGCAGCGCCCAGTGGTGGTTGACCTTGCCCAGACGGTGCCGGCGACCGTCGAGCTGGTGCTCGTCTCCGTCATCTTCATGTTCGCAGTAGCCATACCGCTCGGCGTCATCACGGCGCGCTACCGCAATCGCGCCTTCGACCATATCGGCCGCATCCTCTCCCTGACCGGGGTGACGATCCCGAGCTTCCTGTTCGCGATCTCCCTGCAATTGCTGGCCGCCCGTTGTCTTCCTGATTGGCCGATTATCGGCCGGCTGGATCACTCGCTGGGCTGGCGGGGCGGACCGACAGGTTTCCTTTTGATCGACGGGCTGCTGGCAGGACGTTTCGACGTGGTGCTGAACGCTCTGCAACACCTCGCGCTGCCGGCCTTCGCGCTGTCGATGGCGGGGATCGGACAGATCACCCGGATTACACGTTCCTCTATGATAGAGAACATGCGCAAGGATCACGTGCTGACGCTGCAAAGCTTCGGCGTGCCGGAACGCGTCATCATTTTCCGCTATCTGCTGAAGCTCTCGTCGATCGCGCCGCTGACGATCATGGGCCTGGAATTCGCCTCGCTGATCGGCAACGCCTTCGTGATCGAGATGATCTTCTCCTGGGGCGGTTTCGCCTCCTACGGGCTGAACGCAATCCTGCAGAAGGATTTGAATGCGGTCACCGCCGTCGTGCTGGTCGCCGGCCTATTCTTCATCGTTGCGAATCTGATCGTGGACGTCCTGATCTCGATCATCGACCCACGCTTGCGCCGCAAGGAGGCACGCTGATGGCCGACATGAAAATGCTCGACGCATCCGATCGGGGCCCGAGCGCCGGTTACATGATGTGGTATCGCTTCAGCCGCAATCCGACTGCGGTGATCGGCGCACTGATTCTGATCTCGGTGGTCGGTCTGGCGGTCTTTGCGCCGTGGCTGACGCCCTATCCGAAACATGCGGGCGCGGTCGTCGACTTCAAAGCCCGGCACATGCCGCCGGATCTGGCGCATTGGTTCGGCACGGACAAGGTTGGCCGCGACATCTTCTCGCGCACGATCTTCGGTCTGCGGGTATCGCTTCTCCTCGTGATCGGCGTGCTTGGCATTTCGGTGCCCGTCGGCGCGGTGCTCGGCTTGATTGCGGGCTATTTCGGGGACTGGGCCGAGAAGATCATCTCCGGCCTGACGAATGTCATGCTGGCGATGCCGCCTCTCGTGATGGCGCTGGCGGTGTCGAACCTGCTCGAACCCACGCTGACGAATGCAATGATCGCGATCACGCTGCTGTGGTGGACATGGCACGCGCGGCTGATCTACACGGTCTCCAAGTCGATCGCCTCCGAGGACTACATCGAAGCTGCTCGTCTCGCAGGCGCGGGACCGGTGCACATCCTATTTCGCGAGATCTTGCCGAACTGCGTCGCGGTAATTTCGGTGAAGACGACGCTCGATGCGGCCTTCGTGATCCTGTTGGGGGCGACGCTCAGCTTCCTCGGGTTCGGCGTGAAGCCACCGACCCCCGATCTTGGCTCCATGGTTGCCGACGGGCGACAGTTCATGCCCGATTTCTGGTGGGAGGTTCTGTGCCCCGGTGCCGCGGTCCTCTACGTCACGCTCGGGTTCAATCTGCTGGGCGATGGCCTGCGCGACATGTTCGACGTCGAGAGCTGAGCCATGACCGAACCTCTTCTGAAGGTTGAAAACCTCAGCGTGTCTTTCACCGCCTATGGCCGCACCCGTCAGGTGTTGCGCAATGTGGGCTTCACGGTTGCGGCGGGCGAGCGTGTCGCGCTGATCGGTGAGACCGGGTCGGGAAAATCGGTGACGGCCAAGGCGATTATCGGCACATTGCCGAAAAATGCCGTGATCAGCTCTGGCTCGATTGCATTTGCCGGGCGCGACGTGCTGACCATGACGCGGGCAGAGCGCGAGGCGCTCAAGGGCACGGCCTTCTCGCTGATCATGCAGGACCCGCTTTCGTCCTTCAATCCGGTGTTCAGAATCGGCACGCACCTGGATGACGTGATGCGCTTCGCCGACAAGCGCAGTGGCTTGGCCTCGTCCAAGGCGGATCGCCGCGTCCGTATCGCGGCCGTGCTGCGCCGGGTCCAGCTCGCTGACAGCGAGCGTGTGATGAACGCCTACCCGTCCGAACTGTCCGGCGGGATGCGCCAGCGGGTGCTGATCGGGCTTGCGCTGCTGCACCAGCCGAAGCTGCTGATCGCCGACGAGCCGGGCACCGCCCTCGACGTGACCACGCAGGACGAGATCCTGAACCTCATCAACCAACTGGTGATCGAGGAGAACATGGCTCTTCTGATGATCACCCACAACCTCGGCGTCGTGCGGAAGGTCGCGGATCGGGTGGTGGTCATGCATCACGGCGATATCGTGGAAACCGGCCCCTGCACTGAGATTCTGCACAGCCCGAAAGAGGCCTATACCCAGGCGCTCCTTGAAGCGGTGCCGCCGCTTTACGGTCCGCGCGTGATCGACCTGCCGCAAAGCGACCGGGCACCTATCGTGACGGTCGAAGGGCTGAACAAGATCTACGGCCGGCGTGACGGCTTCCATGCGGTGCGCGACGTCAATCTGACGCTGCGCGAGGGCGAGATTTTCGGCCTTGCGGGCGAGTCCGGCTCGGGCAAGACCTCGGTGGCGCGGATAATCATGGACCTGTCTCGCCCGACCTCGGGCCGCGTCACCATCGATGCTCCCGCACCGGGCCGTGGCAAAAGACTGACCCAGATCGTCTACCAGAATCCCGGCACCTCGCTGAACCCGAAGCGCACTGTCAAACAGACGCTTGTCCTGCCGCTGAAATCCATCGGCATGAATGGTGCAACACGGGAGGCCCGGATGAGGGAGCTGCTGGATCTTGTCCGGTTGCCGCAGTCCTATCTGGCGAAATACCCGCACGAGCTTTCGGGCGGGCAGAAGCAGCGCGTGGCCATTGCCCGAGCGCTCGCTGCCGAGCCGAAGATCCTGATCCTGGACGAGCCCACTGCAGCGCTCGACGTGTCAGTGCAGAAAACCGTGATCGAGTTGCTGCTGCAGCTGCGCAAGGATCTCGGCCTGACCTATCTGATGATCTCGCACGACCTCTCGCTAATGCGAAATTTCTGCTCGCGCATCGCGATCATGCTGCGCGGCGAGATCGTCGAGGACGGACCGACAGCGGAGGTCTTTGCCCAACCCAAACACCCCTACACGCGCGCGCTGATCGCTGCGATCCCCGTCGTCACCGACGTGGAGGAACGCCTGAAGCCCGTAGTGACCGAGGAGGAGCGCATGCGTTTCCTCGTGAAGACCACAGATTGATCGAGGAGAAGCCTGACTTGTATCGCGTTGGAATTGACGTCGGCGGCACCAATACGGACGCCGTCGTGCTGCAGGGAAAAACGGTTCTGGCGGGTGTCAAAGCCTCGACGACCGAGGATGTGACTTCGGGCGTGATCGAGGCGCTCGAGGCGGTAATCGCGGCTTCAGGCATCGACCGGGCGCGGATCGCAGCGGTGATGATCGGCACGACGCATTTCACCAATGCGGTGATCGAGCGGCGCCACATGGATGAAGTCGCGGCGATCCGTCTAGGCCTGCCCTCCGGCGCGAGCCTGCCGCCGATGGTCGACTGGCCCGACGATCTGCGCGAGATCGTCGGCAATCACGGCTACCAGGTAAAGGGCGGCTATGAATTCGACGGGCGCGAGCTTTCACCACTCGACCAGGATGCCATCGTCCGAATTGCAGGCGATATCCGCGCCAAGGGCCTGAAGGCTGCCGCAGTCACCTGCGTCTTCAGCGGCATCAATGACGCGATGGAACTCCGCGCCAAAGCGATCCTGGAGCAGCACTGCCCCGGGTTGCCGGTCGTGATGTCGAAGGATATCGGCCGTCACGGGCTGCTTCCACGCGAAAGTGCCGCAATCATGAATGCGAGCCTGTTGTCTCTGGCCGATCGCACCGTCGCGGCCTTCGGCATGGCCTTGGCGGCAGCGCAGATCACATGCCCGTTCTACATCACGCAGAACGACGGCACGCTGATGGCCGCCGACGTCGTGCGCGCCTTCCCGGTGCTGACCTTCGCCTCGGGACCGACGAACTCTATGCGCGGCGCAGCCTTTCTGACCGGACTCAAGGATGCCGTCGTCGTCGATGTCGGCGGTACGACCTCCGATGTGGGATCGCTGTCGCACGGCTTTCCGCGCCAGGCTTCGACGACGGTCGACATCGGCGGCGTGCGCACCAATTTCCGCATGCCCGACGTCTTCTCGATCGGCCTCGGCGGCGGCTCGCTCGTGACGAAGGGCGAAAACGGCGTCACCGTCGGCCCGAAATCCGTGGGCTACCGGGTTCGCGATGAGGCGCTGTGCTTTGGCGGCACGACGCTGACGGCGACCGATATCGCCGTGGCAGCCGGAAAGGCCGATATTGGTGACAAGGCGCTGGTCGCCAATCTCGACAAGGGGCTGGTCGACGCGGCAGTGGCGAAGATCGATGCGATGCTCGAAGCCTGCGTCGAGCGCTGCCGCATTTCCTCAACGCCGGTGCCGGTGATCGCGGTGGGCGGCGGCTCCATACTGATGCCCGACCGCATCGGCGACCTCGAGGTGATCCGTCCGGAAAATTTCGCCGTGGCAAACGCCGTGGGTGCTGCCATCGCGCAGATCAGCGGCGAGACGGACCGCGTTTTCTCGCTAGTCGACGGACGCACGCGCGAAAGTGCGCTTGCCGAAGCCGAGGCCGAGGCCCGGGAAAAGGCGATTGCCGCCGGCGCATTTGCCCAAACGCTCGAAGTCATCGAACGCGAGGACATGCCGCTTGCTTACCTGCCGGGCAACGCCACGCGCATTCACGTCAAAGTCGTCGGAGAAATGGGAGGCCATCATGGCTGAGGTGCGCAAGCTGAAATACGACGAAGCAGCCCTGCGCACGCTGACGCGCGAGGATCTCGACACGCTGGAGATCGGCGCGGGCATCCTCGGCACCGGCGGTGGCGGCAATCCCTATCAGGGCAAGCTTCTGGCGCTTGAGGCGATGAAGGCCGGTTACGAGATGAAGATCCTCGCAACCGACCGCATCGAGGGGGATGCGCTGTGCATGTCGATCGGCGGCATCGGAGCCCCTGTCGTGGGGGTGGAGCGCATCCGCGAGGGCCGCGAAGGCCTGCGCTGCCTGCGCGCCATGGAAGAACTGATCCGCACCCCGATCGACGTGATCGTCTGCGAGGAAATTGGCGGTTCGAATTCGATGAACCCGCTGGTGACCGCGGCACTCGGCGGGCTGCCGATCCTTGATTGCGACGGGATGGGGCGCGCCTTTCCCGAAATGCAGATGACGACCTTCTCGATCTATGGTCACAGCTCGACGCCATCGGTCATGTGCGACCTGCACGGCAATGCGGTCATCTTCAGCCATGCCGTATCGGAGGTCTGGCACGAGCGCATGGCACGGGCCTGCGTCGTCGCCCAGGGTGGCGGCGCGATGCTGGCGACGGCACCGATGCAGGCGCATTACGTCCACCAGTACGGCATTCCGAAAAGCTACACCAAGGCGATTGCGCTCGGCGAGGCGGTGATCCGTGCGCGCAAGGCGCAGGAAGATCCGATCGCGGCGGTCTGTGCGCTTGAGGGCGGACGGCGTATCTTCGACGGCAAGATCACCGATCTGAAGCGCCATCTGCGCGGCGGCTTTGCCGTGGGCGACATGGAACTTTCGGGCTTCGGCGATTGCGCCGGCCAGACTGCGGCCGTGGCGATCCAGAACGAATTCCTGATCTTCCGCCGGGACGGCAAGGTCGAGGTCACGGTGCCCGATCTGATCGTCTTGCTTGATGTCGACACGGGCTATCCGATCACAACCGAAGTGCTTCGCTATGGCCAGCGCGTGGCCGTGATCGCCATCCCCTGCCACGACCTGCTGCGCACTGCGGCTGCGCTCGACGTCGTAGGCCCCGCGGCCTTCGGCTACCCGGACCTCACCTATTCGCCGCTGCCCGTCCCCGCGCGGGAGGCTGCGTGAACACGAGCGGGGAAATTCCCGCATAACAGAGGAGAACTTGAATGAAGCTACGTTCCAACAATGCGCGACTTACAGCCCTTGCGCTCGGCACGGCAATGGCCCTGTCACTGACTTCAGGTGCAGCCAGGGCCGACGACAAAGTGTCGGTGATCGTCAACACGATGCAGATCTTCAGCTCGCTCGATCCGGCGAAGGTGACCGACTACACGGGCTACATGGCCATCGTGAACATGTATGACGGCCTGACGACGGTGAGCCCTTCGGGCGAGATCGTGCCGCATCTGGCGAAGTCGTGGGATATCTCGGACGATGGCCAGACCTACACCTTCCATCTGCGCGACGACGCGAAGTTCCAGGATGGCACGCCGGTCAAGGCTGCGGACCTCGTCTGGTCGATCCGACGCCTGCTCGGTATCAACAAGGGCCCGTCGAACCTGATCGTCGGCCTACTGCAGCCGGACAATGTCACCGCGCCTGACGATGCGACTGTCGTCATGAAGCTCGACCGTCAGTTCTCGCCTTTCATGGCTGTTACGCCGCTGATGATGGCGCTGAACGAGAAGCTGATCACGGCCAATGCCAAGCCCGATGACAAATGGGGTGAGGCCTATGTCGGCGAGCAATCTGCGGGCTCTGGGCCCTACAAGCTCGTCAGCTACAACCGCTCGGCCGACATGATCATCGACCGCAACCCCGACTACTTCCTCGGCTGGAACAAGGGCAAGCCGATCGACGAGGTGCGCTTCGTCCAGACAAGCGACGACGCCACGGTGAAGGCACTGGCCGACAAGGGCGAACTTGGCCTCTCCTCGCACGGACTGGGCAACGACACCTATGAATCGATCGGCAAGATGGCCGGCTACAAGCTCATCCAGGCCCGCACGGCGGGCGGCTTCGTGATCAAGCTGAACACCAAGGTCTATCCGACGGATGATGTTCATGTGCGTCGCGCCATTGCCTATGCGACGGACTACAAGACGATCCAGGAAGTGATCTATCCGGGCTTCGACATGAACGGGCCGCTGTCGACGGCCTTCAAGGATGCACACAACGGTGACATTCAGCCGGGTGTCTTTGATCTCGAAAAGGCCAAGGAAGAACTGGCGAAGTCCAAATATGCCGGGCAGGAGATCACTCTGGTGAACAGCTATGTCGCCTCGCTCGCCTTCGAGGCGGAAGTGGCCCTGCTGATGCAGGCCAATCTCGAGCAGATCGGCATCACGCTCGACATCAAGCCCGAGCCATGGAACCGCATCGTGGAACTGTCCTCGAAGCCCGAAACGACGCCTGCTTCGACACAGGTCAACATCTCGCCAACTTATCCCTCGCCGGATTCGATATTCTACAACCAATATCACTCCAAGGCATCGGGTACCTGGATGTCGATGGAATGGCTGCAGGATCCCGCAATCGACGCGCTTATCGACAAGACGCGCGCGACGACCGACGTCAGCGCGCAGAATGCCACCTACAAGGAGCTTCAAGCGAAGATATCCGACCTGCAGCCCGATGTGTGGGCCGTCTCGCCAAACCGTCGTTATGCGGCGAACAAATGCCTGCAGGGCTATGCGTTCGTCCCGATGCAAAGCTGGGACCTGAACTTCTCCAACTTCTGGTGGGACTGCAACGCGAACTGATCCTCGCGTCAGAACCATGAAACCCTGATCCCGGCGGGGTCGGGTCAGCGAGAGCAATTCCTGCAGAATCGCGTCGCGGTTTTGTGTCCGGAATTGCGTGCAAACAACAGATAGAGCGCTTCCGCGGTTCCGGTTTGAGCGGAAACGCTCTATTGCCGAAGGTGACGCATGCTTCAGGAATTCTCCGAAGAAAACATCGACCCGCTCGCCACCGGCGCGTGGATTCTGGGAACGGGCGGCGGTGGCAATCCCTATCTCTCGACGCTGAACCTGCGCCGGCTTTATGCCGAAGGCCGGCGCGTTCAGCTGATGGATCCGATGGCGCTGGACGACGACGACATGGTTGCGGTCGTCTCGAAGATGGGCGCGCCGCTGGTCGGCCAGGAGCGTCTGGGCAATCCAGCCCATCTCGCCCGCGCGGTCGAGGTGATGGAGGACTACCTGGGCAAACCCTTCCGCGCCATCATGAGTGTCGAGATCGGCGGCTCGAATGCGCTGTCGTCCTTTCTTGCCGCCGCCATGCTTGGCCGCCCGGTCGTCAACGCCGATGCCATGGGCCGCGCTTATCCCGAGGCGCAGATGACCTCATTTGCCATCGGCAACCTGCCGATGTTCCCGCTTTCGCTGGTCGATGTGCGTGACAACGAGGTGATCGTGACGCGCGCTGCCTCGTGGAAGTGGATGGAGCGTATCTCGCGCAAGGTCTGCACGGAGGTCGGTTCCACGGCCGCCACCTGCAAGGCGCCGCGCACCGGCCGCGAGGTGAAGGAATGGGGCATTCACTACACCGTCACCAAGGCGACCGAACTTGGCCGGGCCGTGATCGAGGCGCGCGCCCGCCACGCTGACCCGGTGCAGGTCGTCCTCGACCATGAGGGCGGCAAGCAGCTGTTCCGCGGCAAAGTGGTCGACGTCGCCCGCGAAACCACGGGCGGCTTCCTGCGGGGGCACGCAGCGATCGAGGGTATCGACGCCGACAAGGGCGCACGCATGGAACTCGCCTTCCAGAACGAATGGGCGATCGCTTTCCGCGATGGTCTGCCTGTCGCGATGACGCCAGACCTGCTCTGCCTGCTTGATACCATTTCAGGCAGCGCGATCGGTACGGAATCGGTGCGTTACGGCCAGCGCGTCACGGTCGTGGCACTGCCTGCGCCGAAAATCCTGACCTCTCCCGCCGGTATAGCGGCCGTCGGCCCCAGGGCTTTCGGTTATGACATTGACTTCAAATCGGTATTCCCATGAAACGCATCGGTATTGACGTTGGCGGCACCAATACGGATGCCGTCCTGATCGACGGCGAAAAAATTATTGCCTCGATCAAGGTTCCGACCACGCAGGACGTGATGTCGGGCGTGAAAGCGGCGCTTGGTCACGTCTCAGGCCATGTCGGGCCAGGTGCCCGCCCCATTGACGCGGTTATGATCGGCACGACGCACTTCACCAACGCCGTCGTCGAGCGCGCGCGCCTGGAGCGCGTCGCCGCAATCCGCATCGCGCTGCCCACGGGCGCGTCGCTGCCGCCGATGTGCGACTGGCCGGATGCTCTGCGCAGCGCAGTCGATCCGCTCGTCTTCATGGTGCATGGCGGCCATGAATATGATGGCAGTCCGCTTGTTCCGATGATCCCCGACGAGATCCGCGAAGCCGCGATTAAGATCCGCGATGCGGGCATCAGCTCGATCGCGATCTCGGCGGTGTTTTCGCCGCTGACCACCGAATGCGAGGTCAGGGCGGCAGAGATCGTCCGGTCCGTGATCCCGGACGCGAAGATCACGCTGTCGCATACGCTCGGCCGGATCGGGCTTCTGGAGCGAGAAAACGTCGCGCTTCTGAACGCGGCGCTGCAATCGCTCGGCAAGACGACGGTGCAGGCCTTCTCGGGCGCCCTTCGCGAGGCAGGCGTTACCGCGCCATTCTATCTGACGCAGAACGACGGCACGGTTGCCCTCGCCGATGTGGCGGCGGCGAACCCGGTGCACAGCTTTGCCTCCGGCCCGACAAACTCGATGCGCGGCGCGGCTTTCCTGACGGGGCTGACGGACGCGATGGTCGTCGATGTCGGCGGCACAACCTCGGATATCGGCTGCCTTGTCGGCGGTTTCCCGCGCGAGGCCAACAACATCGTTCATATCGGCGGCGTGCGCACATTGTTCCGCATGCCGGACCTGCTGCCGGTTGCCCTGGGCGGAGGCACGATCATCGATCCGGAAACCGGCACGATCGGTCCGCGCTCGGTAGGCTATCGCATCCTGACCGAAGCCCGCGTCTTTGGCGGCAGCACGCTGACCACTTCGGATGTCGCGGTCGCGGCGGGACTGATCGATATGGGCGACAAGGATCTTGTCAAAGGGCTCGATCCCGCTCTCGTCAAGGCGAGCCTTGCCCGCATCCGCGACATGGTCGCCGACAGCTTCGACCAGATGAAGACGTCCGCCGAGGACGTGCCGCTGATCGCGGTGGGCGGCGGCGCTTTCCTGATCCCCGAAAAGATTGCCGGGGCCTCGGAAGTGCTCCGCGTCGCGAATGCGGGCGTCGCGAATGCGCTGGGCGCGGCGATGGCACAGGTCTCGGGTGAGATCGATCAGGTGTTTTCGGGCCTGAGCCGCGACGAGGCGCTTGCAAGGGCCGAAGCCGAAGCGCAGGACGCTGCCGTCGAGTCGGGCGCCAACCGCGCCAGCCTCAAGACGCTCGAAGTCGAGGATATCCCGATCGCCTATCTGCCGGGCGGCGCACGGCGCGTGCGGGTGCGGGTGATCGGCGATATCGCGTTCAACTGACAAAATCCGCCCAGTCGTGATACCCGGGCGATGCCGGATCGGAGCAGGAAATGACGAAAATCGCACTGGCAATTCATGGCGGCTGCGGCGTGATGCCGGAAAACAGCATGACCCCGGAAGAATGGGAGGGTGCGCGGCATGATTTGGCGGCAGCGCTGCGAGCGGGCTATGCGGTGCTTAAGGCCGGCGGCCCCGCGCTTGATGCGGTTGAGGCTGCGGTCGTCGTGATGGAGGACAGCGCGCACTTCAATGCAGGCCACGGTGCTGCGCTCAACGAGCATGGCATACATGAACTGGATGCCTCGATCATGGATGGGGCAACACTCGAGGCGGGCGCGATTGGCACTTCGCGCGCGATCCGTAACCCGGTGAAGGCGGCGCGCGCGCTGATGGAAGATGGTAGCGCCGTCTTCCTGGTCGCCGACGCTGCCGACCGCTTCGCCGAGGCGAAGGGCCTCGCGGTCGAGCCGCAATCCTATTTCACCACGCAAAAGCGTGTCGAGGCCCTGGCGGCAATGAAGACACATGCGGCGGCAGGCACCGAGGGGACGGAGAACGAGAAGCATGGCACGGTCGGCGCGGTGGCGCTCGATGCGGCGGGGCATCTTGCTGCGGCGACCTCGACGGGCGGCTACAACAACAAGCCCGACGGGCGCGTCGGCGATAGTCCGGTGATCGGCGCCGGCACCTATGCGCGAGACGGCGTCTGCGCCGTGTCGGGCACCGGCAAGGGTGAGTACTTCATCCGCTATGTCGTGGGGCATGAAATCGCCTCCCGCGTTGCCTATCTGAAGCAGGACCTCGCGACCGCTGCGGACGGCGTCGTGAACCACGATCTTGCTCCCCATCACATCGGTGCGGGGCTGGTGGCGGTCGGTGCGGAAGGCGAGATCGCCGCGCCCTACAATACGCCGGGCATGTTCCGCGGCTGGGTGACGCCTGATGGCAAGGCTTTCGTCGCCACCCATGAGACGATCTACGAGGTGACGCTTTGACAGAAGAAAACATGACCGGGGACCTGGTCCGCGTTCCAGTGTTCGACGGGCACAACGATATCCTGGCGCGCCTGATGCACGAGGGGCGCGATGGCGCGGAGACGCGCTTCCTGAGCGGTCAGGAGCGTATGCATATCGACCTTCCCCGCGCGCGGCAAGGTGGACTGGCAGGCGGGCTTTGCGCCGTGTACGTTCCCTCGCCCGGGACGGGGCCGGATGCCAATGGCGATCTGCCGCGCGTCGAGCGCCAGTCGGCTCTCGATCAGACAATCGCGCAGGCGGCTCTCCTGCGTGGGATCGAGGCGCAATCGGAGGACGCGTTCACCGTCTGCCGCTCGGTCGGCGAAATCCGCGCTGCCATGGAGAACGACAGCTTTGCCGCGGTCTTACACATCGAGGGGATCGAGGCGGCAGGGCCGGATCTTGATCTCATCCACGTGCTCCATGCCGCTGGCCTGCGCACGCTCGGCCCGGTCTGGAGCCGCCCGAACATCTTCGCGCACGGCGTGCCCTTCCGCTTTGGCCATAGCCCGGACATCGGCCCGGGATTGACCGAGGCCGGGCGCGATCTGGTCCGGCTGTGCAACCGGCTGAAGATCATGGTGGACCTTTCGCATATGAACGACGCCGGCTTCTGGGATGTCGCGAAAATCTCGGATGCGCCGCTCGTTGCTTCGCATTCCAACGCCTTCGTGATCTGCCCGCATAGCCGCAACGCGACCGACAGGCAGCTCGATGCCATTCGCGACACAGGCGGATTGATCGGGCTGAACTTCGGCGTCAAATTCCTCCACCCCGAAGGCAAGGCTGATCCCGAGATGGATATTTCGGTCATGGTGCGCCACGTCGACTATCTGGTCGAACGGGTAGGTATCGACCATGTTGCGCTGGGTTCGGATTTCGACGGCACGTTGATCTCGAAGAAGATCGGAGATGCCTCCGGCCTGCCACGTCTGTTCGGTGCGCTGCGCATCGCAGGTTACAACGGCGAGGCACTGGCGAAGATCGCCCACAAAAACTGGCTTGCGGTACTGGAACGCAGCTGGGGCGCATGATGACGATAATCTCGAATGCGCACTCGCCCCATGCATCAGTATCCGGAGAATGGCTTTTGAGTGCCAAGCCGTGGGTACGACGCGCCGGCCGTCGATCTCGCCGACGCCCAGGTATCCCGGTTGCAATAGACTGGCAGGTTTCATCTCTAGCCAGTAGGTTAAAGCGGGGCGGGGGTGTCTAGGGAAGGATCTAATGGTTGCGTCGTATCCGTCCGCCGAGCTCATGCGCCTGGTCAATGGCTATCAGGTTTCCCAGGCAATCCACGTTGTCGCGACGCTCGGGATCGCGGACGTCCTGAAGGACGGGCCGCGAACAAGTGAAGATCTCGCCGCCGCGACGGACTCCCATCCTCGCTCACTCTATCGAGTCCTTCGCGCTCGCGGCCGTCGGGGTATTCCATGAAACTAACGACCAGCTTTTCTCTGACGCCTTTGGGCGAATGCCTTCGATCGGGCGCCTCCGATCCCGTGGGACCGTAGGCAGAGTTCTGCACAGCGTGCAGACCGGCGAGAAAGCCTTCTCCCACGTTCATGGGACCGATGTCTGGAACTATCGCGCGCAGCACTCCGAAGAGGGAGCGATCTTCGATCGCGCGATGACCGGAATATCACGTGGGATCGTCGAAGCCATCGTTTCGAGCTACGACTTTTCGTCTTTCAATCGGATCGTGGATATCGGTGGCGGTCAAGGGGCGGTGCTTGCTCAAGTTCTCGCAGCCCACCCCACCATGAGCGGCATTCTGTTCGATCAGCCGCATGTTGTTGTTCGCGCGGAACAGGTGCTGCAGGGGTCGCGGATAGATGCGAAGTGGTGGTGGGCAGCTTTTTTGAGGCAATCCCTGCCGGTGGCGATGCCTACATACTCAAAGCGATTCTGCACGACTGGGACGACGCCGAGTCGAGCGCGATCTTGAAAATCTGTCGACGCCCGATCAAGCCGGAAGCCAAGTTGCTGGTACTAGAGCGAGTGATCGCGCCGCCCAACGAGTTCTCAGATGCAAAATTCAGCGACCTCAACATGCTCGTGTCACCAGGCGGTCAGGAGCGCACGCGCGACGAGTTTGCCGCGCTCTTCGCCGTAGCAGGCTTCCGTCTGACGCGCGTTGTTCCGACCGGCACGAGGTTCAGCGTTGTAGAGGCGGTGCCAACCTAACTATGGATGCTTGAGCCTAGGAAACAACCGCGATTGGTGCCGTCTCAATGATTGGCGACGCCGTGGAATGACCCGCGCAGCGTTCGCGGATCGGGTTCCAGGATCCGTTCACTCAGCAGCAGCCGTGTGAGCCCATTACCTTGAGGCAGGTCCGCAGGGTGCGCACGACCGCTCGCCTCCTACTCCGGCAATCGTAGTACCTATCCTTTGCCTGGCTAGTCGGGCGACGGGCCGATTGCCGCCCAGGTGCCTCGGATGCGGCCGCGCCCCGCTTGCGCATATCCACAGTCACCGTGGATCGTGCGGTTAACGTCATCGTCATCTCCAGGCCTGATTCAGCCGTCGCCGAGCAGTGCGGATGACGTCGCCAAATTGCTTTGTGGTCCAATGCAGCCAGCCACCGGCGATGGAAACTAACTCGTAGGCTCGACCACGCAATTCCTCGCGAATATCGTCGATGATGAGGTCGAGCTTGCAGGTCTTGCCGACAATACGCGCCAGCACCTCTCGCGACACGGGTTTGGCCGCGGCAAAGATCACCGCCTCAACACACAAAATCCATTCGCGCCAGCGCAGATCGGGCGCCACGTGCTCCAGTTCTCTGTCGAACGCACGGTCATCTAACGAACGCTAAGTCCAAGGCAACTCCGCCATGCCTCGGCCGAAATGACGCGCAAATATCAACGTCGCCGCGATCGGTTTCGTCAATCTGACAAGGCCAGCGGCCTATGGAAGAAGCCCTCCCCTGCCTCCTACAATTCGGGCAGCGTGACGAACGGATCGATTGCTCGGACTCCCAGAGGTTCGAAATGCCGGAGGTTTCGAGTCAAAACCGTCAGCTTATGCACTTGAACTATGGCTGCGATAGCGACGTCTTCGAAACCCGGCTGATGAGCGCGAGCGGTATCTAAAATCTGGCCAGCCACATGAGCACATTGCAGGTCAAAACTCTGGTCCATCGACAACGAAAAGAAGTTGGCCACAGCATGCTCGCCGCTGGAATGGGCAAGTGCCGTGGGGTTGCGGATTGAGAAAGATCAGGCGGATTAGGGAATTATTGCGCATGTGAGATGCGTGATAATCAGAGCTAACACAGATCATGTTCTGGCTTTAACCAAATATGTCATATATGGCGATTTATCCGACGATATCGTTCATATATGGCGTTTAAATAGCCAGGGCTATCTCAGTCTGATCGTTGATGAAGGCCGATTCATATTGGCGGGCCAATGCCCCGGAGACGCCCACCTGTCGAAGCGCATCTCGCCATTCCACAGAAATGCGCTGCGCCGTCTCGCAGATCATCCTACGAGCGTCTTCTTCGTCGATCTCGAAAAACTCGCAGGCTTCCAGTGCCAGACGGATCGACCGGTCGTGCACGCCACCTTCCAGTATCGCCGTTTCGAGATGTGGACTGCGATCAGGCGCGGGGTTCACATCGAAAACCGGAGACAGCCGCCAGCGACCGGCTCCCACATAAAGAAAGCCGTGGTTCTTCAGGTGGTCGTCCTTATTCGATACAAGGATCGTGAAGATCAGGCGTAGGAAGAGTTCGCGGAAATCGGCCTGCGGATCAGCGGCCTTTGCCCGCATGAAGTCGATGATCTCCGTATAGGAACCGAGTTCTGTCCCGGTCTTGCCAACGGCAGTGCGAGCCGAGATGTAAGGAATACGTGCGGTCCCGCGCCGGTCGAACCGCTGGATCAGCGCGACCGGGAATGGCGTGGCGGCGAGTTCCAGCCTCACTTCCGGAGTGCGGATGCCACAGGCCCGGGCGAGGCGGAGCGTGGCAACCTCGACGCATTCGATCGGTTGCTGGTCGTGGACCGATGTGAACTTGGCAAGCCAGAGCGTCTCGCCGTCCCGGACATTGGCCTTGGGACGTGCGCCGCCGGAACCGCCCGCGCCGGCGAGCGCCTGCATCTCTTGGGCGGAAATCTCCTTGCCCTGCTCATAGGCCCGCGCGATGGCGGTGAGCGCTTCCAGATCGACCAGGCGTGGCACGGCATCGACCGCGCCACCCCGGATGATCTGCCCTGTATCGTCGAGAAACCGTAGAGCCCCCTGCCGGCAAGTGTCATCGGACAGCGTCAAATACTCGAACTCGGAAAGGCCGTTGCCATAGGTGCGTTCGAGAAGCCTGCGGCCCCAACTATCCGGCGCTGCGTCGGCGAAGACACCCGCCAGTGCGTCGCGCACGTTTCTGGACTGGCCGGATGTGTGAAATGGCCCAGCTTCAAGGGGAAGGGTCGGCTGCACGGCAAAGGCGCGGGGATTGTCGATCCAGGCAGGATCATAGGCAAAGGTCGAGAACTGGCGCGGCCCAGCCTGCGTGAAACGCAGTTGACCAACAGGTGTCAGACTCTCACCGAGAACGACATGGGCGTTGAAGTCGGGCATCAAAATGGTGTACCCTCCGGATCGATGACATCCGGATCATCCTGTGCCGTCTTACCCTTCGCCTTCTGCCTGCGCAGTGTGGTCGCAAAAGACCGCCCGCGACGCGGCTGGCGTTCGGTGGTCAACGCCAGACCCAGATCGTCCTTGCGGATGTCGATCAGGTCGGCCAGCCGGTCGACCAGACCAAGCACGACCAGGATATCTGCGAGCGTGCCGATCCCGACACCGGGATCCCCCTTTTCAAGACGTGCTACGGTGCTTGGTGACGTGCCCGCGCGTACCGCCAGATCGGCGACGGCGATGCCGCGCCGCAAACGAGCGCCGCGGACGTCGTGTCCAAGCCTTTCGAGGGCGGACTTTGATTTCGGCGATCCCATTACAATTATCCAAATACGATACTTATATTCCCGTATTATTCCATATATGACTAGTTGCTTAATTCAACAAGTGCGTTTGGCAGCGGAGCCCGCTGGCTATCCACTGACACGGCTCAGATTCAAACGCGCCGTATTGTCCCGTACCTTGTCGAGGCGAAGGCAGCGGGCGGGGAGCATCGGCACCGCCGTTCATCGCATCCCTTTGCTACCGGCCTAGTGTTTAGTCTCGACAGTCGGGCAGAACGTTTCCTCTCCCATTAGCTCTTTCGATCACGATTCGCCGTGCGGTAGACATCGTGATCTCCAGACCGGATTCGGGCGTCGTTGGGCACAAGACAGAGCCACCTAGCTGGCTGGCACTTGGCTGATCCCAACATCGACCCAGGCACGTGTCTGTTCCAGCACTTCATCCGAAAGCGCTGGATCATCGATCGCCCGGGCGAGGATCACGGCTCCCACCATCGCCGCCCAGGTTCCGACCGCCGCGCGGCGTCTGCCCGCCGGGCTCATCTCCGGCAGCGATGCGCTGATGCGGTCGATCTGCGATCGAAGGCCTTCCGTCATGGCTGAGCGCGCAGCCGGGTTCTGATGGCGGATGGCCGCGGCAAGCCCAGCTGTCGGGCAACCACCCGCGGCGTTATCGCGATGGCGGGGCGCAAGATAGGCATCCACATAAGCGCGAAAGTCACCCCCTCCGCCTGAGTCTGCGGAGAGGACATGGGTGAGGGTCTGCGCTATCAGGTCGTCCTTGGAGTCGAAATGGCCATAGAAGCCGCCATGGGTGAGGCCGGCGGCTTTCATCACCTCCGCCACGCTGACCGCATCGAACCCCTTGTCGCGGAACAGCCGGCTGGCCTCATCCAGAATCCGGCAACGGTTCTCCGCCATCTGTTCTCGACTGACTTTCATTTCAAAATACTCCGCCGGGACCATTGACAATCATGATGGTTATCATATTTGACATCAATCATGATGGTTATCATGAATATAGGTTTCATCAAAGAAGAGAACAATCCCATGGCCACCATTCCGTCAGTCCTCATCACCGGCGCCTCCACCGGCATCGGTGCCACCTATGCCGAGCGCTTTGCCCGCCGCGGCCACGACCTGGTGCTGGTCGCTCGCGACAAGGGACGCATGGAGACGCTCGCGGCCCGTCTCCGCAACGAAAGCGGCGTGGCGATCGATATCATCCAGGCAGATCTTACGCAGCCTGCCGAGCTTGCAACGGTAGAGACGCGGCTGCGCGACGACGCTCGCATCGGAATCCTCGTCAACAATGCCGGTACGGCCATCGGAGGAAGCTTCATCGAGCAGAGCACCGATAACGTAGCGCGGCTCGTTGCGCTCAACACGACCGCACTTCTGCGGCTTGCCAGCGCCATCGCCCCGCGACTTGCGAAGGCGGGCGAAGGGGCGATCGTCAATATCGGCTCCGTGGTCGGCCTGGCGCCGGAGTTCGGCATGACGGTCTACGGCGCGACCAAGGCCTTCGTGCTGTTCCTGTCGCAGGGGCTCAGCCTCGAGCTCGGACCGAAGGGCGTTTACGTCCAGGCCGTGCTTCCCGCCACGACGAGAACCGAGATATGGGAACGCGCCGGTGCCGACGTCAACACGCTCTCCAACGTGATGGAGGTGGAAGATCTGGTGGATGCCGCGCTGGTCGGCTTCGACCGCCGCGAACCGGTGACCATCCCGCCGCTTCCCGATGCCGGGCAGTGGGAGGCGCTTCAGGCCGCCCGCCAGGCCATGCTTCCGAACTATGGCAACCAGCATCCAGCCGAGCGGTACCGCACGGTCGTCTGAACATCGGTAAATTTCGATAACTGATCCCGCTGCGGCGGCGACAACATAGGTGAAACATGACCAACCCTACGCTGTTCGAGCCCTACATCCTGGGCTCACTCACCCTTTCCAATCGCATCGTCATGGCGCCCCTGACGCGCAATCGTGCCG